>CASEGC010000026.1 GCA_949287365.1 uncultured Parabacteroides sp.
TCCCGCTGCCCGGAAGCATCTTCGTGCATAACCGTCTGACGCATAGTCTGGAGGTCTCCTGCGTGGGACGCTCGCTGGGCAACAACGTGGCGAAGGAGCTGGCGCGGAAATATCCGGGCGGCAGCGTCAACTTCCCGGAGATGGGCGCCATCGTGTCCGCGGCTTGCCTCGCGCACGACATGGGGAACCCGCCGTTCGGACATTCGGGCGAACGGGCCATCTCCGCCTATTTCTCCGAGGGAAACGGCAAGGAACTGGAGCGGAAAGTGCGCGAGGAGGGCGGCCGCTGGGAGGATTTCGTCCATTTCGAGGGCAACGCCAACGCTATCCGGCTGCTGACGCATCAGTTCGTGGGCCGGCGGAAGGGGGGATTCGCGTTGACGTACAGCACGCTCGCCTCTATCGTCAAATATCCTTACGCCTCCATTCACGCGGGCCAGAAGGGGAAGTTCGGCTTCTTCCAATCCGAGGAGGAGAGCTATGAACGGCTCGTGAAGGAGCTGGGCATCGGGCGGGACCCGGAAAACCCGGAGAAATACCTTCGCTATCCGCTGGTCTACCTCGTGGAGGCGGCGGACGATATCTGTTACCAAATCATGGACATCGAGGACGCCTGCAAGCTGCATATCCTCACCACCGAGGAGGCTATCGGACTGCTGTCAGGCTTCTTCGAGGGCGAGCGGCTGGCGCATATCGAGCGAGTCATGGAGATGGTGGACGATACGAACGAGAAAATCGCCTACCTGCGCTCCTGCATCGTGGGGCTTTTGGTGGACGAATGCTCGCGTGTCTTCCTTGAGAATGAGGAACGGATTCTCGACGGGAGCTACAATACGCCGCTGATAAAAAACATAAGCGAGCATGTCAAGCGGGCTTACGCGAATTGCTCCGCCACCGCCTACAAGAAGATTTACACGGCGAAAGAGGTGCTCGACATCGAGCTGGCGGGTTATCACATCTTCAGCCATCTGATAGACAGCCTGACCGAGGCGGTGATGAACCCCGCCCACGCTTACAGCAAATTGCTCCTGCAACGCATCCCGGAGCAGTACGATAAGAACACGCCTTCGACTTATGGGAAAATCCAATGCGTGCTCGATTACATCTCCGGCATGACGGACGTGTACGCCCTCGACCTGTATCGGAAAATAACGGGCATGAGCCTGCCCGCCGTATAAATAGATAAAGGTGTATTAAATCCGGTATTGGCACGCAGACAACGCGGATTGAGCGGATGAACACAGATTTATTTTATTACAAATCAATAAAAGAATCCGCGTTTCTCTGTTTAATCCGCGTTATCTGTGTGCCATTTTTCATTTTGACATATCTTCATCGAAGAGAAATATGTTTCAATATCCTGTCGGTCGCTCCCGCGCTGCCGTTCACGAAATCGCCGGCGGCACGGCCCGCGCGCGCTAAGGCTTCCGGATTAGCGAGCAGCTCGTCCATCCTCCGCCCAAACGCATCAGCGTCGGCTACCGAGAATCCGCCTCCCACGGCGATAAGGTCTTTCGCCTCCTTGAACTTGTGGTATTTAGGGCCGAACACGACAGGAATGCCATACACCGCAGCTTCCAAGGTATTGTGAATCCCTACGCCGAAACCACCTCCCACGTACGCGACATCTCCATACCGATAAATGGAAGAAAGGAGGCCGAAGCCATCGATTATCAGGCAATCCTTATCTTTCAGGTTATCCTCCCGAGCTTCGGACAAACGGATTGAAGGACGTTTCAACATCGTCTCGATAGCGAGAAGCCGCTCCCGGCTAATCTCATGAGGAGCGATAATCAACTTCATCCCCGGATGCCGGGCGAAATAAGGGATAAGAATCTCCTCGTCTTGCGGCCACGTGCTTCCCGCCACCAGCACGACCGGTTTCCGTCCATCCGAGCTCTCCAAGAAACGTTCCACAAGCGGAAGTTCATACGCTTGCCGACGGACGGCCAACACCCGGTCGAAGCGCGTGTCGCCCGTCACCGTCACGTTCGTGATACCGAAATCCGCCAACAAAGCTCTCGAACGCTCGTCTTGCACGAACAGATGGTCAAAGTAAGTGAGCATCTTCCGATAAGGCTTCCCGAACCATTGGAAAAACAACTGTTCCCTGCGGAAGATGGCGGATATGATATAAACGGGTATTCCCCGTTTATGCAACGCCCGCAAATAATTCCCCCAAAACTCATACTTGATGAATATGGCCATCGACGGACGCGCCAAGTCCAAGAACTTATGCACGCGCCAAGGCGTGTCGAACGGAAGATAACAAATGATATCGGCCCCCTCGTAATTCTTCCGCACCTCGTAACCGGACGGCGAGAAAAAGGTCAGCAATATCTTATACTCCAGATACTCCGCCTTGATACGCTCCATCAAGGGACGTCCCTGCTCAAACTCCCCCAAGGAAGAGGCGTGGAACCAGATATACCTCGCGCTCTTGTCGATTTTCTTACGGAGAACGGCGTTCGTCCGCCACTGTCCAAGCCTTAGCAAACGGGCTTTCTTATGGAAAGGCGCGATCAGGGCGACCACGAACGCATATAGATGTATCGCCAGGCTATACATGATCATTTCAATATATCGATAGCCCGCTGGATACGACGGATAGATTCCTCTTTACCCAACGCTTCCGTGATGTCGAAGATTCCGGGACCTTTCCCCTCACCTACCAACGCTAAACGGGCCGCGTTCATGATATTACCCAAGTGATAGCCTTTGCTCTCTATCCAAGCCTTGCATTCCTCCTCGGTTCCTTCCACGTCGAAAGGCTCGCGGATACGCAATCGCTCGATAAACTCCGAGAGTTGCTGGGCAGAATCCGCCTTCCAACGTTTCTTCCGGGTTTTCTCGTCGTATTCCGTCGGGGCGACGAAGAAGAAAGAGCAAAGGTCCCATAGCTCCTTCACGAAACTGACACGACCTTTCATCAGACCGACCACCTTTTCCACGTAAGCGTGAGTCGTTTGGATGCCGTGGCTCTCCACGATTGGCATGAAGAGGTCGGCGAGCTCGGCGTTACTCTTCTCCTGCAAATAGTGATGGTTGAACCATCTCGCCTTCTCGTAATCGAAACGGGCGCCTCCCTTGCTACAACGGGAAAGGTCGAACAGACGAATCAAATCGTCCATGCTCATCACCTCTTGGTCGTTTCCGGGATTCCAGCCCAACAAGGCGAGGAAATTCACCACCGCCTCCGGGAAATAACCGCTCTCCCTATAACCGGAAGAGACATCGCCGGTCTTCGGGTCATGCCATTCCAGCGGGAAGACCGGGAAGCCCAGACGGTCGCCGTCGCGCTTGCTCAACTTACCGTTACCCTCCGGCTTCAACAACAAGGACAAATGGGCGAAACGAGGCATCGTCTCCTCCCAGCCGAAGAAACGGTACAGCAACACATGCAACGGCGCGCTTGGCAACCACTCCTCGCCGCGAATCACGTGGGTGACCTCCATCAGGTGGTCGTCCACGATATTCGCCAGATGGTAAGTGGGCAACTGGTCGGCGGACTTATACAACACCTTATCGTCCAATATCGAGGAATTGATAACCACGTCACCGCGAATCAAGTCATTCACGTGGATATTCTCGTCCGGCTCGATTTTCGCCCGCACCACGTATTGGCATCCCTCATCAATCAGCCTCTTGACCTCCTCCGGCGGAAGCGTCAACGAGTTCCGCATCCGCATACGGGTAGAAGCGTCATATTGGAAATTGGCTATCTCCTTCCGTTTCTCCTCCAGCTCTGCGGGGGTGTCGAAAGCGATATAGGCGTGGCCGTCCTCCAGCAATTGGTCGACATATTTCCGGTAAATCGCGCGCCGCTCGCTCTGGCGATAGGGGCCATAATTCCCGCCGAACCCGACGCCCTCGTCGAACTTGATACCCAACCAAGTCAGGGCCTCGATGATATAATCCTCCGCTCCGGGCACGAACCGTTGCGAATCCGTGTCCTCTATACGGAGAATCATCTCCCCGCCATGCTGCTTAGCGAACAAATAATTGTATAAAGCCGTCCGTACGCCTCCTATATGTAAGGCTCCCGTAGGACTGGGAGCGAAGCGTACCCTCACCTTCCTTTGTGTCATGATTTCCTAATTCTTCTGTTAATAACACGCGAAAGTACGCCTTTTTTCCCGGTTTACTCATAATAATGAGGGAGTTTTCGTCCGAACGCCGCATAAATCGGCCCAAAACGATACGGAATGAACTTTTTTACGTATATTTCGCTCCGCTAAATACAACGAACGTGACATGAAACAGAAAAGATTCAACCTGCCGACCATATTCTACTTCGCCATCGTAGCGTTGCTCATCGCCTACTTCTTCCCGAGGGAGGGCAAATTCCGTTATCAGTTCCACGAGGGGAAACCTTGGCGGTACGGATTGCTTACCGCGCCCAACGACTTCCCGATATACAAGACCAGCGAGGAGATAGAGGTGGAAAGGGATAGCGCGCTCCGGAAGTTCAAGCCCTATTACCGGATTGACCCCAACATCCAAAAGCAAAAGACCGAGGAATTCCGCGTGAACTACAACGCTTATCTGCACAAGAAGATATCGTCCGCCTACCTACGGTATATAGAGAGCACGCTCTCCGACTTATACGAGACCGGCATCATCTCGCCGCAAGCGTTGGAGGAGCTGAGGGACGCGGAGCAGGAGCAGGTCTACCTGCTGGAGAACACCATCGCGCGGACGCATTACGTGAGCGACTTCTTCACCGTGCGGACCGCCTACGAGTCCATCATCAACAACTGCCCCCCTTACCTCGACAAGGCGACGCTGCAATCCTGCGACATCAACAACTACATCGCCGAGAACGTCTCCTACGCCGCCGAGATGTCGGAGAAGGTGAAAGAGGACATCCTGCAAGGCATATCGCTCTCCAACGGGATGGTGCAGGCCGGCGAGCGCATCGTGGACCGGGGCGAGATCGTGGACCACCATACCTACAACGTGCTCCGCTCGCTGAAGTACATCCACGAGACGAAAAGCGGAGGCACGCAGGCGCAAAGCATCATCCTCGCGGGGCAGTTCGTGCTCGTCTTCGGGCTGATGTTCTGCTTCTGGCTCTACCTCTGGTCGTTCCGCGTGAAGATACTCCACAACCGGAAGAACGTATGGTTCCTGCTGCTGTGCATCCTCATGAGCTGCGTCCTCACGGAGCTGTGCGTCAACTACACGCTGTTCAACGTCTACATCCTCCCGTTCGCCATCGTGCCCATCGTGGTACGTACCTTCTTCGACTCGCGCACGGCGCTGTTCATCCACCTCATCATCGCGCTGATATGCTCGCTGATGGTGCCCTTCCCCCACGAGTTCCTGCTCCTGCAAATCGTGGCCGGCATGGTGGTCACCTTCAGCCTGAAGGACCTGAGCGAACGCTCGCAGCTGATTCGTTGCGCCTTCTTCATCTTCCTCTCCTACGTGGTCTATTACCTGAGCCTCGTGCTGTTCCAGGAGGCGAACCTCAACAAGATAAACTGGATGATGATGCTCTACTTCGGCATCAACTTCATCCTGCTGATGTTCACCTACGTGCTGGTCTACATGCTGGAGAAGACCTTCGGCTACGTCTCCACCATCACGCTGGTGGAGCTGTCCAACATCAACAACCCCATACTGAAACGGCTCAGCGAGACCTGCCCGGGCACCTTCCAGCACTCGCTGCAGGTATCCATCCTCGCGGCGGAGGCGGCTAACAAGATTGGGGCGAACGCCCAGCTCGTCCGGACCGGCGCGCTTTACCACGACATCGGCAAGATGGCGAACCCCGCCTTCTTCACCGAGAACCAGTCCAGCGTGAACCCGCACAGCCAGCTCTCGTACGACCAGAGCGCGCGTATCATCATCAGCCACGTAGCCGAGGGCGTGAAGATAGCCGAGAAGGCGATGCTGCCCAAGGCGGTCATCAACTTCATCCGCACGCACCACGGGCGGGGCAAGGCGAAGTACTTCTACAACTCTTTCAAGAACCAGTACCCCGACAGGCCCATCGACGAGGAGGCCTTCACCTACCCCGGGCCGAACCCCTTCTCGAAGGAGACCGCCGTGCTGATGATGGCGGACTCCGTGGAGGCCGCCTCGCGCAGCCTGAAGGAGCATACGGAGGAGAGCATCCGCGCGCTGGTGAACAAGATTATAGACGGGCAGATAGCCGACGGGCTGATGCGGAACGCGCCCCTCACCTTCAAGGACGTGGAGGCCATCAAGGAGATTTTCGTGGAGAAGCTCAAGACCATGTTCCACACCCGCGTCAGCTATCCGGACCTGAAGAATAAGGAAAAGTAAAGAATAGAAAAAGGCTCACCCGACCCCTCAGTCTCGCTTCGCTCGACAGCTCCCCTCCCGGGGGAGCTTTTCAAGTGGTTTTTGACGCTTTTTCGTCATAAACCGCCCAAAATCCAAAAAAGCGCCGCAAGAAAGCTCTCGTCCACAAACGACTTATACGCTGTATATCAACGCTATGCGACGGAGCGCAAGACTTAAATTTCCTTAAAATGGTAAATCTAGACGTACGTCTATTTTACCACCCCCGCAAAGATAGGAAAGCCGCGAAAAAACGCAAAGGGATTTCCGCTTTTTTTCTTTCTATATCCTCTTTTTCAACCAATTACAAAACACCTCTATCCGAACGCCAACGAGCGGCGAATTTCCCCGAAAAGGTGGTAAAATAGACGTACGTTTAAATTTACCACCCTTCGGGTTCGGAAAGGTGAATCACCGGTTCTTCGACCCGACAAAGTGGTTGGCGAGCCTGCGGAACCGGTTATTCAAGCCGGCAAAGCGGTTGGCGAGCCTGCGGAACCGGTTCTTCAACCCGGCAAAGCGGTTGGCGGACCCGCGGAACCGGTTCTTCGGCCCGGCAAAGTGGTTGGCAGGCCCGCGGAACCGGTTATTCAGCCCGACAAAACGGATTTATTAACTAAAAGAGATAGAGAATGAAAAAGAAAATCAAATCGTTTCCGCTGTCGCAGCTCACGTTGGGCGCGACATGCGACTTTCACGCCAAGGTGAAAAAGGCGGTAGACGCCTCGGGCGCGGCGGCGTTGCACATCGAGAGTTTAGACTCCGGTTACAGCGGGGTGAACGTGAATCTTCAAAGCGTGGTGAACCGGCAGACGGCGTTCGTGGCGACCCTCTCGCTGAAAGAGACGGACGCGTGGCGCGACCGACTGACGGGTATCATCAACGGGGTGGTGAACACGCACCTCACGAATCCCATCGAGGCGAAACGGGCCGCCGCCACGCGGCTGAAGGCGGTGCTGTCGCCCTACACGGGCATCGGCAAGCACGAGTACGCCAAGCAGACCGCCGAGGTGAAGGGTATGCAGGCCGTACTCACCCTGCCGGAGAACGCCGAGGCCATCGCCGCGCTGCATCTGGACGAGGAGGTAACGGAGCTCCAGAAGGCGAACGAGGCGTTCGAGGCGGCTTTCGAGGGGAAAATCACCGAGGCCGTCGCCCGCGACCCGCAGAAGGAGCTGGACAGCAAGGAGCTTTGCGACGAGGCGAACGCGCTCTATGGCGAGATAGTGGAGACGGTGAACGCCTACGCCATCGTACAGCCCACGGACGAGATAAACGACTTCATCGACCGCGTGAACGGCATCGTGGCCGTCTACACCAGCATCGTCGACGGCTCCGCGAGCGGTGGCGGCTCCACCCCCACCGAACCCACCGACCCGAGCGAAGGCGAGGGTGAAGGCGAAGGCGAGGACGGCAAGGACGACGAGGGCACCGACCTGCCCTTCGAGCCTACGGACCCGAACCCCGACGAGGGCGGCGAGGAAGAGGAGGAAACGCCCAGCGTGGTATGAAAGAAAAGCTCCCCCCGGGAGGGGAGCTTTCCTACCCCCTCAGTCACCTCCTCACCCCCTCAGTCCTTCGGACAGCTCCCCCTCTCGACGGGGGGAGCGGGATTAGCGAGGACTTCACCCCCTTCCCCTGAAGAGAGGGGAAGGGCCGGGGATGGGGTCGAATACAAACAGAATAACGAACAACAAACAAACAAACAAACAGATTATGACAAGACATTTACTAAGCAAATTTCTACTCTGGGCGTTCGCCCTGCTCACCCTCCCCGCCGTGGGGCAAGAGCAAACCGTATGGGACGGCACGACGGTGAACACGGATTGGTACAACAATAACACCGGAGCCACCGAGTTCACCATCTCCACCGCCGCTGAATTAGCCGGCTTGGCACAGCTGGTGAATAACGAAACTGAAGATTTCAACGGCCAGACCATCTACTTGGATGCCGATATCCAACTGAACAACACCGAAGATTGGGAGAGCTGGAATGAGAACACTACAGGACTGAACTCATGGACTCCGATAGGTCGCAGTGCCGTAGGAACATACTTCGAAGGCACTTTCGACGGACAATGGCATACCATCAGCGGCATCTATATCAATAATGAGGAGGAGGACAATCAAGGTCTATTCGGTTTTGTAACCGGCGGTACGATACAGAATGTCAACGTGGCGGAAAGCTACATTAGAGCAAGTCGTTATGTCGGTGGTATCGTAGGATATATAGAGAAAGCTAGTACAGTATTGAACTGTTCCAATAGTGGTACGGTGATAGGAACATCAGAGGCTAATGCTATAGCCGGCGGCATTGTAGGGTATAATAATAGTTCTGAGGTATCGAATTGTTTCAATAGCGGTACAGTGAAAGTGATAGGAGCAGGGACAGGGCCAGGATACCCTTCCGTTGGTGGTATTGTGGGATATAATTATGGTAGTGCTATAGTATCAAATTGTTCTAACAGTGGCACGGTGACAGGAACAGGAGATAACGCTTGTATCGGTGGTATTGTCGGATATAGTAATTTTATTTGTGCGGTATCGAACAGCTCCAATACCGGTGCGATGAGCGGAAATAGCGAAGCGGTCGGTGGAATCATAGGGAGCAACACCTCTTATGCTTCGGTAACGAACAGCTACTACTTGGAGAGTACTTGTGAGGCTGGCGTAGGTAATGACAGTGGAACTGTTCCTTCCGAAGAAGATATGGAGAAAACCGAAGAGGAATACAAGAGCGGCGAGGTGGCCTACCTGTTGCAAGACGGACAGACGGAGCAAATCTGGGGGCAAGACCTTGATAGTGGTTATCCCATTCCTCTCGGCAGCTTGAATGAGGAGGCTCGGGACGATTATGTGATATATACCGTAACTTTCACATATACCGTTCCGGGCGTGGAGGAAGAGACGAAGGTAATCCAATATGGCAATAGCGGTACGGCGATTACCGCGCCGACCGTAGCCCCCGTGGAAGGCTACACCTTCGCGTGGGATAAGGAGGTCCCGACCCAATTTGGTACAGAGAACATGAAGATAACGGGTACTTTCACTAAGGATGAGGAACCCGAAGAGCCGACAGAGCCGGAGGAACCGGACGTTCCGCAAATCACCTACTACGACGTGCGTTTCGTCCAGCCGAACGACAGCGTTCGTTTCGCATATCGCGGCGACCAAGTACGCGAGGGCAATACCTTCTCCTTCTCCGCTTCGGTGGCGGAGGGTTACGACCCTCGGACGCTCGTCGTGGAGTATCGCCGGGGCCCCGTGGGAATCTGGCGCGAGGCGACCTTGGACACCGACGGCAAGTACCACATCCGCGCCAACTACGCCGACCTCTACATCCGTGCCCGCGTCGAGCCGCTGAACCCCACCGGAGTGGAAGCGATAGGCGATGAGGCGGTAGAGGTCTATACCGAAGGCAACGCCATTCACGTCTACACGCCGGATAAGGAGAAAGTGGCCATCATCGCGATAGGCGGAAAGCTCGTCCGCATGGAAGAGCAAGTCGGCACCCGTCGCTACACCGGCCTAAGTGATGGCGTGTACATCGTCCGAGTAGGCGAGCGGAGCTGGAAGGTCAGACTTTGAGAAGGAGTTAAAAAGGAAGGAGTTAAAAGGAGTTAAAGGAAGTTATCGCCCGCCGGAGCGGGCTTAGGAGTTAAAGGCCGATACATTCTTGATTACGTACAAAATGGTATTGGCTTTTAACTCCTAAGCGAAGCGATAACTCCTTCTAACTCCTTTTAACTCCTTTCTTCTAACTCCCTCCTTCTAACTCCTTCGCAAAAATTCCAACAAACCGGCGCAAGCGTCCTCCAACAAATCGAGTACCCGCTCGAACCCCTCCGCGCCACCGTAATAAGGGTCGGGGACATAATCGAACAAACTATCGCGGGCGAATTCCATCATCTGATGGACCTTGGCTTCCGACTCCACGTCCGGAGCCTTCCGCTTCAAATCCGCGATGTTGCGGTCATCCATACCGATAATCAAATCGAAATTCCGGAAATCCCAAGGACGTATCGGACGGGAAATCGAATCCAAGGCATATCCTCGGCGAGCGGCATGCGCCCGCATACGTGAATCGGCCCGTTCCCCCTCATGATAACCGATAATCCCCGCGGAATCAATCTCAAACCGATTCCCCAATCCCGCGTCCTCCACCAGCTTTCTCATCACCGCCTCAGCCGATGGCGAACGACAGATATTCCCGAGACAGACAAATAACAACCTTATTTTTTCTTGCTTCATACCTACTTATTTTTCAAACCGGGTCCACGTCATAATGCATCAACAATCGTTTAAAAAGCGGATATTCCCGCATCTCGCGATAAATATGTTCCAGAATCTCACGCAAGGAAGCTATCCTCGCCGATATCTCGATTTTCAAGATAATTTTCTTGATATGTAAGGTTTGTATCCGATTTATCGGAGGCGTGACCGGACCCAATACCCGTTCTCCCAAACGCTCGCGGAGCTTCTCCGCATATAACGCGGACATCTTCGACAAAGCTTCCTCTTCCCGACACCGGAAAACCAGAACAATCAAACGATAATACGGCGGATATCGGAACATGCTCCGCTCCTCCAATTGCGTACGCGCCATTTCGTCATAAGCCATACGCCGGACCATCTGGATTAAAGGGTGTTCCGGCTGGCTGGTCTGCAAAATAACGACACCTTGTTTATCCCGTCTCCCCGCACGTCCACTGACCTGCGCCATCAATTGGAACGCCCGCTCATGCGCCCGGAAATCCGGGAAATTCATCAAGCTATCGGCGCTCAATATTCCGACCACGGTGACATTTCCGAAATCCAACCCCTTCGACAACATCTGAGTGCCAATCAAGACGCTTGTCTTGCCCCGCTCAAAATCTGAGATAATCCGCTCATACGCCGTTCGGGTACGAGCCGTATCGAAATCCAGCCGCTCCATTCTCACCTCCGGAAATAACTTGGCGATTTCCTCCTCCACCTGCTCCGTCCCAAAGCCTTGGAAACGAAATTCTTTCCCGCCACATTCCGGACACTCCTGAGGCAAACGGTTCGTATAACCACAATAATGACAAATCAATTGACCGTGCGATTTATGATAAGTAAGAGAGACATCGCAATTCACGCAATGAGGCACCCAACCACACGCCTTACATTCTATCATCGGAGCGAACCCTCTCCGATTCTGAAACAAGATCACCTGTTCCCCTTTAGACAATGCCTCTCTCATTTTCTCCACCAACAAAGGAGAAAAAAGCGTGTCTTTCATAATTTTCTTTCGCCTCAACTCCCGTACGTTCACGGGAATGATTTCCGGCATCAGGCAATCGCCATAACGAGCGAATAACTCCACCAAACCATATTTTCCCGATAACGCGTTAAAATAGGAGTCAATGGAAGGCGTAGCCGAACCCAGCAACGTTTTTCCGCCATGCATATTCGCCAAGACAATCGCCGCGTTACGCGCGTGATACCGCGGAGCAGGTTCCTGTTGCTTATACGTACTTTCATGTTCCTCGTCCACGATAACCAGCCCCAAGTCCTTAAAGGGTAGGAAAATAGAAGAACGGACACCCAATACCAAGACCGGTCCACCATCATGCAACAATCTATTCCAAACCTCCACACGTTCGTTATCCGAGAATTTGGAATGATAGACCAACAATTTATCCCCGAACACTTTGGCCAACCGTTCCATGATTTGAGTGGTGATGGCTATTTCGGGCAACATATACAAGACTTGCTTCCCCAGTCGCAATACCTCATCAATTAGATGAGCGTAAATCTCGGTCTTTCCACTCGAGGTCACACCGTGAAGCAAGCAAACCTCCTTCGTCTTAAAAGCCTCATGTATTTCAAAATAAGCCTTTTCTTGAGCCGGAGTCAACGGATCAAGTTCACATAAACGACATACCGGGAACCGTAAACGACTCACCTCTTTCTCGTAAGCCTCCAAGATTCCACGCTTCAACAAGCCATCCAACACGGCGGAAGAGGCACCGCTACGCTCTATCAATTCCTTCTTGGACAATTCCTTTGACAAGGCAGGATTTAACGTGTGGCTTAAATCTAGGAAAACGATTAAGAGTTCTTCTTGCTTTTTCGCCCGTTTCAACTCATCGAAAACAATCCGCAATCTCGTCTCATCCCGATAAGCCTCCGCCAAGCGTATGAAAGTCTGTTTTTTAGGCACGAACCCTCGTTTCAATTCCTCGTTCACTTCCACCGCGCCTTTCGCCATTAAGGAAGAAACGACCGGAACGACATTCCGAAGGCCAGTCCTCTTTTCTAAATCCGAGATTGTTAGCCGAGAAACCCCATTAAAAGCGTCCAGTACCGCCTGCTCATTCGGGCGCAAAAGACCGGACGCGACAAAATCGCTATTACAAGTCACCGCAGTTTCGCTTTCCAATTTCAACCCGGAAGGCAAAGCCGCCTTATACACATCACCCAGCTTACATATATAATAAGAAGATATCCATTTCCAAAAACGAAGTTGCGGGCGACGAAGCACCGGAGTAGCATCCAATAGCGCATAAATATCCTTCACCTCAAGATCCGAATCCGGTTTTCGCTCATGCACCGCCTCGACAAGCGCCGTATAATACCGTTTTTTCCCAAAACGAACGATAACACGACTCCCAGGAATCACGGATTTTTCCAAATCCTCTGGAATCCGATAGGTATAACTATCCTCCAACGGAAGAGGAAGTATGACATCCGCATAACTCATCTTACCTGTTTAGAACAAAATAGCCGCCGTAACAGACCAACCACGATTCTTCCCATTCAAGTCCATTTTCTTCGCGTTATAATTGTCGGTCAAACCCAATCCATAATTAACCCCCACCTGCAAAAGACTAATCAACTCGACACCCGCACCAAAATTCAATCCGGCACTAAAAGTTTTCGACTCTATCTGGTCGCCAAGCACCTCCCAGATCTTATCACCTCCTACCCGAAAGCCGATATAAGGACCCGCCGCCAAATAAGCTTTGACAATCGGCAAGCCAAACTTCCATTTCAAATTGACGGGGACATCCAAATAACTTGTTTTCATGCTTGTCCTAACACCGCTCTTCTCGTCCGTCTCCATTCCCTTTTGAGCATACAATATCGCCGCGTCAATACCCAATCCCAACGCGGGAATCATCGCCTCCGCCATCGGCCCAATCTGGAAACCGGTAATATTCTCCGCTTTCAGCAAATCCGAATTAAAATGAACGGAAGATATGTTCAATCCACCTTTCACGCCCAACTTGAACTGAGCGTTCGCAGACAACGACACACACGCCAACAAGAATGCCCCTATAACTCCTAAAAAACTCCTCATACCCTTCTATTATTTCTCGTTAATTACTCACCTACAAATAAACGCACTTTTCCCGTAAAAAACAAGAGCTCCGCACGGTGGATTCAAAAGGCAAAGCCTTAACCCGCGATATCCCGATATTCCCGATTTCGGATATAGCATAAAGCCGCACCGATAGCCGTACGATATTCAGCGTATTTCGGAATCTTGAAGCACACGCCGTACATCTCCTCCAAACGGGAGAATATATCCGCGCACTGAGGCAAACGAGTCAAATTCCCGATTAAGACAATATTTTTAATCTCATCGTTCAACGAAGCGAAAACCGCTCCTTGCCCAATCGTCTGCAAGACCATGTGAACAATACCTAAAGCGATGTCTTCCATCTTAGCGTTCGTGTCCGCCTTACCGAAAATAGAAGCCGTCACATCCAAGGGTAAACCAGGTAAAGGACAAGGCGTGATATCACGAATATGCAAATCAATCTCTTCCAACGAACCAAGTTCCGCCAAAGCCTCTATCTGATGGAAATCATGAGTCTTCAACAACAATTTCGACAAACCGAGAATCGTTCCTCCACCAATCCCCAAGCCTCCAATATGTTCGATAACGTCACCTCGCACCTTGACGAAAGAAGTTCCCGTTCCCATGCTCACCACCAACAAATCTTCCAATCCCGTATTATATTGAGCGCCTAAACCATCTGCGAGGAACTCATCCGCATGAGCGGTCGGCAGGCCATACAACGGTTGTTCGATATAAGCGCTACCCACTCCGGTCAGGATGACCTTCTCGATATTTGACAACGAAATATTGTTATCATAAATATATTTACCAAACGCCCCAAACAAGGAGGTCACCGGGTCTGTCGCTTTGACAAACATCGGGTTCTTGACCTGATTGTTCTCTATACCGACAATCTTGGTCGTACTTCCACCTACATCAATACCTATAACGATTCTCATGCTTCTTCCTTTAATTGAAAAACGCCACAAAAATACATAAAAAAAAGCCGGACGACACCAATCGTCCGGCCTCTTTATTTAGAATCAAACGGTCTGTTCCTTTTATTCGCCCAACAGAATCTCGAGAATCTGGCAAGCCGCTTTCGACACGTTCGTACCCGGACCAAATATGGCGGCTACGCCCGCTTTATACAAGAAATCATAATCTTGAACCGGAATCACGCCTCCCGCGATGACCACGATGTCCTCACGACCCAATTTCTTCAATTCTTCAATAACCTGCGGAACCAAAGTCTTATGACCGGCCGCCAAGGAAGATACGCCTAACACATGCACGTCATTCTCCACGGCCTCGCGAGCCGCCTCGGCAGGAGTCTGGAACAACGGTCCCATATCCACGTCGAAACCACAATCCGCATAACCCGTAGCGACCACTTTAGCGCCACGATCGTGACCATCTTGGCCCATCTTCGCGATCATGATACGAGGCTGACGACCCTCTTTCTTCGCGAATTCCTCACAAAGCTCACACGCTCTTTGGAAATCCTTGTCTTTTTTCGTTTCTGATGAATACACGCCTGAAATAGTTCTAATGATTGCTTTATAACGGCCTACGACTTTCTCGCAAGCGTCGGATATCTCACCTAAACAAGCACGGTCAGCGGCCGCTTTCACCGCTAAATCCAACAAATTGCCTTTCTTCGTGCGAACGCACTCGGTAATGTCGTCCAAAGCTTTACGGACAGCGGCCTCATCGCGATTGGCGCGGAGTTGTTTCAGCAGCTCAATCTGCTCATTACGGACTGCCGTATTATCAATCTCCAAGATATCAATCGGAGCCTCTTTCGGCAAACGATATTTATTGACACCCACAATCGTCTGAACACCCGAATCAATGCGCGCTTGCGTACGAGCCGCAGCCTCCTCGATACGCATCTTCGGTAAACCAGTCTCGATAGCCTTCGCCATTCCGCCCATGCTCTCGATTTCCTGAATCAACGCCCAGCCTTTATGCACCAACTCGTTCGTTAAGCTCTCCACATAATAAGAGCCGGCCCACGGGTCGATTTCCTTACAAATTTTTGTCTCTTCCTGAATATAAATCTGCGTATTACGTGCGATACGCGCGGAAAAGTCCGTCGGCAAAGCGATAGCCTCGTCCAAAGCGTTCGTATGCAAAGACTGCGTATGACCCAAAGCGGCGGCCATCGCCTCGATACAAGTACGGCCCACGTTATTGAACGGGTCCTGCTCCGTCAACGACCAACCGGAAGTCTGGCAGTGCGTACGCAAAGCCAACGATTTCGGGTTCTTGGCCCCGAAGCTCTTCACGATTTTCGCCCACAACATACGAGCGGCGCGCATTTTCGCGATTTCCATGAAATGATTCATTCCAATCGCCCAGAAGAAAGACAAACGCGGAGCGAAAGCGTCGATATCGATACCCGCGTTCACGCCCGCACGCAGATATTCCAAGCCGTCACACCAGGTATAAGCCATCTCGATATCCGCCGTGGCACCCGCCTCCTGCATGTGATAACCGGAGATGGAAATCGAGTTGAATTTCGGCATCTTTTGCGACGTGTACTCAAAGATATCGGCGATAATACGCATAGAAAACTCAGGCGGATAAATATAGGTGTTACGCACCATGAACTCTTTCAATATATCGTTCTGTATCGTACCTGCCATCTCCTCCAACTTGGCACCTTGCTCCAAACCGGCGTTAATATAGAAAGCCATAATCGGAAGGACAGCTCCATTCATCGTCATGGAGACGGACATCTTGTTCAAAGGAATACCCTCGAACAGCACTTTCATGTTCTCCAACGAGCAGATAGAAACGCCGGCTTTTCCCACGTCACCTACCACACGCTCATTATCCGCGTCATAGCCACGATGAGTCGGCAGGTCGAAAGCGACAGACAACCCCTTTTGTCCGGACGCCAAGTTACGGCGATAAAACGCGTTAGACTCTTCCGCTGTGGAGAATCCAGCGTATTGACGGATTGTCCAAGGACGCATAGCGTACATGGCGCTATACGGACCGCGCAAATAAGGAGCCAAACCGGAAGCGTAATGCAAGTGCTCCATGCCCTCCAAGTCCTCTTTCGTATACACAGGTTTCACCTCGATATGCTCAGGTGTCTTCCAATTAGCCTCGATACCATTGGCTTTCGCCCACTCCGCCGCGTTATGAGCGGAGAATCCGGCGTTCTTTATATCTATATTTTTAAAATTCGGTCTCATGATTTAAAGATTTAGAATTCATGAATCATAATTTATGGAAGAAAATTACAAATCACAAATCTTTTAGTTAATTCCTAATTTAGCGTTGAACGCCTTTAAAGTCTCAAGCACGTTGCTCTTTACGTTAATATATTGCTCGATACCCTGTGCCTTCAAATCTTCCATGCAGGCGGGAGCGCCGGCTACCACGAACTCCGCACGTCCGGCCAAAGCCTTGTAAGCGGCAGAAGCGTAATCGGCGTACTCATCATCGCTGGAGCAAAGTACCACGATCTCCGCACCCGATTTCACGGCGGCCTCCACGCCTTCCTCTACCGTCTCGAAGCCTAAGTTATCGATAATCTTGTATCCCGCACAAGCGAAGAAGTTGCTGGAGAATTGAGAACGAGCCAGACGCATCGCCAAATTGCCGATAGTCAGCATGAACACCTTCGGAGTCTTTCCGCTCTTCTCCGTAGCCAAGCGCAAAGCCTCGAATTCCGAAGCGCCCCGGCTGAAATCAAGCGCGGTAATAGCGGGCGTTCCACAATGTCCGCCACCGCAACAACAAGAAGCGGTCTCCTTGATTTTCTCGGCGGCCACCTCCGTAAAGTTCGGGAACTGGTTGGAACCCAATAATATCTCACGGCGGGTAGCGACATTCTTCTTGCGAGCCACGTTGGAGGCGTTAATCGCTTCCTGAACCTTTCCAGCGTTAGCCAAAGCAGCGAAGCCTCCCGCATCCTCGACCTCGAGGAACAATTTCCAAGCGACATCCGCCAAGGAATTCGTCAATACCTCGATATAATAAGAACCGGCGGAAGGGTCGACCACCTTGTCGAAATGGGATTCCTCCTTCAACAGCAATTGTTGGTTGCGGGCGATACGCTCGGAGAAATCGTCCGGTGTCTTATAAGCCTTATCGAACGGGCGAACGGTCATCGAATCCACTCCGGCGATAGCCGCTGACATCGCCTCCGTCTGCGAACGCAACATATTCACGTACGCATCATAAATTGTCATGTTCCACTCGGATGTCTGCGCGTGAATATGCATCTTGCAAGCGCAATCGCACGCTGGCTTGTAAGCCGCCACGATTTCCGCCCACAACCAACGAGCCGCACGGAACTTGGCGATTTCCATGAAATAATTGGAACTGATACCGAAGTTGAACTTGATTTTCTTGGCGACCTCATCAGCCGTGAAACCGGCATCGGTCAATTTGGCCATCAACTCGTTACCCCAAGCCAAAGCATATCCCAGCTCTTGTGCGATGTAAGCTCCGGCGTCGTTCAGGAGATAAGCGTCGACCGCCAAAACCCGGTAATTGGGCAAAACTTGTCCGGCTTTCAATACGGCGGCCGCACCTTCCACCCATTCCGTGTTCTCCATGCCTTTCACCAAAGGCTTCTTGAACGCATTATAATTTACAGAACCATAACATTTCTCCGCGCCAATACCCTTGCTCTTGAAATAACCGGCCAAGATTTCGATTAACGTAGCCGCCTTACAGTTACAAGTACTGAAATTCAATTCCACGGAAGCGGGACAAATACCTTCCAACAAAGTGGCGATATTCGCCTCGTTCACCTCGTCGCCCTTGATATGGAACCCTAAGGAAGTGACCCCTTTCGTCAAAAGGTCACGCGCCTTCTCGTTGGCTTCCGCGCAATCACAAACCTTGATGTTCTGGCGTACCTTCCAGTCATTGTCTTTCTTCGTTCCGCGAACATAAGGAAATTCGCCGGGAAGAGACTCCGCGGTCTTCAAACCCTCGATATCTTCCGCACGATAAAAAGGATTCACGTTAAATCCTTCGCCTGTCCTCCAAACAAGCTTTTTCTCAAACGGAACCCCTTTCAGGTCGGCCGTTATCTTCGCCATCCATTCTTCAGTAGATACAGGAGGGAATTCTGAGAAAAGTTTTTCTTTTAGTTCTGCCATAATATTAATTGTTTATTAAACTGGTATTAGTAATATGAATATTTACCATTTAGTTCACTTACAAAAGGCAAAGGTAAAATAAATAAACAGTATCGTCAATGAAAAAGCGATGAAATCGTCTCTATTTTTTAACGTATTCGCCTTAATTCGCCTTAAGCGCTACTCTATTTGTCGTCTTCCAAACAATCATGCGTCTCGCATGGCATTTTTCGGCTTTGACTTTATCTCGCGTACATGTGGCAAGCACAAGAATCAGAACGCTCTATAATGTACCTCGTCCGCCATTTCGAACAAAGCGGCATCTCCTTCGCTATCGCCGTAAACCGAGATATAAAATCGTTCCAACCCTCCGAATACTTGTTTAAGTCGGTTCACCTTTTCCTGCCGATTACAATTAGGAGTCGAGAATCTCCCAGTCAATAAGCCTCTCTCATCGACCTCCAATTCCGTAGCTATCACGGTGTCTATTCCCAACATCCTCGAAAAAGGCTCTATCCACTCCCTCACGCTGGCGCTCACGATAATAACCAATGATGATTTCTCACGTTCTTTGGTCACGGCTTCCACGGCGGCGCGCTTTAATAAGGATTCTCCTAACGCGCTATAAAAATCAGCGCATAGCTCTATGAAATCACGATATCTTTTCCCTTTAAAAAAATAGGAAAACAACCTCTCTTTCATCAAATCAGGAGAATAAAGCCCTAATTTGAACAATAACAACAATGGCGCATGATATAACAAACCCTTCGCGAAACTCAAATCGCCTTTCACATAACGTATAAACTCAATCATGGAATCAGAATCCGTCAGCGTCCCATCGAAATCAAAAACCGCGATCCTGCTCTTTCTCCCATCTTCCCCATCAGCCATAAATAATCCACGCAAAATTAACCAACCAACCTAACGCACATATAAAGATGCTCTTATCCCTCAAGAACACGTAAACAGGGTCACCCCCTCCTTCTTCCCGTAAAACGATTTGCGAATATCTCAACAGTCCAAAGATAACCCATATAGCCGTCGTATAAACATAATCGCTTTGATAATTCCTCATCACCTCATCAGACATACAGTACATCACATAACAGACCATGGTCACCGAAGCTATGATACTCATCGATACATCCACGAACCGCAAGCCATAACCTTTGACACTTTCCCGCAAAATCACGCCTTCCCGTTCGTACACCACGGCATCATCCCTCCTTTTTCCAAAAGCGAGAAAAAGAGCCAAAAGGAAAGTCATCATCACTATCCATTGGGAAATCCAGATTCCGGCTCCCCCTCCACCGGAAACAATTCTTAATACATATCCAAAAGAAATCACAAAAACATCCACTAAGGGAATTGATTTCAAGAACAAACTATAAAATACATTAATCAATAAATAAACAGCCACACAGCAAATAAGGCAATGCTTCCCTACGAAATCGGCTAACGACAAACAAACGGCAGACAAAAACAACAAAACGAAAGAAATAAGAAAAGCACACTTAACGCTAATCCTCCCCGACGCGATCGGTCTATCGCATTTAACAGCATGCAACTTATCTTTTTCCACATCTCTTACGTCGTTCCAACAATAAATCGCGCTCGACAAAAAACAATATATCACAAATATCAATATCGAGGGGAACAAATACTTCGCCTCAAAAATATGACCCGAGAAAAAGGCCGGAGCGAAAACGAAAAGATTTTTAACCCACTGCCTTATCCTCATCAAGGATATAATGTCCGTTATCATAAAAAACGCCTGTAATAATAGAGTGATTTTATACCGGCAAAGGTAACCATTAACATTAAACAAGGGAATGACTGGAAAATAAAAATCATCACGGTGCGTTATTTCCCGTACACGCAGGTCACATTAATTTTAGTCCTATGAAAATATCCCTGAGACATAACTCCCTGATAAAAATCAAGCGCATCAGGCAAGACATTACCTCACGAGATGTCACCATATTCGTTTTTTTCTTCCTGATTTATGGATTTTTAGGATATCTCGTCGCATACCATACGAATCTATACACGCCGTCAAAAAACGCCGGAAGCTATCTTGGTTATGACAATATTTTCCATACTTACACCAATGGAGGAGCGTTCGACATAAGTCACCCATTCTTCAATTTGATACATTTCGTAAAGGCCTTGATAGCGAAATTATTATCTCCAATCATCGGCAACGGGAAAGTTTTGGTATCCATCCTATTAAGCGACATTTCCGTCTCATTTGGATTAAGTGTTTTATATAAATACTTAAGAGAGGTCGTCTCACTGCCTTCTCCGCGAGCGTCACTTCTAACCTTGTTTACGGGATTCTCATTCACGACGATAGTCCTTTCTTTCACCATGGATAGTTATCCATTCTCTTTCTCCTTCCTGATACTTTCCATCTATATCCTCTCCCTCAAATATAAAAAAGGAGAATACGCGAGTTTACGTACGACAGCGACGTTGTCTTTCCTTTGTGGCGGTATAACGATAACAAACTTCGCTAAACCTCTGTCAACACTATTACTCAACAAGACCTCATTCAAGAATAATATATTAAATATCAGCAAAATAGCCATTCCATTCATCATCTCTGTCATCACCGTGGGATTGATTTATTGGGTTAAGTCGGCGGTAACCAATGACCCTTTATCCAATCCGGTCAGTAAAGCTATCTCTTTAGGGAATTATCTCAGGCACGACAAAGATTTCCTAAACGACATACTCATTGATTTTTTCGGGAATACTTTCCTGACTACTCCTCTCACCTTATCCACCGAATGGACCGAGACGGCACTTCGTCCTTCCACATACCAATATTGGTGGCAGCCAATCACGATAAGCGCGATATTCCTCATTGCGATTATCTCCGCCATCGCCAACAGAAAGAAATACTACATAAAAGTCTTGCTCCTATACCTATCCGTCGATATTCTTATAAATATCATCTGTGGCTACGGCCTAAACGAGGGCGTGATTTTCGGCGGACATTGGCTATTCATCATACCAATGCTAATTGGATGGAGCTACAGCACGATACATCGCACGCAAAATAACATAATAGACATCACATTGATTTTAGTAACCATAATCATGGCCTACGAGAATCTACACGCCTTGTTCTCGGTCTATGTATCCTATGAATAGAACGTAAATGGTCAATCTTTTGATAGGAACTTTCCATACAATTAATCGTCCATCAATTGATAAACGTTTGTCTAACGGCTGTTAGACAATTGTCCAACGGTTGATAGACAAACGTCCAACAGCTGGTAGACATTCAATATGTGTACGAAAAAGAAGGAAAAGTGGTACATCCGCACGCTCTGAAAGCGAAAAAAACGATTTATCGAAAAAAAATCGCCCAAAGTATTGCGGATTTAAAAAATATGCCTACCTTTGCATCGTCAAACAACAAGAACGACAAACTAACAAGGTGGATTCGTCTAACGGTTAGGACACATGCCTCTCACGCATGCAATACGAGTTCGATTCTCGTATCCACTACGAAAACTCCCGGTCAATATTGGTCGGGAGTTATTTTTTTCCTAACTTCGCCAAGAGGATTCTCGATGTCCTCTTAATCCTAAGTTATCGTATCATGAAAAGAAAAAAGACAATTTTCCTTACCGGAGCGACCGGAACGATGGGACACGCCGGACTGGTCGAGCTGTCCAAGCGGATGGACCGTTTCAACATAACGCTCTTGGCGCGCCCGAGCGAAATCAACAAAAAGAAACTGGCGGCGTATGAGGCGATGGATGGCGTCCGCATCGTGTGGGGCGACCTGACGAACTACCAGGACGTGCTGAATGGCGTAACCGGAGCGGATTACGTATTGCACGTGGGAGGCATGGTCTCTCCCGCCGCGGATTACTTCCCGAAAAAGACGCTGAAAGTCAACACGACAGCCGCCAGACATATCGTAGAAGCGGTCAAGGCGCAACCCGACGCGGACCGAATCAAGGTGGTCTACATCGGCTCCGTAGCCCAGACCGGACATCGTTGCCCCCCGATACATTGGGGACGGACAGGCGACCCCATCAGCATCAGCGTGTACGACCATTACGCCATATCCAAGACCATAGCGGAACGCATCTTCGTGGAATCGGGAATCAA
>CASEGC010000027.1 GCA_949287365.1 uncultured Parabacteroides sp.
GGAATCGGCTTTACTGTCCAGCTTGGATGTCCATGAAGCGGGCAACACGAGCTCGAACGCTCCGAAGAATGAGATGGCGAATATGACCAATAGCAAGAAAAACAGGATATTGAAAATAGCGTTGGTCGACAAGTCGTTCAACGCGCTGGCCCCGAAAATACCGGTGATAAGCAGTCCCATGACCAGATAGATGACGATGATGGATAATCCGTAAGTAACCGCGTCGCGAATCGCTTTCCCGCGGTCTTTCGTACGTTTCAGAAAAAAGCTTACCGTCATGGGAATCATCGGCCATACACAAGGTGTCAATAGGGCGACCAGGCCTCCGATGAATCCCGCGAAGAAGATGAACAGCCATGAGGTGTCGGTGGCGGATACCGTGGTGTCTCCGAACGCCTTTAGCTCGTCGATGACCGGTGTCCATAGGTTTGGGGTATCGGTCAACGCGTCCGGATGAGCGGTCGTCGTGGTCGTTACCGTCGGTGTCGTTTGGGGAGCCTCGCTCGTTTCCGGGTTGTTTTCCGGGAGAGATTCCTCAGGCTGAGATGTCGTGGTTTGAGGCTTTTCCTCCGGTTCGTTCGTCGCTGTCGCCGGGGCGTCCGTTACATGGATGCTTCCCTTATCGAAAGCGAAAGGTACTTGGTCCGGAGGCAAGCAAGTCTCGTCATCGCAGGCCATGAATTCGACCTCGCCTTCTACCTTGAACTTTTTGGGGTCGGTGATTTTCAGTTTCTGGGTGAATGATACCGTGCCCGCATACCAGCGGAGTTCCATGGCGAACATGTCGTCGTAGATTACCGTAGGCTTGACGGAAGCGGTCGGTTGGCCGACCAACTCGGCGCCATTCAGGGTCTCGAACGTGAATGAGGTGGAAACCGGACCGCCTTCCGGCAGGTTCATGTCATAGAGATGCCATCCTTTGTCCGCGGTGGCGGTGAAGATGATTTCTTTCTCTGTCGCTCCGTTTTTGTCGTCGAGCCTGATTTCCCATTCGACGGGCGTGAGGATTTGGGCTTGCGCTACCAACGCCAAGAGCGTCAATACGATCGTGTTGATGAGTTTCTTCATTTTCGTTTGCTTGTAGAGTTACTATTTTATTTTATTAGATGCCATCGATAAGAAAACTTTGGGGATACGTGTCTCGAAACGCATTTCCTCGCCTGTCGTCGGATGTATGAAACATAGCTGGCTGGCGTGCAGCATCAAGCGTTTCGCGGGACTGGTCTCCGCTCCATATTTGGAGTCTCCGGCTATCGGGTGGCCGATGGATTGCAGCTGGGCTCGTATCTGGTTCTTGCGTCCGGTCTCCAACTCCAGTTCCAATAACGAGTAAGCGCCGTTGGACTGTAGGAGGCGATAACGGGTAATCGCCTCCTTTCCGGCTCCGGAAGTCACGTATACCTGCATGTGTTTGTTCTCTACGAGATTGGATATGAGCAGGTCCGTATCTTTCTCCGGCCTGCCTTCCACGACCGCCACGTACACACGCCTCGTAATCATCTCGTTCCAATTGGATTGGAGTCGCTCTTGCGTCTCGGGATTCTTGGCGAACATCATGATGCCTGAGGTGTCACGGTCCAGACGGTGGAGTACGAATATCCTGTTCTTGGGGTCGATTTGCTTGACATAATCGTTCAGTAACCGATAAGCCGTCCGTTCCTTGATTCGTTCCGTGGACACGGATAACAGCCCCTCTCTTTTGTTGACGACGATGAGGTCCTCGTCTTCCCAAATAATCTTGAGCAACGGATTGTTGAATTCCACGTTTCTCTTGCCGTAGCTGACGCTGACGATGTCTCCGGGATTCAATGGCGTGTCGAATTGCTTGGTGGCGCGTCCGTTTACCGATATCTGTCCTCGGCTTAATAAACCCTTCGTGGCGGTACGGCTCAGCTCTTTCAGCGACTCGAATAAGAAAGGTAACAAAGTGTTACTTTCTTTTACCGTGATTCGTCTTTCTTTAGAGGATTGCCGTCGTGTATCTGTTCTTTTAAACTCTGTTCGCTTTCTCATTGTACATTATTTATACGCGAAGATAAAGGCATTTGCGCAACCCTGCAAGCACTTTTCCCTTTCGGGGAAAAATAAAATGCGCCTTCGCTTCGTCACACGTCTTAGGAGCTGCTTTTTATGGACAAGGCGAGCTCGTTTTCCTGTTTTCTCTTGAATGTTTTAATTGTCCATTATTTGTTAGACAAATGTCCACCATCTGTTAGACAAACGTCTATCATCTGTTGGACGAATGTCTACCAATCGATGGACAAGTATTATTTAACGGTCTAGCCGTTATGTCTGTTGAATTTATTCTGTCGTGTATATGCGTGTCTTGAAGGTAGGGTGACGGAATATGTCCGGAGGTGAAATAGAAGAAAGGAGATAGAGTCTGGTTTCCTGTCGTCAAGCGTAAAACGCTATATCCAAATTCAAACAGCAAGTTATATATTATTATCGTAAGTAGAAAAACGTATACTTGGATAATCCCGGGTCACCTCGGAAAAACGACAGGAAACCTATGGACACTAACTAAAAGGCTTTTTTTTAGTTCGCTTCTTCTTTATGGCGGGCACCTAAGAAACGGGCGGCGGCCATGCCGACCGTAATTAGAGCGAGTATGCCCATGATGATGTATTTCTTTGTCTCATTCTCGAATGTAGTTGTTCCAACTAACACCAATACGATAAAAGATACCATCATGACGGCGTCCGCCAAATCTTTGTTTATTTTCATGATTGTCAGATTGTTTATATTGTTTGTTATTCTTTACTTGTAGTTTCTTCCTCGGTTTGCGGCTGGCTGAGACCTTTCATGATACCGTATAAGCCAATGAATAATGTACCCATTACAACGATTAACTTGACATAGTCATTGGGAATCAAAGAACTGCACGCGAGGACACAGCCCGCGATAGATAAGAGTACATAAAGATAAGTGCGAATCTTATTGGATTTATTTGTTGCCATAATTTCTTGATTTTTAATTGTTTCTTTAATTGGTAAAATAATGTTCTCTTTAACGTGAAAGGTATTTTCACGCATAATTAATAGGAAAGCGTCTCATTTATAGGCGACACCTCCTTTGAGGCAAATAACCAGAGTCGTTTTTTGCCTCATGACCATTCGTGAAACAATTAAGCTAAATAATGAGTTTCCGTAAGGAGTAGACATACTGCCCCATACGGCATAACAAGGTAGAAATCAATATGGTTTGACAACTGGATGTGTGTTGGGATACTTTATGGAGTTGATTTTCGCCTCTCCGTCGCATGCATTGAAGCGATTTCTCCATGTTTTTCCATATACGTATATCAAAGCTATTGTTCGCTGTTTGGAAGGCTCTGCGAGGTGTCAGGCAAGTGCTACTTTTAAGTTCGTTGCTTAATACCTCAAATTTACGTTGAGTGTCCGATGTGTCTTGTGTTTTCATTAGGGCTTCATTATTGGCGATAAAAATATCTGTCATCTCTGTTCTTCCTTCTTCCGGGGCAAACAAGATGACGCTGACCAATAAACCTATTATGAACACGAGATATTTCATGTCGCAAATATACAGTATTTCTTTGAAAACAATGAAACAGTTTATTTATTTTCGCGGATGTTTTTAAAGACGTAAAATATGGGAAATAGTGGGAGGTCGAATGTTGGCGCTTGGCTGGAGGCGGCGCGCCCTAAAACGTTGGCTGCTTCGTTCAGCCCCGTGTTGGTGGGATGCGCGTTGGCTTATCGAGATGGAATGTTTAATTGGATTCCGGCCGTTCTATGCGTGTTGGTGGCGTTGTTCGCACAAGTGGCGAGTAACTTTGCCAACGACTATTTTGATTTCAAAAAAGGGGCGGATGGTTCGGACCGATTAGGGCCGGAGAGGGCGGTCGCTTCAGGTTGGATAACTCCTAAAGCGATGTTATGGGGAACTTTTATTGCCTTGGCGCTCTCTTGTTTGTGCGGTTGTTTTTTGGTGTTTTTCGTGGGAGATTGGAAGCTGTTTCTCGTCGGAATCGCTATCGCTATCTGTGTCCTCGCTTATTCGGCAGGGCCGTTTCCTCTCGCTTATAATGGATTGGGCGACGGATGTGTTTTGCTGTTTTATGGAATCGTGCCGGTTTGTTTCACTTATTATGTGCAGACGTTGTCTTTTTCGTTGCTCTCCTTTTTATTGTCATTGTCGTTGGGTCTATTATCCGTAAATATATTGCTCGTGAATAATTATCGGGATTATGAGCAGGATAAGGCTGCGCGTAAGCGGACTACTGTCGTTTTGTTTGGAAGGAGATTCGGACTAATAACATATTTATTGAATGGCCTATTGGCGGTTTTGATAGCGTTGCCTTTACTGATGAATGTTCCTTCTTGGCTGGTGCTTTTGTTCGCGGCTTTCGCCGCGTTGTTTTTCAATACATGGTTGGAGATGAGGCGCAATCAAGGACGTGCGTTGAATCAAACTTTAGGACGTACCGCACGTAACGTGTTTATTTTCTCTATCTTACTTTCTGTTGCGTTACTGTTGTAGGCTTGTTTTTTTCTTCGTGCGGTGTGATAATAATATAGCCGACGGAAGCGTAATCGTTTTTTTCAAGAATGATCGCTTCTCGTCGGCTTGGCGATTTTATCGTGAGAGTTTTAGATGCGTTATTTACCTAACTTGAACGCTTTTCCAAGCATGTCGATGATATCGCTCGCTATCATGCTTTCCTCGGAGTGGAAGTTCGCGGCGAGGTCGCCGGCGGTGGCGTGCATGTAAACGCCTATTACCGCCGCTGGTTCGGGAGAATATCCTTGCGCGAGCAGTCCTAAAATGATTCCGGTTAGCACGTCACCACTACCTGCGGTTGCCATTCCCGGATTTCCTCGGCTATTAAGATAAACGTTCCCGGTTGGGGTACAAATAGCGGTGTAAGCGCCTTTTAAAACTACGTTTACTTTATGTTCGGTGGCGAATGATTGCGCTTTTATAAGTCGGTCGTATGAGTCGCCACTCTCTCCCGCGAGACGATCGAACTCTTTAGGATGAGGAGTGAGAATGCTTCGTTGAGGCAATTTACTAATTAAGTCTTTATTCGCCGCTAAGATATTGATGGCGTCCGCATCTATGACAATAGGTTTGTCATAAGCTTGGAGAAGCTGTTCGAGGGCTGTCGCCGTTTCGATATGTTGTCCTAAGCCGGGGCCTATACCCACCGCCGTATAACCGTTTAGTTCAGGGATGGCGGATAAATGGTCTGAGTTAGAATCCAAGTTTACCATCGCTTCCGGGAATGCGGTTTGGAAAAATGCTTCTCCACGGGATGGAATATGTGCGGTTAATAGACCCACTCCACTTCGCATGCAGGCTTTTGCCGCCAATAGTGCGGCACCCATTTTTCCTTTGCTTCCCGCGACTAATAAGGCGTGTCCGAAAGTTCCTTTATGCGCGAATCGCTCGCGGGGAATTAGAGAATAGGAAATATCTTCTTCTGTTACTAACGTAAAAGGTGAGTTCGTTTGGGCGACGGCATCCGGATGGATACCAATATCCAATGTTTTCCATTCTCCTACGTATCGTGCGTTTTCAGGAAAGAAAAACGCGAGTTTCGGGAATCCGAAAGTGAGCGTTAAATCCGCCTTGATAATAGCTTCCGGATTGTTATGCGTGTTATTTTCCCCGAATAATCCTGAAGGGATATCTATCGCAACGACTGTCGCTCCCGATTGGTTGATATATTGGACTAACGCCGCGAATCCTCCGGTGAGCGGACGATTTAATCCAGAACCAAATAATCCATCGATAACAATATCCCGTTCACTCAAGAAAGGAGGTTCAAAATCATGTATGACTTCCGTGAATTCGATGCCTTCCGTATGAAGTAAACGTCTTTTGTTTAGTTCACACTCTTCCGATAAATGCTGGGTCGGGTTGAATAAATAGACCTCCACACGATAGAATTGCTCTTTTAAGAGGCAGGCGATCGCTAAGGCGTCCGCTCCATTGTTACCTTGACCGGCGAAAATTATAATGCGGATTTGTTTATTGGGTTTGTTGCGGCAAAATTCACGGACAAAAGTTGTCGCCGCCCGTTCTACTAAGTCGATAGAATCGATGGGCTCATGTAGAATCGTATATTGATCGAGCTCTTTAATCTTATTTGTCGCGAATATCTTAATCATGATGGATTAGTTGGATTTTTTAAATTGTATCAGAAAAATAGGCTTTAGGTAGCTGGCGGCAATTATATTGAGAGGCCATGATTTCCCCATAAGCGCCAGCCGAACGGATCGCGATGAAATCGCCTCGGTGAGCCTTGTTCAATTCTCTGTCTTTGCCGAAAACATCCGACGATTCACAAATCGGCCCTACGATATCATAAACATCGACGGACTCATCGCTGCTGATATTTTCGATACGATGATAAGCGTCGTACATAGCGGGACGGACCAAATCCGTAAAACCCGCGTCAAGGATAGCGAATTTTTTACAATCACCCTCTTTTACGTAAAGTACACGGGATATTAAAGAACCGCATTGGGCGACAATGGAGCGTCCCGGTTCGAAATGTACTTGTTGCTCTTGACGGACTTGAAGCAATTTATTTACGGCCGCGAAATAATTATCGAAAGATGGAATAGGCATGTGGTTAGGATGATAATAGTTGATACCTAACCCTCCTCCTAAATTCAAGTTTTCCACGAAAATGCCACGAGCCTCTAAATCCTCTTGAATCTCATTAATCCGAATCGCTAAATTTTGGAAACTGGACATATCCGTGATCTGTGACCCGATGTGGCAATGGATTCCAATTAGTTTGATGTTCCGCAT
>CASEGC010000028.1 GCA_949287365.1 uncultured Parabacteroides sp.
ACGGTAAAAATCAAGCAGGTTCATAATGCATATGTTTATTGTCTTACGTTTTATATCTTGCATAAAGTATTCCAAAACATGCCTGTGGGGCAATTTGGCAGCTTAAACTTTGCTAATTTGGTAACATGCGGACATTCATTATTTGTTATTACTGGCAGCCTTTCTTGTTAAAGAATGTAGGGACAATTGACAATTAGATTTGCGCTTATGTTTAAAATAATTGTCAATTGTCCATTGTCAATTATCAATTAATATGCGTGCCCTCGCCGCGCAAGATTTCGCTTGCTTGCGTGATGACGACCTCTTTCACGCCGGCGTCTATTGCCTGAAACGCGTTTTCCAGTTTGGGAATCATGCCACCTTGGATGATGCCTGTACGTACATATTGTTGGAAAGTTTGGCGGTCTATCTGTGGAATGACACTCTCGTCGTCATTTTCATCCCGCAGGACGCCTCTCTTTTCAAAGCAGAACATCAGGGTGACGTCGAAGTGGCGGGCCAGCGCTTTGGCCGTTTCGCCCGCGATGGTGTCGGCATTGGTGTTGAGGATATGGCCCTGTTTGTCGTGCGTCAGTGGGGCAAGAACCGGGACGACCCCTTGTTGGATGAGTGAAGCCAGCAGCTCGGCATTAACCTCCTTGACATCGCCCACGAAGCCATAATCCACTTCGCCTACGGGACGTTTGGCCGAACGAATCAGATTCATGTCGGCACCCGTCAGGCCGAGTGCGTTAATACCCAGGGTTTGCAGACCGGCCACGATGTTTTTGTTGACCAGTCCGCCGTACACCATTGTCACAATCCGTAGCATCTCGATGTCGGTAATCCGACGTCCGTTGACCATTCGACTTTCGATACCCAGTTGACTTGCCAGTTTGGAGGCCGAACGCCCACCGCCGTGAACCAAGACTTTGTGACCCTCTATCTTAGCAAAATCATGCAAGAGATTGCGAAGCGTATCTTCCTCTTCTACAATCTTTCCGCCCACTTTAATCAATGTCAATTTCTCCATCAGCGTAATTATTTTAGATTTTTTTTGGAGCCAAAGATACGAAAAAAGAAAGATTTGTGTACATTTGCACCGTTCAACGCGGTAGTAGCTCAGTTGGTAGAGCATCAGCTTCCCAAGCTGAGGGTCACGAGTTCGAACCTCGCCTACCGCTCATAGAGGCAAAGGAGGTAAAACAACCATTTTAAATGTTTTATTATCCTTTGCCTTTTTTGTAGCCTGCAAAAAGATGAATATATTTAAATGCTTTTGTCTCGCGCTTTGGGGGTGTTCGCTCAGTTTGTCGGGAGCCGATGGACAAAACGCCCGATTGGTCAATCCCTTCATCGGGACAGGGAAATGCGATGTCCCGACCCTTTGGGGAAACTACGGTGGCACGTTTCCCGGAGCGGTCGCCCCGTGGGGAATGATTCAACTGACCCCCGAAACGAGTATCCGCCCCTCCGAGGTCGGATATTATTACGAGGACACCGTTATCCGGTCTTTTTCCTGCCTCCGGCATCTGAGTGGTTATCCTAACGGCTCGGCGGGTAACTTACATCTGATATTCTGGCCCGAGAGAATACAAGCCTTGCCGGAGAAATATACCGGTCGACCTTTCTCACACGATAACGAAAAGGCCGAACCGGGTTATTACGCCGTCGCTTTCGACACGGGCGACCGGGTAGAAATAACCACCGCCGTACGCTCCGGATTGTTCCGCTACACCACGTCCTCGGAACGAGCGACCATCGTTATCGCCGGAGGCGGACCATTACGGATACGGGACGCTCATACGATACAGGCTTCCGACATGCATGCGATTATCCGTTTTCAAGAGCCTTTCGAATCATACGAGCTTCGGAACGACTCCGCTTATCTGCATCTATCGGGCGACAAGATTCACACGGGGCTGCTCATCGCCGTATCTGCCTCCACTTCCGGCTTCGAGGGAAGCGAGAGAAACCGAGAGGCGGAAATTCCGGATTGGGACTTCGACAAGCTACGCGAACAGGCTTACGAGCGATGGAACAAGGAGCTGGCTTGCGTGACTATCCAATCTGGCGATACGGCCGATCTACGACAATTCTATACGGCTTTATATCATGCGTTCTTATTCCCGAACCTTTTATCGGACGTGGACGGGAAATACAAAGATTGGTATCCTGAAGGAGGAGAAATGTATGGCAATTTCTCTCCATGGGACACCTTTCGCACCCTGCATCCCTTGCTATCGCTCCTGAAACCGGAACGGCAAAAGGCGATGATCCGTTCCTTGGTGGCGCTACATGAGAAAGAAGGGCATTTCCCGATGGCTCCGATGACCGGGCTTCACTATATTCCTCTTATAGCGGACGCGTTCTTGAAAGGCGCCACCGATACGGAACCCGCACGACTTTGGGAGACGCTCCTCGCGTATCAGACTCCGGACAAGACACAACCTTTCCGTCAAGAATATATCGAAAGAGGGTTCGTGGAGGCCTCACGGGAAAAGTCGGTGAGTATCACGACCGAATACGCTTACGACGATTGGGCCTTGGGGCGTTTCGCGGAGATGATCGGGCGAGACGGGACCAACTACCTCACCCGTGCGCTGAGTTATCGCCATCTGTACGATCCGGTGTCTTGCTTCTTGTTGCCGCGTGAGAACGACCGCTTTCTCCGCGACGCAGGAGAACTGGGTTATCAGGAAAGTAACAAATGGACCGCTTCCTATTTCGTTCCGCATAACGTGCGCGACCTGATTCACTTACAAGGTGGGGATTCTTGCTTCGTGGCTCGCTTGCGCCAAGGCTTCGAGACAGGACGGATAGATTTCGATAATGAGCCCGTGTTCCATTATCCCTATCTCTTCACTTGGGCAGGACGACCGGACTTGACCGGACGATATGTACGTCAAATCCTGCGAGAGGCTTATCGGGACACGCCGGGCGGACTGCCGGGGAATGACGACTTGGGCTCGATGTCCAGCTGGTACGTGTTCAATGCGATGGGCATATTCCCGGCTTGTCCGGTATCCGGTGAATATCTATTGACCGAGCCGCTGTTCGACGAGATTCGGATACATCGTCCGGGCCAAAAGACACTACGGATAGCCAAGATAGGCAAAATGCCGGAGGAAGGGCAATTGCCAGCGATACGTTTGGGCGAGCGGGTCATTCCAAGATGGTTCGTGACGCATCGCGAGTGGATGGACGCGGGAAGCATCTTTTTCGATGCCACTTTACCGCCTACCGACACCGGCTCATTCATCCCTCCCTATTCCATGACTACGCGAGAGCCTCAGTTTAAGGTCATGTCCTTATTCCCCGCCGACTCCATACAACAATCCGGTCAAGTCAACAAACTTCCTTTCCGGGTACGGAACGAGGGAAGCGTGGGGACGTTCGTGGCCGAATTACGAGCCGAGGGTCGAGTCATCTCCTCCAAACACATCCTCCTAAACTCCGGAGAAAGCATGGCGGACACCCTCTTCTTCACCTTATATAAAGAAGGTACGTGCCCAATTTCTTTCCATGGGACAAGTTATCCGGTCCAAGTCATCGATACGATTCAAAGGGATTGCCCCTTCATTTGTGTTGATTTGTCCGCTTCTACCCTTTTGGAGGTTGGAGACTCCGCGCGAGTTTATATCCGTTGCCGAAATATTTCCGGCCGGAAATCTTCCCAAACGATTCCCATCTGGTTGGACGGTAAGCGGATTCATTCCGCCCGACTCCAATTGGAGTCGGGCGAGGATACCACCTTCGTCTTCCCGCTGACGACCAAAGCCTCCGGGTTTCATAGTGTCCGTGTATTGAATCAGGAGAAGCGGTTCAAGGCCTATGCCTGTCCCTTGGAGAGCGGCGTGTTGGACCTCGACTTCGCGGGAAGACAAGACGAGCGGATACCGGACCGCTCCGGTTTCGGGAACGACGGCATCGCGCATGGCCCCTTACGTTGGGGCGAGGACTACGTGGAGACCGACGAGCGGGCTTATCTCACGTTCCCTGCCTCGGAAAGCCTGATGGAGGCGAGGGAAACGCTGACCCTGCTCACGTGGGTCGCGCCTCAAGCTCCAATCCGAAGGCACGCCTATGCCGACTTCTTCACGAAGGGAGATTATACCTTGCTAAAGATGGAAGGCCCCGAACGATTGGTGTTCTTCGCGGGCGGCTGGGGAAGAGGCGTATGCGAGATTCCCGTACCCGAAGATTGGTACACGTCGTGGCATCAAATAGCGGGAGTTTGCACGGGAAAAAGCCTGAAGATTTACATGGATGGCCGGTTGGCGCAAGAAATCCACGTAACGGGCGAGTTGGAGGCGACGGAAGTCCCTTGGAACTTAGGCCGGAACGCGGAGATGCCTTTCAGCCGCTTCTCTAAGATGCGTTTCAGCCGGACACGTATCTACGGCACGGCGCTTTCCGACCAAGACATCCGGCAATTACACGAACGAGAAAAAAGCTTTTTCAATACTCATCAAAAAGATAAAGAATGAGACAACACTTACGCCCAATCATGTTTGTCGGGACTTGCTCCGACGCGGGTAAAAGCGTCATCAACGCCGCCTTTTGCCGAATATTCAAACAAGACGGATATCATCCGGCTCCTTTCAAGGCGCAAAACATGTCCCTCAATTCCTTCTCCACGCCGGAAGGCGGAGAGATGGGACGGGCACAAGTCGTTCAAGCCGAGGCTTGTGGCATCCCGCCACACACGGACATGAACCCTATCTTGCTGAAGCCCACGAACGACAAGAGCTCGCAAGTGGTGCTGAACGGCAGACCGATTGGCAACATGTCCGCCCAAGATTATTTCGGGACGGAGAATCCGAAGGAAGGACTTTTCCGCGAGGCGGTACAAGCGTTCCGGCGATTGGAAAGCCATTATAACCCCATCGCGCTGGAGGGCGCGGGAAGCATCTCCGAATTGAACCTACGAGACCGCGACATCACGAACATGCGCATGGCGATAGCGACCGGAGCCGCCACATACTTGGTGGCGGACATCGACCGGGGCGGAGTCTTCGGCTCGGTCTACGGCACGGTCGCCCTCTTGCGGCCCGAGGAACGGGAAAGGATAAAAGGAGTCATCATCAACAAGTTCCGCGGCGACGCTTCCCTGTTCGAGGACGGGAGGAAGATACTGGAGGAGTTGACAGGTATCCCCGTGGTGGGTGTCATCCCATGGTTCCGCGACATCAAGATAGAAGAGGAAGACTCCGTGGCGTTGGACATGAAAAACAACGGCTATCAAGAAGGGAAAATCAACGTGGCGATTATCCTATTGAGACGGATGTCGAACTTCACGGACTTCGATGTCTTGGAGACCGACCCGCGGTTCAACCCCTATTACACGAACGATATCGGCAAGATAGAGAAGGCCGACATCATCCTGATTCCCGGCACCAAAAACACATTGGCGGACTTGCAGGCGTTGAAGGCCAACGGCATAGCGAACGCCATCGTCAAGGCCTATAAAGCGGGGAAAAAGGTAATCGGAATCTGCGGAGGCTATCAGATGATGGGAATCTCCTTGGAAGACCCGGAAAGCGTCGAGGGCGACATCCCCTCGATAGCGGGGCTCGGCCTATTGCCCCAGCGCACGATTATCGGACAGGAAAAGGTGACGAGGCAAAGCCGTTTCGCGTTCCTTCCCGCCTCCGAGGAGCCGGATTGCAAAGGGTATGAGATTCACATGGGACAGACCGTGACGCTGGGAAACGCCACGGAACATCCCGTAGCCAAGCTCGCGGACGGACGCTTGGACGGTTATTACCTCGACGAACGTTGCTGGGGAAGCTACTTGCACGGCATATTCGACAACCCGACCGTCCTGGATTTCCTCGCCGCGGGATTCCAAGCGGAGACGCTCGCCTCGCGTCTCGATTACCAAGCTTTCAAGGAAGAGCAATACGACAAACTCGCCGCCCTCGTCCGGAAGCACGTGGATATGGAATACATCTACGAGAGCATGAGAGAATGAGAAGGTAAAGCCCGCCTTTGAGATAAGACAGACCTCAAAGGCGGGCTATTTAACCTTATTCAACGAAATATTCTAGTTCATCATTCTCGTTTAATTGGAATTTAACAAGGAAATCTTTGGAATAGATATCCGATAAGTAAGCGGTGACTTTATATGACAACACATTCGAGTTCTCCACATAAGGTTGCCGTTCCCAAAGGAATGTGGTTTTACGTCACCAATCAACTCTGTTCCTTGTCGTACACCTCCTTCGTTATGGGTTAGTGCTGATAGCGTCGCAAGTCTCTATTGACCTATATTCTTTGAAGTCCAAGTTCTAAATTCACTCATAACCCAATCGCTTTTATATATTCCATCACTCCTCTTTTCCTTGACAAGGAGATGTTATCCTTCAAAAACTTTAGGTAATCGGTAGGTATAGCCTTGAACTTCCACCCCTGATACATCCCAAAAGTTATTCTTGCATCCCCTTCTGGAACATCCGGTCTCCCCGGCCTCAATCTCTCGTTCAGCGGAAACTTGGACGCCTCTCTCAGTGCGAACACGTCCTCTTTGGTCAGGGTCTCCTCCATCGGCACGTTCGTTATAATGCGATTCCCTACCGTTATCGCCCATCCGAAGCCTGGTAAGTCCTCTACGCCCATCTGTCTTATATCCCCGAAGCGAGAACCGTTGTCACAGCAATCGATGAACAAACAATTCCTTTTTCCCTCCTTAATACGCAACCCACGCCCAATAGATTGGTAGTAAGTTGGAAACGAGAATGTAGGGCGACCGAATATGACCGTATCAAGCCCCGGATGGTCGAATCCCGCAAGCAACACCGAATGATTGAAAACGATACGTATATCTCCATTCTTGAATCCGTCAACGATCCTGTCCCTTTCCTTCTTTCCCAACCCTCCATGGATGGAAGCCGCCTCTCCATAAACACCTTTCTTATTCACCCAGTCGGCGGCTATCTGGCAGTTTTCCACGGAGTCCATGAAAATAAGAATGGATTTCCTTCCATTCAATGACGAAAGCCTCCTTAATATCAGGTTATTGATACCATTCGCCTCGACCGCTTCTCGCATGGACTCCTCAGTATATTCTGAGCCATTTGAATTTAATATCAACTTGCTCCCGTCGAATCTCCAACTTTCAATCTTTAAGTCCGACCAAAAACCCTCCCGAAGCATCTCCTCAACCTGAACGACATGTATCACTGTCTTAAAGTAACAAGGCTTCATTCTCGTAAGAAACTTTAACATAGAGAAATGCTCATAGTAGTCTAAGTGAAACGTGAAAAGTCGGCAAGGTGTAGCGGTAAAACCTATTACTTTCTTGGGATTCAATTTCGTGATGAATCTCATAAATTCGCTTCCTGGCTCCGGAGAATATCCACAATGAACCTCATCGATAATTACATATGATATACCGATTTCCTTCAATTCGTTCACAACTTTCTTTACCGAGCCAAGCGTAGCGTATGTCATGCCCGACAACTCCTTCATATTACAAGAGGCAGAAAAGATAGTAGCCTCTCCGCCTAACGCTTGTAGTTTACTTATATTTTGCAACAAAAGCTCCTTCGATGGCTGTAAAACCAAAACTTTATTGCCAAATATTTTCGCCGTTTCCGCTATAAGTAAAGCCTTACCTGCTGCCACTGGAGCGATGACCAACCCTGGAACATTATTCTTAGACTCTATATATTCACGTATCAAGTCCATACATTCCTGTTGATATTGTCGTAACTTGAACATGACTATATATTTAGCTTTTTTTATTATACGAGAGCATTCACCGTTGCTTTGTTTTTGATAAACTGTCTTGAATTTGCGAGATTCTTAGGATGTCAAAACCAAAGCGTCAAGTAAACGCCTTTCCATATATGTCCGCCTCCCACTCGCCACTTCCTGCTCGGTGCGGTGCGTGAGAAACATCGCGAAGGTATAAAAACTTATTCGGATTAATACTTTTTAGAAGAGATAAAAAACGCTCGCCGGGCGGTTCCCAGCCGTTTCCTGCCGAGGGAACGCTCGTTTCCTAAGCGGGAAACGGGAATTTCCTAACGAGGAAACGGAAGTTTCCTAAGCAGGGAACAAGCATTTCCTTACGAAGAAATCTCAGGAAACTGTAAGCGTTTGATTCTGTTCACTTTGTAGTTCCCTCCCAATTAACGCGGGATTCGTATCCGTCGAAGTAATCGTCCAACTGGATATCCAGCCGTTGGGCGATTTGGATGACCGCCTTCTGCTCCCGCGGCGAGAGCGACCGCTCGCCTTTCCGGGCGAGGTAGTAGTTCTTGCGCCCGAAGTAGGACATGAGCCTGACGCGCAACGAATAGGACTTGCCCACCGGCGAGGCGTCGAGCGTACGCATGAAGCCCCGCGCGTAACGGACGGGCTGATTGTCGAGATAATAGGGACAAGCCGCCTTTTGAGCGTCCAACCACCTGGGATTGAGGATAGACAGGCAAGGCTTGTCCGCGGGAACGCGCTCGTACGCGAGCCGACGCAAACAGGAGGCGGCCTTTGGGCAACTCTCCCGCTGGCAATACATAAAGCCCTTGGGCACTTGGGTATAATCGAACGTATCTTCTGACATAATTATTTTGTATAGGTTCTTATCTCGCGAAGATACGGATTTTATCCAAGTATCCTTCTGGGGAACGGGGCGCTATCTCTTCGTCCGCCGCCTCTTCCACCACAGGTAGTAGCCCGTGAGGGGCAGCGTGGCGCCCATCAAGGCGGCGAGGAAATAGAGCGCTTTTGTGGCCGTCCCGCCCCACGAGCCGGTGTGGAGCGTGTAGAGGAAACGCTTCCGGCCCTCGGGCGGCACGAAGTCGAGGAGGCTCCAAAAGGCCTCTTTCCACCACGGGAACGACCATACCAACCCCGTCAGGCACATAAGGAGCAGAGGAATGGTCGCGTAGAAGCCCACGGAGACGTGGCTATCGTACCAGAACCTGCGCCAACCTTTCCCCGTGGATACCGAGAGACGATTCCGCAGTACCTTCTTATTCCGGGGCCACCACACGACCACGCCGCTGAGCAGGACGGCCGTCATCGCCAACGTGCCGTAGCCCACGACCTCCTTCCCCACCGACCGCTCGCCTTTCTTCGCCGGGGCGTCTAATAGC
>CASEGC010000029.1 GCA_949287365.1 uncultured Parabacteroides sp.
CCCAAGCACTACCGCACAGCGAGCCAGCCATCAGCAGCCCCGCTGTCAACAATGTAGAAATCTTTCTGTTCATAAATCGAAAATTTAATATTAATAATAGTGTTAATTAAGTACTTAACTCAGTTTCAAGCAATCGTTAAAACTTGAAAAATGGCCAATTAAAACGTACGTCTATTTTACCACCTTTTTGGGTCTGTTTTCGAGGTTCGAAGAAGGCTTCGTTTTGGAAAGGGAAGGTTTCGTTCGGGATAGGCTATCCCATTGATAAGAAAGCGAATAAGAACAGAAAAAAATCTTCGAGAAGTGTTGCGCATATCGAAGAAACGCGTACCTTTGCAATTGACCAATTAGACGTACGTCTAGATTTACCACCCCTAAATTCATTCCTACTTATTAATAATCAATTATTTACAAACGTGTTTTAAGGTGTAAAAATAGGCGTTTTTTACCCCCTATTAAAAGAGGTACGCACGTACATTATATACAGTCCGTTTTCTTATTTCTAAGAAATCGCAAAAAGTAGTTTCCGGACAGCTTGTCGAGACCTCCTCAGTCACTTCGTGACAGCTCCTCCTCTTTTCAGGAGGAGCGGGAAATCACCGGGAAATCACTCCCTTCCCCTGAAGAGAGGGGAAGGGCCGGGGATGGGGTCAGAAAAAACACGTACATGTTTCCCAAAAAACATTACCGTGTTTCCGCGAGAACACGCACGTCTTTTTTTCGAGCCTTTCCCGTAAAATGTTTTATATTTCCGCGGAATCCCCTACTTTTGCCGAAAGTTTCACGAACAAAGCGATATAAGTCCATGCGAATACCCTATTTTTCCTTGTTTTGCGCGTTTCTCTTTCTGACGCTAACCTCATGTTCCACTGTCCGCGAACGGACGCTTCCCGCCGCCGGGTTGGGCAAGTATCCGAAGCGGGAGTTTCGGGGCGCTTGGATACAGACCGCTTTTCAAGGCGAATACAAGGAGATGACACCCGCCGAGATGCGAAGGAGCTTTATCCGTAAGCTGGATTTCCTCCGCTCTTGCGGCATCAACGCCATTATCTTTCAGGTACGTCCGGAGGCGGACGCGTTCTATAAATCCGATATCGAGCCGTGGAGCCGCTTCCTGACCGGCGAGCAGGGCGTGGCGCCCGCCGGGGAATTCGACCCCATGGCGTTCCTGATAGAGGAATGCCATAAGCGCGGCATGGAGTTTCACGCGTGGCTCAATCCCTATCGCGCCAGCACGGCGGGTAACACGCGTTTCGCCGCTTCCCATATCTATCATCGGCATCCGGAATGGTTCGTGACCTACAACAAGCAAATCCTTTTCGACCCGGGCCTGCCGGAATGCAGGGCGTTCATTTGCAAGGTGGTCCGCGACATCGTGCGGCGGTACGACGTGGACGCTATCCACATGGACGACTATTTCTACCCCTATCCCGTGGCGGGAATGCCTTTCCCCGACGACCGGAGTTTCCGCCGTTATGGTCTGCGGAAAGGATACACCGAGGCGCGGCGGGACGATTGGCGCAGGGAGAACGTGAACCTGTTGATTCAAGACTTGCGGCGGACGATTCTCCTCACGAAGCCTTGGGTGCGCTTCGGTATCAGTCCGTTCGGCATCTACCGCAACAAGAAGAGCACGCCGGATGGCTCCGGAAGCGAGACGAACGGATTGCAGAACTACGACGACCTTTACGCCGACGTGCTCCATTGGGCGCGGCAGGGGTGGATTGACTATAACATGCCCCAAATCTATTGGGAGATTGGTCATCCCGCGGCGGATTATATCACTCTTATCAAATGGTGGGACAAGAACGCCGCCGGCGGGCCTCTATACATCGGGCAGGACGTGGCGCGGACGATGAAAGCGGGGCAACTGACCCGCAAGATGCGTTACGAGCGCGCTTTGCCGCACGTGGACGGCAATTGCTTTTGGCCCGCCAATGAGCTTTTGTGGAACAATGGGGGCGTGGCGGACAGCTTGCGGCGGAACTATCATCGCTATCCCGCGCTGATACCGGCCTATACGCACCAGCACGACCGTGCGCCGAAGGCGGTGAAGCGGTTGAAGACCGAATGGACGCCGGAGGGCTTCGAGTTGCGATGGAAAACCGAGCGAAGCGCGACGAATCCGGAACTGGCCTCCTATTTCGTGGTGTACCGCTTTGCGGATGGCGAGCCGGTGGATATCAACGACCCGTCGCGTATCGTGGCGATTACGAGGGAGACCCGCTATATGCTCCCCTACGAAAAGGGGAGAGTGAAGTACCGCTATGTCGTGACGGCGGTGGACCGTTTCCATAACGAGAGCGCGGGTAAGGTGAAGAAGGTGAGACTGTAAAAAGGAAGGACGATGAAAGCGAAAGCCCTATTATGCCTGTTTTTGGCCATGCTCTTATGGACCGCTTGCGAGAAAAAGGAATGGTCGGACTTGCCGGACATCCCCCGACGGACGGTATTGGTTTATCTGGCGGGAGACAATAGCCTGAGTACCTTCGCCCCGGATAATATCGAGATGATTAAGGAGGGGCTGGAGCGGGACGGGCTCGCCAACGGGAACCTGCTGGTTTTCGAGGACACGAAGGAGGGTCTTCCCCGCCTGTTCCAACTGAGCGTGGAGAATGGCGTCGCGCGGGAGACCGTGATAGAGACCTACGGGACGGATTTGAATACCGCCTCCACGGAGACGCTTGTCCAAACGCTCGATAAGGTCATGCGGGAATATCCCGCGGAGAGTTACGGGCTGGTGCTTTGGAGCCACGGGACGGCGTGGCTGCCGTCCGACCTTTCCGGCTACCTCCGCTCCTTCGGGCAGGACGGGAACGATGAGATGGAAATCAACGACCTTGCCGCCGCCCTGTCCGGCTATCATTTCGATTTCATCCTGTTCGACGCTTGTTATATGGCATCCGTGGAGGTGGCGTACGCCTTCCGGACATGCGCGGATTATATCATCGCCTCGCCTACGGAGGTTCTGGCGAACGGCTTCCCTTACCGGGATATCATGGGCTGTATGTTCGCGGATGAGGTGGACGCTATTGGTATGGCGCAAGCGTTCTACGACTGTTACTCGGATTTCTATCCCCCTTGCGGCACGGTGTCCGTCGTCCGGTGCGACGCGTTGGACGCGTTGGCGGAGGCTTGCCGGACGATTCTCGGAGATAAAAGCGAGGAGGAGCTGTTCGCCGTGCCCGTGGACGAGCTGCAAGTCCTTGAACGATTGACCCGCCGCTATCACGCGCTTTATGATTTGGAGGATTACGTGAGCCGATTGGCGGACACGGACGAGGAACGGGCCGCTTTCCGGCGTGCCTTGGACGATGCGGTCCCCTATAAGGCGGCGACTCCCACCAGCTATTACGCCTTGGGCGGCGCTTTCCCCATCGAACGCTTCTCCGGCCTCTCGGTCTATGTGCCCCAGGCGGTCTTGTCCGAATTGAACGCATGGTACAAGAGCCTTGAGTGGTATCTGGTGGTCTACGGCGCATAGGCGAGGCATCCTCCTTTCCCGAAAGGACAGTGTCCCTCCGCCGAGAGGACTACAGTCCTCCGCCGAGGGGACTGCAATCCTTCGCAGGGAGGACTGACGAGAACGCCCGATGGAGCCTCAAGAGGCCTCACTTAACCAAGAAAACCTTCTTGTACCGCCTCGCTTCCCCGTCGTGGTGGAACAGCTCCGCGTAGAAAATATAGATGCCGGTCTTTACCCGCGAGCCGCTTCCGGATAAGCCATCCCAGCGCAAGGAGCCTTCCAAGCCTAACGACTCATGGCTCACCACCTCGCGGATGAGCCGCCCCGCGGTGTCGAAAATCCAAGCCCGGCAGGTGTAACCGGGACGGTCTACGTGGTAATCGATGGTATATTCCTGGGTCTGTTCCGAATAAACCGGAGTCTCTATGCCGGTAGGTCGCTCCTCGACGGGCTTCCCGTATTGGGAATTCCGATATCCCGGCGTGCCATATCCTTCCAGCGAAGAGGCGGAAGTCCAGTTCGACGCCTCTTGCGAGTCTCCGTCCGGGTCTATCCGTTCCAAGGCGACCCCTTTCTCCTCCTTGATGGAGGAGGCGTGCCATTGGGAGGAGTAGCTCACCTCGTCGATTACGACCTCATCGTCTGAGCGGAAAAGCGCCAAGGTAGCCGAGGTATTCGCCAACACCGGCAACTTCAACTCATGCAAAGCGTACGGATCGGGAATCCAATAGAAGGCCGTCACGCCTTCCAAATCCTTGGTCAGCAAGGCGAACCCGCCCGGCTTCAGTTCCGTGCGGATGGAAGAGAGCGGATAACGGGCGCTGAGCGAACCGTCCGTCTTGCGGATGGCTATGGACAATCCGGACAGAGGCAAGGCGCGGTCCGACCGGTTGTATAACTCGATGTACTCGCTCCCGTCGGGGTAAGGATTGGGTAATAGTTCGTTGAATACGATTTCGGAAGGGAGCACCACCGTCCGCGCGGGCTCTTCCGGCTCGGGACCTTCCTCCTCTGTCTCCTCATCCTCGTCCGGAGCCTCTATCCTCTCGGAATTGGCGGAGCCCGGCGTTCCGCCTCGGGGGTCGCCGGAAAGGTAGAAGCCATCCTCGGAGCGTTCCCACGCTATACCCGGTTCCGCCTCCCCGTAAGCGACGCGGTCTATCTCTTTGCCGGACGGGTCCAATAGAGCCAACTCCTTTCCCGTGTTCGCCAACGCCGCGGGAAACTTCTCCAATGGCATCGCCACACCGGAAGCGTCGACATGGATTTCCCTCCCCGTGCGATAAAGCACCACATAACCATCCGCTTTCATCTCCAGCTCCGTCAGCGTGATGGATTTATCCCCATAGAGGAATAGCCAACCGGTCAGGTCGATAGCTTCATCGGACTGGTTGTGGAGTTCCACGTACTCCGTCTCCGGGAAAGCGGTTTGCTCCTTGGGGTTGGCCATCACCTCGTTGATTCGGACGCACCCCGAAGGATAGCTGATGGTTTCCGGCTGTTCGGGCTCGGGCTCCTCATCCGGCTTTTCCGGCTCGTCGGGTTCCTCTTCCTCCTCTTCTTCCTCGGAGTCATCCTCTATCCAAAAGGTATAGCTCATCTCCGGGACCTCGTCGCCTCGCTCGTCTTTCAGCCCGGCGCACGACAAGAGATACTCTTCCCCCGCCTCCAACGCCTCGTCGAAATAGATATTCACCCGTGTTTGGGTGTCGTCCGCATAAGCGATGCGGGAAGTCTCCCCGATAGCTTCGATAGAGAATGTCGCGTCGAAGATATAGACCGGCCGGTCGTATCGCAATTGGAGCGTGGATTCGGAAAGCAACCGTATCCCTACCAGTTGGGGCGGGTCGGTCGTCTCTTCCGGGATGTCGGGAACGTCCGGCTCTTCCGTCCCCTGAAGCCCGTCGGATACCTCGATGAAGTCGAAGGCGAAATCGTTGACGTGCGTTTTGGAGTAGCGGCACTCCAAGCGCAAATAGCCGCCCGGCGTGGAAGGAGAGAGCGTGGCGTCGTAGTTGCCAAGAAGACGATATCCACCGGATTCTTTCACGTAGATGCTCCAAGTCTTCCTGTCTGCCAAGGTCACCCGAAGCCGTAAGTGCGCTCCTTCTTCGGACAACGCGTCCAATACTTTCGTCCTCAAGGTCACGGGGTCCCTGTCTCCTGTCTTTTTCCTCAAGGTCAACGTGTTGTCATTGCTGCCGATTTGGAGATAGTAGTCCGTGGCCGCTCCGCCCGATTCCGACGGGTCGGAATACAGGTAAATCTTGATATGGTTGAAGTTGGTCGGCTTGAGGTTCATCTTGACCTCGAAGTCCCATCGCATGTCATCATTATAGGTGATAGGAATCTCGATGTAGGCGGAACTTTCGTCCGGGTCCGCCCGCGAGACCAGCCATCCATCCTCGATGGCGAAGCGGGACAAGTCGCCCGTCCATGGATTCGCCGAGGTGATTTCCGGCCCGTCAAATGTTTCCTTTAACTGGGAATACGCGCAAATTGGAAGGAATACCAAGAAAATGAATAAGAATTGTTTCATAGTCATTATGTTTTAGTTATAAATTGTCTATCTTTGCGTTCGGTCAAAAAAGACCGTCGAGAAACAGGCCATAAAGATAGAATTATTTTACGACATATTTAAATTAATCAGTGCTTATAAAATGAAAGTAGCGATTGTTGGTGTAAGTGGAGCCGTAGGACAGGAGTTCTTGCGTGTGCTCGACCAAAGAAACTTCCCGATAGACGAGCTGGTACTTTTCGGCTCCTCTCGCAGTGCCGGACGTGTTTATTCCTTCCGTGATAAATCCTATACCGTAAAGGAGTTGAAGCATAACGACGATTTCAAGGGAATTGACGTGGCTTTCGTATCGGCGGGCGCGGGCACTTCCAAGGAATACGAGAAGACCATCACGAAGTTCGGTACGGTGATGATTGACAATTCCAGCGCTTTCCGTATGGATGATGACGTGCCTTTGGTCGTTCCGGAGGTGAATCCCGAAGACGCGTTGAACCGTCCGCGGGGTGTTATCGCCAACCCGAACTGTACCACTATCCAGATGGTCGTGGCGCTGAAGGCGATAGAGGGGATTTCCCACATCAAACGTGTCCATGTATCGACTTACCAAGCGGCGAGCGGGGCGGGAGCCACGGCGATGGCCGAGCTGGTGAAGCAATATGAGCAGCTGTTGAAAGGTGAGGAACCTACGGTGGAGAAGTTCGCTTACCAATTGGCGTATAATGTCATTCCCCATGTGGATGTCTTCATGGAGAACGGCTATACGAAAGAGGAGATGAAGATGTATAACGAGACCCGTAAAATCATGCATTCGGACATAGAGGTAAGCGCCACGTGCGTCCGGGTGCCGGTGATGCGCGCCCATAGCGAGGCGACTTGGGTGGAAACCGAGCGTCCGGTCAGCGTGGAGGAGGCTCGCGAGGCCTTCGCGAAGGCGGAAGGCGTTGTCCTGCGAGACGACCCCGCCAACAAGGTATATCCGATGCCCTTGTTCGTGGCGGACCACGACCCGGTCTATGTAGGGCGTATCCGTAAAGACCTGAGCAATCCGAATGGCTTGACCTTCTGGACGGTCAGCGACCAAATCAGGAAAGGCGCGGCCCTCAATGCCGTGCAAATCGCCGAGTATTTGCTGAAGGTGGGTAATATCAAATAAGGAAAATTACATAGTTTGAGCGTTAACGAATGGCGTGTCTCTGTCTCATCAGGGGCACGCCATTTTTATGTAGGAAGGATTTAAAAAACACGCACGTGTCTTTGGAGAAACATTGTCGTGTTTCCGGGAAAACACGTGCGTGTTTTTGGGGAATTCATACGTGCCTTTTCGGGGAAAATGCGCTTCTCTCGCGTGGAACATATTTTAACTAAAATAGGTCGGGACAAATTGAGGCTTCCTCCGTATTACCGTAAAATAGATATAAGAAATGGAAAACACGGAATCGTTAAGGGATTTACTGCATAAATATTTTCAAGGCAAGCTGGGCGATGAAGAGCTACGCGTGTTCAAGGCCATGATAAACAAGGAATCCGACACGACCCTCAAAAGGGAGTTGGAACTTATTTGGGAGGGTGAGAATGAGGTGATGATGACCATGAATCCACGGAGAAAAAGCGATATCCTTCGCTCTATACATCATGTCATAGATATGCCTTCGACGATAGGAATGAAGAAGCCGTTCAACTGGTGGCGTGTCGCCGCTATCATCATGATGCCGTTATTGGTCGCCAGCCTTTCCTTGTGGTTTATGGATGGTAGAGAATCGTTCTTGTCTGAAGTTCAAGAATATACGGTTTTGTCCGGTAAAGGACAGAAGAATCAGGTCTTGTTACCGGATGGGACTCATGTTTGGTTGAACTCAGAGTCTGAGATAAGTTATAATTCCGATTTTAATCAGACCCATAGAAATATCAGGTTAAAAGGGGAAGCCTTTTTCGACGTGAAGAGGAATGAGCATATTCCTTTTAATGTAGAGGTCGATTCGGTGGATATTCAGGTGTTGGGTACCGCTTTTGATGTTTCCGCCTACGCGGATGACCCGGATATCAAGGTCTCGCTGGAGAGGGGGAAAGTGGAAGTCCGAACGCATGGCGATAAGAGTTTTCTGGCGGCGTTGAATCCGAACGAGCAAGTCACGATAGACAAGGAGAGAATGACGACGACCATCGTGGATTGCGAAGCTTACACGGAGAGTATATGGCGGCAAAATGTCTTGAAAATAAGCAATCTGCATACGAGCGAGATGATGAAACGGTTAGAACGTTGGTATGGGGTTCATATCCATGTGCGGAATATGCCGGTCTCGAAGCGATACGGGCTTACGATAAAGGGGGAATCTTTGCGCGAGATGTTGGAATTGATAAATAGTATAACGCCTATTTCATATAGGATAGAAGGAGAGGAGGTGACGATAACATATAAATAAGACGTAATTGAGAAGATGGGGGGCGTAGCGGGGGGGAACAGGCCCGTTATGTCCTTGAAAGTGTAGCCTTGATCTGAGGCGTTTTCGAAAAGAATATTTTAATCAGCTTAAATCTGTACACATGCTAAAAAAGATAAACATTTTTATTGGTATTTTTTTCTTTCTGGTAGCGGTCAACGCTACCGTTCTCGCTCAATCGACGGGAAAGATAGACATTACGTTGAAAAAGCGGACGATAAAAGAATTGATATCCACGATAGAAAAGAAAACGGATTATACGTTTTTGTATAGTGATATAGACGTGGACGCCCCCGTCGATATTGATGTAGCGGGGAAAAGCGTCCAAGAAATCCTTGATATAGCGTTCGGACCTTATGGTATCTCGTATGAGATTAAAGACAAAAGGATTATATTGAAGAAAGCCGCGGCCGGAACATCTACTCAAACATCGGATAAAATTACCGTAAGTGGAGTCGTTTTAGATACGCGAAACGAATCTTTGGTGGGCGCGGCGATTACGGTAAAATCCCAACAAATAGGGACAGTCTCCGATTTCGATGGCAAGTTCAGTTTGGAGGTGCCTCAAAATAGCGTGATAAGCGTTTCCTATTTGGGATTCTTGGGCAAGGATATCAAAGTAACCGATGATAAAGAGCTAAGAATCGTGCTTCAAGAAAACGTGAAAGAGCTGGAAGGAGTCGTGGTCGTAGGCTATGGCGTGCAAAAGAAGGTCAATATCAGTGGCGCGGTCGAGGCGGTAGGGACTGAAGTCTTTGAGGGCCGCTCATTTCCCAACGCCACACAAGCGTTGCAAGGAGCTGTCCCCAACTTGAATATTAGTCTGGCGGACGGTAAACCGCAACGCGCGGCTTCTTTCAACATACGTGGTACCACTTCCATCGGTCAAGGAGGTAACGCGTTGGTTTTGATAGATGGCGTGGAGGGCGACCCTTCGTTGCTCAATCCCAATGACATCGCGAGTGTCAGTGTATTGAAAGACGCGGCTTCCGCCGCTATCTATGGCGCGAGAGCGGCTTTTGGAGTCGTCTTGATTACGACAAAGGCTCCTCAAAAGGGGAAAGTATCCGTTAATTATACCGGGAATTTCTCGTTGAGGTCGATAGCTAAAGAGCCGGATTACGTAACGGATGGCGTGACTTATCTGGAACATTTCAGGGAAGCGTGGTGGAATCAGAATGGAACGGTTCCTGAAAACCTGAATGGATTCCAGCCTTATAGTGACGCTTGGTTGGAACGTATGAGAGCGTGGAAAGCTTCGGGTGAAGGCCCTAAGACGGAGATATTGCCCAATGGCGATTACGAGCATTATTACAATATGGATCATTATGATTTGTTGTATAAGGACCATTCGTTCGCGCAAGACCATAACGTGAATATCTCGGGAGGAAATGACAAGAGCGATTTTTACATTTCCGGACGTTTTTATGGGTTCGATGGCATGTATAATTTCAATCCTGATGATTATAAGGCATATAATCTCAGGGCTAAAGGCTCGCTCATGGTGACCAATTGGTTACGTATCTCTAACAATATGGAATATTCGAGAGACTTTTTCCATCAGCCTCTTTTTGGAGCTTCGTCCGGATATTTGACCCCGGAGCGTTGTATCGAGGTGACAGGTTTCCCGACGATGCCGATATATAATCCGGACGGGACTTATACGCGGACCGGAGCTTTTGGCATAGGAGGTTTGATAGACGGTAACAACTATCGTGACAATACGAGGAACTTGTTTAAGAACACGATAGGATTTAACGCGAAGTTCCTTGATAACACCTTGCGTGTCAATGGAGACTATACGTTTAGCTATGATGTCGACGAGCGCTTTGAGAAAGCGGTCAAGGTACCATTTTACGATAATGCGAACGCGACTTCTCCCACGGGTATTTTTGGAGACGAACAGGGCAGCATTCTTGAACGTACGGGCAAGACGATGTATACGTCTTCCAATATTTACGCGGAGTACGAGAATACGTTCGCGGAAAGCCATTACCTGAAAGCGATGGCCGGTTGGAACTATGAGACATCTACTTTCAAGAATAACAGTATCTCGCGTAATGGTTTGTTGGTCGAGAGCGCGGAGAGTATCCAATTGGCTACCGGAGAGTCGATTTATCCGTCCGCCGAATATGTCCGTTGGAGAACGTTGGGCACTTTCTTCCGGTTGAACTACGGCTATAAAGACCGTTATTTGGTGGAGGTGAATGGACGTTACGACGGCTCTTCCCGGTTCCCGAATAATCAGCAATGGGGATTTTTCCCTTCCATATCAGGCGCTTGGAGAATATCTGAGGAATCTTTTTGGCACGTGAATGACAACCTCTTGTCTGACGCTAAAATCCGGGCCTCTTACGGTTCGTTAGGTAACGGGAATATATCTCCTTACCAGTATCTTGATTTGTTATATATATCCAATTCGGGTTTAGTGCTTGATGGGGCATTGCGTAAGAGAACCAGCGCTCCGCAACCTATTCCTGACGGATTGACATGGGAAAAAGCGACTACGATGAATGTCGGCGCTGATTTCGGCATGTTGAAAGGGAAACTGCGCGTTAATGGTGATTATTATGTCCGGAAAACAACGGACATGTATGTCCCCGGGCCTACTTTACCAGATGTTTTTGGCGCCGCTTCTCCTAAGGGGAACTACGCGGCGATGACCACGAAAGGTTTTGAGCTGACTTTGAGTTGGCAAGACCAATTCATGCTGGCGGATAAAAACTTTAATTATTCTATCCGGGCGAGCTTATATGATTATGTATCGACAATAGATAAATACAATAATCCTACCAAACGGTTCACGGATTATTATGAAGGGATGACCGTTGGCGAGATATGGGGATTTAGGACGGATGGTTTGTTCCAATACGACCCGACTCCGGAAGAATATGTCAATACGATTTTTACGCCTTCATCCGACTCTAAATGGCATGCGGGAGACTTGAAAATCAAGAACCTCGATAATAGTCCCGATAATATGATTACCAAAGGAGACCAGACGGTGGATAACCCGGGCGATATGACCATTATCGGTAACTCTTCGCCCCGTTATCAGTATAGCTTTACTTTAAGCGCCGATTGGAACGGTATTTTCTTCTCCGCTTTCTTCCAAGGTGTCGGTAAGATGGATTGGTATCCTGGCGCGGAATCCGCTTTTTGGGGACAGTATAACCGAGCGTACAATCAAATACCGACTTGGCATTTAGGCAATTATTGGACACCGGAGAATACGGGCGCTTATTTGCCTCGTTACAGGGGAGGCCAGAATCCTCCGGTTTTTGAGGCGAACGACAGATATTTGCAGAACGTGGCTTATTTGATGTTGAAGAATTTGCAGATTGGCTATACGTTACCTGAGTCATGGGCGTCGAAAATAGGGGCGAAGAACGCTCGGGTCTATTTGAGCGGAGAGAATCTGGCGAGTTGGTCTCCTCTTTATAAGATTACCAAAAACAGTATGGATGTCCTTACCGCGATGGGGACGACAGACCCTGATGGGGACGCGAGCTTCGATCAAGGGGCGGGGAATGGATATCCTTTGTTGAAGACCATCTCCCTCGGTGTTTCAGTTACTTTCTAATTTAATCTTTTAGTTTGGAATATGAAGAAGTTTTTATTTATAGGCATGGCGATGGCGTTTATCTTGTCGGGTTGCGATTTGGATGAAGAACCGGTCGCCACTCTCGACAAGAACGCGATTTTTAGCAGCGAAGAAGGTTTATCCGCTTATTCGATGTCATTTTATGAGATATTCCCTTCTCCTACCGAACAAGGCGCCATAGAGGGAGGATACGAAGGTTTTGGCGCGATTCCGACGGATTATTGCGGCGCTCAGTCCATCTTGCCTTTCGTGCTTTTGAATGGAGTTAGCGAGAATACCAATACGGTAAGTTGGGATTGGACAGATTTGCGCAACATCAATTATTTTATCGTGAATTGTACCAATCCTGAGATACCGGAGGAGGTTAGGAACGATTATATTGGATTGGCGAGGTTCTTCCGCGCTTGGTTTTACTATGACAAGGTGAAGACCTTTGGCGATGTGCCTTGGATTGACCGTCCATTGGACCCTCAGGACGAGGATATTTTATACGGGCCACGTGATTCGCGCGAGTTGGTGATGGAAAAGATTTGGGAAGACTTGATGTTTGCCGCCGAGCATATCACCCGGACGGATGACGCCGCTCAGTGTACTTACGTCACTAAATGGGCCGCTTGGGCCTTCGCTTCCCGCGTCGCCCTATTCGAAGGGACATTCCGGAAATATCACGGTCTGAACTTGACCACGTCGGCCGATACATGGTTGAAGCGGGCTGAAGACGCGGCTTATGAGGTCATGCGGAATTCGGGAAAGCGACTTAATCCCAGCTACCGTGAGTTATTCACCAGCGATAATCCTCCGGTTACCGAGACAATCTTGGCCATGACGGGGAGCGAGTCTTTAGGTATCTATCACAGCACGAATTGGTATTGGTCGACAGGTATCACGGTCACGACCCACTTCATACGCCCGTTCGTTTGTACCTATCTGCAAAAAGATGGCACGCCTTATACGGATCGTCCGGGATGGCAATATGAGGATTTTTACGAGGAGTTCCAAAATCGGGACGGACGATTGAGCGCTACGCTTCGTTATCCGGGATACAGACGGGAAGGGAATCTCGCGTTGCCTTTATTGAATGGCATCGGCCGGTTAGGGTATCAAATGTACAAGCTTTGCGTGGACGCCACGGCTCCTGATGCCGCCCAGCTAAGCACTCATGCCTTGCAGGTCATACGTTATGGAGAGGTATTGCTCAATTACGCGGAGGCGAAGGCGGAGTTAGGCACGCTTACGGATGAGGACTGGAGTGAGACGATTGGCGCTCTACGGGCTCGCGCGGGCATTACGGGCGGGCTTACTTCAAAACCGACTACCGTAGATGAATATTTGCGTACGAACTATTATCCTACCGTCTCTGACCCCGTGATTTTGGAGATTCGCCGCGAACGTGGTGTCGAGCTTTCGTTCGAGGGATTCCGCTTCGATGATGTCCGTCGCTGGAAATGTGGCGATTTGTTCAAGAAGAGTTGGACCGGCATGTATATATCCGCTATTAATCAGCCGTTGGATATCGATCATGACGGTACGCATGACGTGATTTATTATACGGATGAGGCGGCGTTGGAGAAGGCGGACGCCTTGTGTAACAATGATAACGCGTACAAAGTGGCGGTGAGCACAGACCTTACCTCGCAACTGCTTCAGGTTCACCCGGCGGGTGATGGCGTAGGATATCATTTGGCTTGGAGAACCAACGAGGATCACCTCAAGGTTTGGGGTCCCAAGCAATATTTGTACCCTATCCCAAGGTCGGCGATAAACCTGAACCCGAATCTCGCGCAAAATCCGGGATGGGAAAATGGAGCCACTAACGATGGGAATTAGAATATGATTTATTGACTGATAGATAACGTAAGCTCGATATAAAGGAAAATCCATGAAGTAGCGATAGTAACTTGGAAAGGCGGCGGGAAAAATCGGAAACCATGCGAGGGAAAGTCTATCTTTAGGCTGCGGATATATATCTTTAGGTTAAAGATATGTATCTTTAGGCTTGCGATATGTATCTTTAGCCTAAAGATAGAGTTTTTGATATGGAAGAATGAACTTTTTCCGCCGACTTTAGGATTTTTCTCCGTACGAGATTCTTATTTCTCTTATATCGAACTACGCGAATGATTAATAAGATGAGTATTTTGAATATGAAAAGGGAAGGTGAGACAACTTTTGGAGAAAGCCCGCGCCACGGTCTTTCCCGGCGAGATTTTTTGCGGCAAAGCGCCGCGTATATTGGAACTGTCGGATTTTTCTCAACCCTTTCTACGGGTTGTATCTCCGATATTTCCATGCGGACCTCCGATTCGGTCTCCGCGGCGAATGGTCTTCTCCGCAGGGTGATTCCTTCGCTCACGGATAAAGTCCGGTTTGAGGAAATCCCTTCCGAGGAGGGCCGGGATGTCTTTGAGTTGCGAAGCGAAGGCGGACGTATGGCGGTCAGCGGGAATAACGGTGTCTCGATGGCATCCGGATTGAATTGGTATTTAAGGCATTATTGCCATTGCCAAATCACGTTTCGGGACAGGCGATTGGATATCCCGGATATATTGCCGGAGATAACGGGACGCGTAAGGATAGTGTCTCCGCATCAATATCGTTACTATTTCAATTATTGTACGTTCGCCTATACTTTGGCTTGGTGGGACTGGAAAGACTGGGAATGGATGATCGACTTGATGGCGCTTTATGGCATTAACGCTCCGCTTGCCGTGACAGGGCAGGAAGGCGTGTGGCGGAACGTGGGTAAGCGTTTAGGATTGTCTGAGGAACAAATGCGGGATTTTTACGTAGGGCCAGGCTATTTGCCGTTCGGATGGATGGGCTGTATCGACCGTTGGGCGGGACCGCTTCCGGATTCGTGGATAGATGACCATATCGAGCTTCAGAAAAAGATTCTTAAGCGAGAGAGAGAATTGGGAATGACTCCTGTATTGCAAGGCTTTAGCGGTCATGTTCCCCGCAAATTGAAAGAGGTGGATAAGAACGCCAAATTGGTCAAGCTTTCGCCTTGGGTCAATTTCGAGCCGACTTATTTCGTGGACCCATCCGACCCTTATTTCATCAAGATCGGAGGGCTTTTCCTTGAGGAACAAACGAGACTTTTCGGAACTAATCATCTTTACGCCTCGGATCCATTCATCGAGATGCCTCCGGAGAATAACGACCCCGAGTTTATACGGGAAATGGGTTCTTCCATTTATAAATCCATGGAGTCCGTGGACCCTGACGCGATTTGGATGCTGCAAAGCTGGCCTTTCGTCCATTTCAATACGGACTTTTGGCAGCCGCCGCAGGCGGAAGCGTTCTTCCGAAGCGTTCCGCAAGGGAAGCTATTGGTACTTGACTTGTATTGCGACGTGACCCCCGGATGGCCTAAGTTCGAGAACGCCTTTTTTGGTCAGCCTTGGATTTGGTGCATCATCCAGAACTTTGGCGGACAGGTCAGTCTGCACGGAGGGTTGGATATCATGGCCGCTGATTTGCGGAAAGCTTTGGAACAACGGGGAAAAGCGGCAGGAAACATGGCGGGAATAGGATACGCGATGGAGGGCCTTTGCTATAATCCGGTGATTGACGAGTTCCAATCGGACATGATTTGGCGCGCTACAGTGCCGGATACGTCGAAATGGCTCAGCGAATTCGTTCGCCGGCGTTATGGGACGGATTCCGCTAAGGCTCAAGAGGTTTGGGAAAAATTGCATCAGACGGTTTATCAACAAAACCAAAATCAGGGGAATATTCTGCAAGCTCAACCTTCGTTTACGTATAAAATCTCTAAACCGGACAAGACGTTCGTATCGATTTGGGAATCATTATTGGAACTTTCGGATGAGATAGGGAAAGAGCGAACCTATCAATTCGACCTCGTGAATTTGACACGGCACACGTTAGGTTTACTGGCTTCGCTCTATTATGGCGAACTTATCGCCGCATATTTGCGTGAAGATAGGGTCGCCCTGAAGAACGCCTATGAGAAAATGGACGGATTGATAAACGACATAGACCGGCTATTGGCCACTAACTCCGAGTTCTTGTTGGGCTCTTGGCTCGAAAAGGCGAAGCGATGGGGGCATACGCCGGAAGAGAAAAAACTATATGAATGGAACGCCCGTAAAATTATTTCGGTTTGGGCGTTTGATGGTGAATTGAATGATTACGCGGCCAAGCAATGGTCTGGAATGATGCGTGATTATTATGGACGTAGATGGAGGTCTTTTTATGAGTCCGTCGATAAATCGTTGATGGAGGGCTCAAGATGGGACTGCCATCGTTATACGGAAGAGCTTTTACGTTCGCAAGAGGATTGGACAAGAGAGACTACGGTTTTTCCGGCCCAAACGAGTGGAGAAGACCCTGTCGCGGTCTCAAGAGTGCTTTTCGCGAAGTATGTGGGTGATTTCGACCGCCCCTTGGACGTGCCTGAGTTTGAGATTTCGGATGGTGTTCCGGTATTACTTACCAAATAGGGATTGAAGATGAAAGTTCAATGCGTGAATATGCTATATGTGATCGCTTTGCTGTTTTTCTCTTTGGGATTTGCCTTGGGCATTAACAGCTTGCTGGTGCCGGTATTGAAAAATGTTTTCCAATTATCGAGTACCCAATCTTATCTGGTATTGACGGCTACTTATTCTACGTTCGTCCTCTTTAGTTATCCATCTGGGGTGTTGATACAACGGTACGGATACAAACGAAGTATTATCATCTCTTTCGTATTGTTCGCTATCGGTTTGTATTTGTATATACCTTCAGGCCTTTATAGGAGTTTCTTTTTGTTTTTGCTGGCTTCTTTTATCTCCGGCTTGGGAAATACGCTGCTTCAGGCCGCCATTAATCCGTATATTACGATTTTAGGGCCTATGCGGACCGCTACGCGCCGGATGTGCTTGATGACCATAGCGAATCGTTTGGGTTGGGCCATCACCCCTGTCTTGTTGTCTGTTTTTGTCGATATAGCGAGCGACCGAATCCGGTTAGACGATATCGTGCCTCCTTTTTATGCTATAGTGATCGTGTTTGTCGCGTTGGGTTTGTTCTCTTGTTTCGTGCCGTTCCCGGAGCTTGAGAAGGATACCGATGGACAGGAAACGCCCTCTTGTTCCGCTTTTACGTTGCTTCGCCGACATCCTAAATTGTTTTGGGGTATATGGGTATTGTTCTTTTATGTGGGAATCGATACGCTTTGTTTGGTCTCGATCGTAGATTTCGCTCAATCAATAGGTTTGGAAAATCCGGAGAACTATACTTCGCTTTCGGTCCTTGGCATCTCGCTGGGTTGTATCTTGGGAGTGATAGCGATTCCCCGATACGTCTCTCAGGAGAACACGTTCAAATATGGTATCGTGATCGCGCTTATAGCTTCACTGTTCATTCCGTGGTGATTCTCATGTGGCCATTTACCTGCTTCCGGTTCTGACGTTTTGTATGAGTACGACTTGGGGTACGGTCTGGGCATTGGCCATTGAAGGATTGGGAGCTTATACGAAAGTGGGAGGCTCGTTATTGGTGAGTTCTATCGTAGGCGGGGCCATTTTGCCTATCTTTTTCGGATATGCTATCGACGTATCGGGCTCCATACAACAGGCTTATTGTTTGTTCATTCCCTGCTTGGTGGTAATGGTTTTATATGCGTTTATATGTACGAGAAGACAGAAAATGTAAATGTTGAATGATGAAGAGATATTTTTTAGGTATTGATATTGGCGGTTCTTGGCTGAAAGGCATGCTTGTCTCTCGCGAAGAGGATTGTTCCGCTCAACGATTGGCTATGGCGTGCGCTCGGCTGGAATCGGTTCGGGTAAGAAGTGGTTTAGGGCGTGGAACGACGGTTAGCGAGTTTAAGGATAGCTTGGACCTCCTATTAAAGGAATTGAATATCGATAAGGGGAAAATAGATGGCATTGGCGTTTCTACCGCTGGCATCGTTCGTTATGACGGCGAGGGAATGGTGTTGTGCGCGCCTCATTTGAACGCGTTGACATCGAGAGATTGGATTGAGTACTTAAAAGAACGGACCGGGGCGTCCGTGGTCTTGATTAATGACGCGGAAGCGGCTTGTATTGGAGCGGCGAATTTAGGCTATCTGTCAGGAAATGTTTGTTACGGGATAGCGCCTATCGGTACGGGCTTGGGATTCGTGGTGTTACGGAACGGACGTCGTTGGTGTGACTCTTCGGTACAGTTGCCTCTTTTGGGGTCGATGTACACGCCCCATTCTAATTACGACGCTTTGGTTGGCGTGTCTAAGTATGCCAAATTAGGTAATAGCGGCGACTTGCGCGAATTCTTGACAGAAAAAGAATATGAAGACGCGCGAAACGCTTATTTGGATGATTTGGCCGGCGTGATTTATACCTCTTCCATTATTTATGGCGTCGAGGAGTTTTGTATAGGAGGTGGATTGGCGGATGCGGCCACGTCATTGAACTGGAATATAGTATCGGGATTGGAAGAACGTTTAAGCCGTTATCCTATTTACAACGGAAAGAAAACGCGTGTACGCGTTTTGAGGGAGGGAAACTTATTGCCTTTGATTGGGGCGGTTTTATTGGCGAGAGGGAATAGCCTCGCGTTAGAGAACTGTCAGGATTTGGCTTATGCCGAGATGCGGACGGAACAACCGTATGACGCTTCCCTTAGACTGGATAAGATGGACACGACCTCTGTGCTGGAAAAACTCTTCGCGTTGGAACAAGAGGCGGGAGCGAGATTGAAAGAGGTACTGCCTATCTTGCGGTCCGTGATAGACCAGATTGTTCTTCGGCTGTCGGATGGGGGGCGGTTGATTTATGTCGGATGTGGTACCAGCGGACGTTTAGCGGCGATAGATGCCGTAGAGTTGGCTTGCACGTTCGGCTTTCCGAGAGATAGGGTGTTGACGTTTATCTCGGGAGGAGTGATGGATGCCGCGATAGATATAGAGCGGAACTTCGAGGAGGACGCGAGCTCCGTCCCTGAATTATTGATGGCGAATATATCGAGAAAGGATGTGGTAATCGGGATTTCCGTAAGTGGAAAGGCTTTTTATGTACAATCCGCGTTGGCTTACGCGAAAAAGGAGGGTGCCCTGTCGGTCATGATTCAAGCGTTCGATAAGAAACTTCCTTTTTGCGATTATGTCTTACCGTTACATACGGGAGGAGAGTTGATAGCTGGCAGTACCCGCATGAAAGCGGGCACGGCGACAAAGAAAATTCTCAATTTTATCTCGACGACCGTCATGATTCGGCTTGGGAAAGTGCATGGTTGTTATATGACCGAGTTGGAATGCCTCAATGAGAAGCTAAGGGAACGGGCCGTAGGGATTCTTCGAATCTTGTTCGGCTTTTCCGACGCGGAAGCGTTGGAGATATTAGAAATAAATGATTACGATCTAAATCGCGCGATCAAGCGAGTGATAAATGAAACCGAGTGATTGTCATAGGAACAGCTATATAAAGGAATACGAATTGATAAAGGGATTGAAGAGAGGCGATTATAACGCTTTCGATAAACTTTATGATTTGTACGCGGACAGTTTGTATGGCTTCATATTGAAGATGACAAAATCTCATTCTGAGTCGGAGGATATTTTGCAAGAGACTTTTCTGAGAGTATGGTATATGCGTGAGAAAATCTCGTTGGATAAGTCTTTCAAGTCGTTCCTTTTTACGATTTCCCATAACTTGATAATAGACGCGTTTAGAGCGAGGATAAACAACGTTGATTTTGAGTTGTTCTTGCGAAATGACATAGAACATCCTCTTGAGAATTCGGCGGAAGAAAACGCGGATGATTTTGAGGAGTTACTTTCGTTGGCCAAAAGAAAAATCACGGATAAGCAACGTATTATTTTTGAGTTGAAATATGAGAGGGGTTTCTCGAACAAAGAGATCGCGGAGACATTGGGCCTTTCCGAAAAAACGATTCGGAACCAGTTGTCGGCCATCGCTCATATAATAAGGCATACCCTGTTTCTTATCCTCTTATTTATATCGGGGTGGATTATGATTTCCTATTAAGAAAGGGTATATTTCCCTTCCCCAAAAACACGCACGTGCTTTTGGAGAAACATTGTCGTGTTTCCGGGAAAACACGTGCGTGTTTTTGGAGGAGGGAAACGCCTCGGTCAAAACATATAAATCAGGACTCCCAGCACACGGTGGTTAGTGACGGAATGGTCCTGGTGGACTCGCCCGCCGTCCTGAAGGTCGATGTCGCCATACCATGCGATGGAAGGCGTGTATTCCACGCCCAATTTCCAGTGCGGGAGGTTGTAGGAGAATTGGAAGTCGGCCCTGAACACTTGGTCCACGTCCAGTCCGACCCCGTACGTGTCGCCTACCAACGCCTTGTTCGCGCCTAAGTTTTTCAGATAGCCTAAGAATAATCCCGGTTTCCATTTTTTCCCGTATACGATATTCAACCAAGAGGTAGAGAAGAGATAAGGCGCGTATTCCCGCTCGCCCGTGCGAGGGTCGATGGCGGTGACGCCATATCCGCCCAGCATGCTGGTCTGGGTCAGGTTGGATGCCAGCAAGGTCTTCGCCATGACTACCCACTTGTCTCCCTGGTATTTCACGTGCGCCTCGCCCGATACGGAGGTGACCCGTTCGTTCAACTTGAATATCTGGCCATCTATCTCGTTTTGGGTCCGCGGCACCAATGAGAGGATTTCCATGCCCGCTCCCGCCTGCCAACCCGGTTTCTTGTAATCTATCCCTACATAAACCTCCGGTATACAGCTGTGCTTGATATAATCCTCGCTTTTCCCGTTTGGTCCGGCGGAGAGGTATTGCAGTTGCCATACGACCGCCCCGGTCAGTTGCCAACCCTTGTTCATATATCGGTAACGGATTTGCGGGCTACGGTTGAAGGGTTGGAACGGCGCTCCGGTGTTGAGGTTCAGGATTTGCGGGGAGACCTCTCCGAACAGCGGATGCCACGTCTGCCCTATCAAGAACGCGGATTTGCCCCAGTCGAGATTGACATACGCGTGCCGGATGCGAAGAATCGACCAATTACTGCCCGAACCCCGGAAATCTGTCTCCAGTTTCAAGGAGGTCTTCGCCGAACCTACCATCGGGCCTTGCACGTCTATGCCCAATCGGGAATAAAGAACGTAAAAGCTGCCGTTCGGCGACGCGTTGAGGTCCTTTCCGTCCGCGTCCAGCTTGACATCGCTGGGGTAAAGGTGGAACAAACCGTCCACGGTCTCGGAATTCGCGCGGGAGTTATAAAACAAATCCCCGCGTACTTGCCCGTAAAACTTATAAGTGAAATTCTTTTTCTGTGCCTGCGCTCCACACGTCAGTCCCACGCAAAGCAAGAAAAGCGAGACGCTCTTCATGCGGTGAATAACCCAATCGTACATATTTATAATAAGTCAGTTTCTAAATTCGCCGCGAAAGTATATATTTTTATCCATTCATTTGAAGAAACGAAATATTATTTGTTCCTTTGCTATCAAGTTGTAAGGAGCCGGGGAGTATTCCGGTAAATATCGTAAATACCTGATAAAGAAATGAGCACTAAAAAAATTTTTTTGGAGGAAAAAGACATACCGACCGCATGGTATAATATCGTGGCGGACATGAAGAACAAGCCGCTGCCTATCCTGAATCCGCAAACCAAACAGCCATTGAAGGAGGAGGATTTGTATCCTTTGTTCTCGAAAGGTGTCTCCCATCAGGAGATGAACACCACGGACGCTTGGATAGAGATTCCGGAAGAGGTACGCGAGTTGTATAAGGTCTGGCGTCCGACCCCGTTGGTGCGCGCCACGGGATTGGAGAAAGCGTTGGATACGCCCGCTCATATCTATTTCAAGAACGAGAGTGTCAGTCCTATCGGTTCGCATAAGTTGAACTCCGCCTTGGCGCAAGCCTATTATTGCAAGCGGGAGGGAACGACCAATATCACCACGGAGACCGGCGCGGGGCAATGGGGTGCCGCTCTCTCGTACGCCGCCAAAGCCTTTGGCTTGGAGCTGGCCGTGTATATGGTGAAGGTAAGTTACCACCAGAAGCCTTATCGCCGTTCGATTATGCAGACCTTCGGGGCGCAGGTAATCGCTTCGCCGAGTATGAGTACCAAAGCGGGGCGCAAGATCCTGACCGATCATCCGAATTATCAAGGAAGTTTGGGTACCGCCATCTCGGAGGCCGTGGAGCTGGCGATGCAAACGCCGAATTGCAAATATACCTTGGGTAGCGTGTTGAACCACGTGATGTTGCATCAGACCGTTATCGGCTTGGAGGCGGAGAAACAGATGGAGATCGCGGGAGAATATCCGGATGTCGTTATCGCTTGTTTTGGCGGTGGCTCCAATTTCTCCGGTATCGCGTTTCCCTTCTTGCGTCATAAGCTGTTGGAAGGAAAAGATATCCGTGTGGTGGCGGCCGAGCCTTCCTCTTGCCCGAAACTGACTCGCGGGCAATTCCAATATGATTTCGGCGATGAGGCGGGTTATACGCCGCTGATTCCGATGTTCACGTTAGGGCATAACTTCGCTCCCGCCAACATACACGCCGGCGGTCTGCGTTATCATGGCGCGGGTTCCATCGTCAGTCAACTAATGAAGGACAAGATGATGAGCGCCGTGGATATCGAACAATTGGATACCTTCAAGGCCGCGACGTTGTTCGCCCGTACGGAAGGAATTATTCCCGCGCCGGAGTCCGCTCACGCGATCGCCGCTACTATCCGGGAAGCGGAGCAGGCGAAACTGGAGGGTAAGCCTCGTACGATTCTGTTTAACTTGTCCGGTCATGGATTGATTGACATGGCGGCTTACGATCAGTATTTCGCCGGAGACTTGGCGAATTATGACGTGACCGACGAGGAGGTGGCGAGAAATCTGAAAGACTTGGAGCGTATCATTTAAAAGCGTTATGGGTTTAAAGCGAGCGACAAAATATTAATAAGTATTAATAGCGAATATTTTGTCGCCTCTTTGCTATCCATAACAAAAAAATGCTTTAGTTTTGCATGATAAAGGTTAATGGGTAATTTGAAAGTGAATATTTAATATAGTAACATTTTAAACTTACATCAAAATTATGAACAGAAAGTTTTTATTGCCATTCTTCGTATTGGCAGCCATTTTGACGCTTTCTTCTTGTTCTAACAAGTTGAAACCGTTGGCAGAACAGTACATTAAAGCGGAGCCACAACCGCTTGAGGCTATCGGTGGCAAAGTTCCTGTAACGATTAACGCTACGTTCCCGGAGAAGTGGTTCAACAAGAAAGCGGTCGTAACCGTAACTCCCGTATTGCGTTATGAAGGTGGCGAGGCATGGGGAACTTCTTACACTTATCAGGGCGAGAAAGTAGAAGGCAATAACCAAGTCATCCCTCAAAAAGAAGGCGCTAACGTAACGATGAAGTCTTCTTTCACCTACAAACCTGAGATGAAGAAATCGGAATTGTTTCTGACTTTCGACGCGAAAATCAAGAATAAGACCGTCAAATTGCCGGACGTGAAAATCGGCGAGGGCGTGATCGCCACTTCCGCTTTGGCTGACGCCGGAACGGCTACCGCTGCTATCGGCGCGGATAAGTTCCAACGTATCATCAAGGAGGCTCACAACGCGAACATCATGTTCTTGATTCAGCAGGCTAACTTGCGTTCCAGCGAGTTGAACTCTGATGCGATCAAGGAGTGGAAAGAGTTGGTAAAGAACGCTGACGAGGCTCCCAATCAAAACGTGGCTATCGAGATTAGCGCTTACGCTTCTCCTGATGGTGGTGTTAAGTTGAACACGGGTTTGGCTGAGAGACGTGAAGGCAACACTTCTAAATATTTGGATAAGGAGTTGAAGAAAATGGAAGTGGACGTGCCGGTTGACGCTCGTTACACGGCTCAGGACTGGGAAGGCTTTAAGGAATTAGTCGCCGCTTCTAACTTGCAAGATAAGGATTTGGTATTGCGTGTTCTTTCGATGTATCAAGATCCGGAGACTCGCGAGAAAGAGATTAAGAACATCTCCGCTGTTTATTCTGAATTGGCTGAGACAATCTTGCCGCAATTGCGTCGTTCTCGCTTGACCGCCAATATCGAGATTATCGGTAAATCTGATGATGAGATTAGCGCTTTGGCGAAGAGCAATCCTTCAGAGTTGAATGAAGAAGAGATTCTGTATGCCGCTACATTGACTGACAATGACGCAGAGAAGATGGCTATCTATACGAAAGCCACTGAATTATATCCGAATAGCTGCCGCGCTTGGAACAACGTAGGTATGATGGCGTTCAAGGCTGGTGATTTGGATAAGGCTGAACAAATGTTCAACAAATCGAATTCCGTAAAGAATAACGCCGAGGCTAACATGAACTTAGGTTTGATCGCCTTGACGAAGGGTGACCAAGCGAAGGCTCAACAATTGTTCGGTAACGCCGCTGGCGTGGCTGAATTGAGCGAGGCTTTGGGCGTTCTTTATCTGGAGCAAGGCGATTACGCTAAGGCCGTTAACTCTTTCGGTTCCGTTAAGTCTAACAACGCCGCTTTAGCGCAGATCATGGTGAAAGATTACAGCAAGGCTTCTCAAACTTTGAATGGAGTAGCTGAGCCGGACGCTGTCACTTCTTACTTGAAGGCTGTCGTAGCCGCTCGTACGAACGACGCTAACGGTGTAATCAGCAACTTGAAAGACGCTATCGCGAAAGACGGTAACATGAAGAAAGAGGCCGCTATCGACTTGGAATTCGCTAAGTACGCGACTAACGCTGATTTCACGGCCTTGGTTAAATAAGGAAACGAGAACGGAAATCTAATGATAAAAAAAGCTCCATCCTCTGATAGGATGGGGCTTTTTTTGTGAGGCCGTTTCCGCGCGAACTAAAAAGAACCCCGGAAATCCTTATCGGATTCCGGGGTTTGTCATATTATCACGTGGATTCTATTATCTATTTTGCCGCTTGCGCTCGGTCTCGTCAAGAATGATTTTGCGCATCCGCATGTGATTGGGCGTGACCTCCACGTACTCATCGCTTTTGATGTATTCGAGCGCGTCTTCCAGGCTGAACACTACCGGAGGTGCCAACGCCACCTTCTCGTCGGAACCGGAGGCGCGCATATTCGTCAGTTTCTTCGATTTCGTGACGTTCACCACGAGGTCGTTCTCTTTCGTGTGCTCACCTACCACCTGACCGGCGTACACCTCCTCGCCCGGGGCGATGAAGAAACGTCCGCGCGACTGCAGATTGTTCAACGCGTAGGCGAAGGCCTGACCGGTCTCCATAGCCACGATGGAGCCATTCGTACGGCGTTCTATCTCGCCTCTCCACGGACGATATTCCAAGAAGCGGTGCGCCATGATAGCCTCGCCCGCCGAAGCGGTGAGCACGGCGTTGTTCAGGCCGATGATTCCGCGCGAGGGTATCGTGAACTCCAGGTGCATGCGGTCGTTCTTGCTCTCCATCATGGTCATCTCGCCTTTTCGCTTCGTTACCATATCGATGATGCGGCTTGCGCAATCTTCCGGCAGGTTGACCGTAAGCTGCTCGATAGGCTCGCATTTCTCGCCGTCTATTTCCTTGATGATTACCTGCGGTTGCCCCACTTGCAATTCATACCCCTCGCGGCGCATGGTCTCTATCAATACGGACAAGTGTAGCACGCCCCGGCCGTAAACCAGCCACGAGTCCGCCGAGTCGGTAGGCAACACCCGCAAGGCCAGGTTCTTGTCCAGCTCCTTCAGCAAACGCTCGTGAATGTGGCGGGAAGTGACGTATTTGCCGTCTTTCCCGAAGAAAGGCGAGTTGTTGATGGTGAAAAGCATCGACATGGTCGGCTCGTCTATCGCGATGGTGGGCAGGGCCTCCGGCTCGTTCACGTCGGCTATCGTCTCGCCAATCTCGAAGCCCTCGATGCCGATTACGGCGCAAATGTCGCCCGACTGTACGGATTGCACCTTCGTGCGCCCCAGTCCCTCGAAAACGTCCAGCTCCTTTATCTTCGATTTCACCATGCTCCCGTCGCGTTTGCAAAGCATGATTTCCTGATTCTCTCTCAGCTCGCCCCTATGTACGCGGCCTACGGCGATACGCCCCACGTACTTGGAGTAATCCAGCGAGGTTATCAACATCTGCGCCGGGCCTTCCAGCGTCTTGGGCTCAGGGATGTATTCGATGATGGCGTCGAGCAGCGCGGTGATGTCCTGCGTCGGCTTTTGCCAATCCTCCGACATCCACCCCTGCTTGGCCGAGCCATAGATGGTCGGGAAGTCCAGTTGCTCCTCCGTGGCGTCGAGGCTGAACATCAGGTCGAACACCATCTCCTGCACCTCCGACGGGCGGCAGTTCGGCTTGTCCACCTTGTTGATGACCACGATAGGTTTCAACCCTATCTGAATCGCCTTCTGCAGCACGAACCGCGTCTGCGGCATAGGCCCCTCGAAGGCGTCCACCAGCAACAGGCAACCGTCCGCCATGTTCAATACCCGCTCGACCTCCCCGCCGAAATCCGCGTGCCCCGGCGTGTCGATGATATTGATTTTGTACCCCTTATAATTGATGGAGACATTCTTGGCAAGGATCGTGATTCCTCGTTCACGCTCCAAATCGTTGCTATCCAAAAACTGGTCCGGTTCCGCCTGTCCCTCACGGAAAAGTTTTCCGGCTAATAACATCTTGTCCACGAGCGTCGTCTTGCCGTGGTCTACGTGTGCGATAATCGCGATGTTTCTTATCTTTTGCATTGAAGACTAATTTATCGACCGCGAAAATACGATATTTTCACGACACGGCATAGCGTTCTCCCGCCGAATGTCTTATCGCTAAGCGTCTTGAAAAAAGACGTGCGTGTTTTCGCGGAAACACGGTAATGTTTTTCGGGAAAGATGTACGTGTTTCTCCGACCCTATCCCCGGCCCTTCCCCTCTCCTCAGGGGAAGGGTTGGGGATGGGGTTTCTCCTGAAGCGAGGAGGAGCTGTCACGAAGTGACTGAGGAGGTTGATTCCCGAAGTGGGGAAAACACTACTTTCCGCATTTTTTCGCGATTTCCGGGAAATGGGAAAACGGACTGTATATAATGTACGTGCGTACATCTTTTAATAGGGGGCAAAAAACGCCTGTTTTCGCGCTTTAAAAAACGCTTGTAAACAATTGATTATTAATAAGTAG
>CASEGC010000030.1 GCA_949287365.1 uncultured Parabacteroides sp.
AAAAACGCCATTATTTGCGAATAATGTGGTTTTAGAAAGTCAAAAACGCCATTATTTGCGAATAATGTGATTTTAGAAAGTCAAAAATGCCATTATTTACGAATAATGCGGTTTTCAGAAGTAAAAAACTATCATTGTTTACGAATGGTGAGGTGTTTTGAACGCCGGCGGCGTGGCGTTCGCGTCGGGATAGATAAATGAGAAGGAGCCATCCGTAACGCGGGGTTACGATAATGGCTCCTTCCGTCCTGATGAAAGCGAATCAGTGTTCTTTTATCTCAAGCGGGCCAGCGCTTCCTTGATACGCTTGATGGCCTCGATGATGTTCTCGTCGCTCGTGGCGTAGCTCATGCGGATGCACTCGGGCGCGCCGAAGGAGGTTCCGCCCACGCAGGCCACGTGGCCGACCTCCAAGAGGTACATCGCCAGGTCGTCGGCGTTCTCGATGACGCGTGTCCCGTCCGTCTTGCCGTAGTAATAGCTGCATTTGGGAAAGAGGTAGAAGGCGCCTTCAGGCTTGTTGACCTCGAACCCCGGCACCTCTTTCGCCAGCTTGACGATGAGGTCGCGGCGGCGTTCGAAGGCTTGGCGCATCTCCTCGACGGGCTGTTGCGTGCCGGTGTAGGCGGCCTCGGCCGCTTTTTGCGATACGGAGCATGGCCCGGAGGTGTATTGGCCTTGCAGCTTGTTCACGGCCTTGACAATCCATTCCGGCCCGGCCACGAAACCGATGCGCCATCCGGTCATGGCGTACGCCTTGGAGACGCCGTTCACGATGACCGTGCGCTCTTTCATCCCTTCGATGGAGGCGATGCTGTGGTGCTTGCCGATGTAGTTGATATGCTCGTAAATCTCGTCGGCGATCACGATGATATCCGGATATTTCTTCAGCACTTCCGCCAATCCTGCCAGCTCTTCCGCGTTATAGACGGAGCCGGTCGGGTTGGAGGGCGAGCAGAGAATCAACGCCTTGGTCTTGGGCGTGATGGCGGCCTCCAGCTGGGCGGGCGTGATCTTGAAATCCTGCTCGATGCCGGCGGGGACGATTACGGGCGTTCCTTCCGCCAGCTTCACCATCTCCGGATAGCTGACCCAGAACGGAGCGGGGATAATTACCTCGTCGCCAGGGTTGACCAGCACCAGTATCGTGTTGCATACGGATTGCTTGGCTCCGTTGGCGCAAGAGATTTGGTTGGCGGTGTATTCCAGTCCGTTCTCCTTTTTCAGTTTGTTCACGATCGCGTTCCGTAACGCAGGATAGCCCGCCACGGGCGAGTAGCGCGAGTAGTTCTCGTCTATCGCCTTCTTCGCGGCCTCCTTGATGTGGTCCGGGGTGTTGAAATCCGGTTCCCCAACGCTTAGGTTGATAACGTCGATGCCTTGAGCCTTTAACTCACTACTTTTTTGTGACATCGCCAACGTGGCGGATGGCGACAGGCTCGCTAAACGATCTGAGACTTGTGTCATGATATATCGGTTTTTATTTAAAGTTGTGCAATACATGTCCCATACGTTCTTTTTTCGTTTTCATGTAGAATTCGTTGTATGGGTTCGGTTTCACCTCGATGGGGACGTTCTCCACGACCTCCAGACCGTACGCTTCCAGCCCGACCCTTTTCACGGGGTTGTTGCTCATCAGGCGCATCTTGGTCACGCCCAGATGACGCAGGATTTGCGCGCCTACGCCGTAGTCCCGCTCGTCGGCCTGATGCCCGAGGTGCAAGTTGGCGTCTACCGTGTCCAATCCCTCTTCCTGAAGCTTATAGGCCTTGATTTTCTCCATCAGTCCGATGCCGCGTCCCTCTTGGTTGAGGTAAACGATTACGCCTTTGCCCTCCTTCTCGATGCGCCGCATGGCCTCGTGCAATTGCTCTCCGCATTCGCAACGCATGGAGCCGAAGATGTCGCCGGTAGCGCACGAGGAATGCACGCGTACCAAGATAGGCTCGTCCTTTTGGAACGTCCCTTTTATTAACGCGATATGTTCGAGTCCGTTACTCTTCTGGCGGAAAGGAATCAGGCGGAAATGGCCGTATGCGGTTGGCAAATCCACCTCCACGCCGTTCTCTACGATGGACTCGCTCCTCAATCGGTAAGCGATAAGGTCCTTGATGCAGATAATCTTGATACCGAATTTCTTAGACACCTCAAGCAATTGGGGCAGGCGGGCCATCGTGCCGTCTTCGTTGATGATTTCGATTAACGCGCCCGCCGGATATAATCCCGCCAACCGAGCGAGGTCTACCGCGGCCTCCGTGTGTCCGGCCCTGCGAAGTACGCCACGCGAGCGAGCCCGTAACGGGTTGATATGTCCGGGGCGTCCCAAGTCGGAGGGTTTCGTTTTCGGGTCCGCCAATGCGAGGATGGTTTGCGCGCGATCGTACATGGATACGCCGGTCGTGCAGCCACCACCCAGTTTATCTACCGTAATCGTGAACGGCGTGCCTAACAAAGAGGTGTTGTTGGCCACTTGCATATCCAACTCCAACTCCTGGCAACGCTCTTCCGTGATGGGGGCGCATAAGACACCTCGTCCGTTCGTCAACATGAAGTTGATTTTCTCCGGAGTCACTTTCTCCGCAGCGATGATGAAGTCTCCTTCGTTTTCCCGGTCCTCGTCATCCACGACAATCAGGAACTTTCCTTGCCGGAAATCTTCGATGGCTTCCTCGATGGTGTTTAATTGAATCTCGCTCATATCTTTTATTGATAATTTGTATCTGGATTATTTTTCGACAAATGTAGTGAATATATCATCTCGATAAGCTCTTTGCTGGTCCTTTGTGCCATTTCTATGTCGTGACGCAATAGTTTGCGTTGGTAAACGGCCAATAAATAGACGGGAATTCCCACGGGCAGGAACAATCCGACGCATAAAGATTGCTTATCGTTCAGGTGTTTACTGATTTTATGGGTGTATCCTCCGATAATCGGATAATCCATCAATTTGTTCAAGAGCAGGTTTTGGTCCGAATTGCTCAATTCCTCCACGATGCTTTCCATCTCTTGGGCCAGTCGTTCCGCATCGGGGTCTTTGCCTCCTTGCCTCCAGAAAGCTAAGTAATTGGTCCAGCGTTTATGGTTGGCCACGTAAGTCTTGCTCTCTTCCGCCAATTTTTTCAGGCGGGGAAGCAAGGCGTCGTAATCCGGCGTGTAGATGATGACCTCCTTCTTTTCCACTTTTCTGCCCTCTCGCTTGCCTATCAGGTTTTTCAAGGCGTTGATGTAAGTGTCCGCGTTCAGGATGACGGAATCCTTCGCTGCTTTGTAGGTCAGGAAGATACCCATCGGGGTCAACACCGCGGAGCTGAGCCACATGCCTTCCCACGCTTCCCATACGCCATCGCGCGCCATCTTGAAGCCCATGTTATCTATAATGTAATAGAAGATGAACAGGATGACGGAAATCACGACCGGCACGCCCAGTCCGCCTTTACGGATAATCGCCCCCAATGGCGCGCCGATGAAGAAAAACATGAGGCAAGCGAAAGATACCGTGAATTTCTTATGCCACTCGGTCAAGTGGCGACGTACCTTGTAGGCCTCGTCACCCACGGAGGCGGCACGGAAATAGAAGTCGGTCTTGATATGTTCGAGGGAAGATTTCGCTCTTCCTAATAATGTCGCTTGTCCGCTGGGCGTTTGCGCTTGGTAGAGGCTATCGAAATTGAGCGCGAACGAAGGTTCGGGAAGAGCCGGAATCACGGTGTTCTCCTGTTCCTCCGCTTTATCCTTGGAGTCTGGCGCTTTTTTTATCTTAGATTGGTTTTGTCTCAAGCTCTTTAGATAGGAGGCTTCATAAACGTTTTTGGCGTTGGTGTCCTTGATGCTGTCCAGCCGTACCTCCATCGAGTCGATGGAGGATTGCAGGTCCTCCAGGTTTTTCCCCATGTACTGGTTTTGCATGAAAGACTCGTCCGTACGGTTGAAGTTCGCGTCGAATTCTATCAATATGTCCTTCGTGCCGAACGATTCCCTTCGGTAAGGCACCGCTTTCCGGGCTTGTGCCGTGGAGGTTTGGCTCTGTAGGTTCTCGAACGATTCCCCATTATATAAGGAAAGGATGAGGAATAACTTGTCCGCCGAGGTCTTCAGCCTTCCGGAGTCGGCCACGATGACCCGGGCGTTGTTGAATCCTTCCGAGTAATCGTAAATCATGACGTCTTTCAACAGACCGGTTTGGTTGTCTTTCCCTTTCACGTACACGTTGAACCCGGGGATATCTTTATAGAAAGAGCCTTCGGGAATGTCCAGCTCCGGAGATTTCTGGCGTATGGAATAGAGCAAGGTATAAAGCTTGACCTGCACTACCGGCATGACGTTGTTCTGGAAGAAGAAAGCCCCCACGCTCACGAACACGAGCGTGATAATCAGCGGGCGCATGATATGGATGAGCGAGACTCCCGCCGATTTCATCGCCAGCAATTCCAGACGCTCCCCCAAGTTGCCGAAAGTCATCAGCGAAGCCAATAATATCGCCAAGGGAAGCGCCAACGGGACGAGGAATAGCGCGGCGTACATGAACATCTCCGCCAGCACGGGGATACCGAGACCTTTCCCGACCATATCGTCGATGTACCTCCAAAGGAACTGCATCAACACGATGAACAGACAAATGCCGAACGTCATGAGAAACAACGGCAGGAAAGTCTGCAACATGAATGTATATAATCGTTTTATCCTCAACATTGCCTAATCAGGTTGGGAGGACAAAAGTAGTGTAAAAAACGATAATATCTCACCGATTTTTAGCGAAAATACCCTAAATGCCAAGCGTCCGCTTCAAATCCTCTATTTGGGAATCCCACAAGTCTATCGAGTCCGTTTTCTCGCCGGGCTCGGAAAAGTCCGTTATCTCCAAGGCGGTGGCTCCGGTCAACTCGATGGAGTGGATGGTGAATCCGAAATACGCCTTCTTGTCTTCCTCGTCTACCCATTGGAAACGGACGCTCGTCTCCGGTTTTATATCGATTATTTTCGCTTGTTGTTTCTCCTTGTTCCATCTGAACGTGTACGTATTCCCGCTTATGTTGACCTCGTCGGCGAACCATGCGGAAAGGCCGAGCGCGGAGGTCAAATGGTTCCATAAGCTTCGTCGCGAGACGTTGTCGAAAATGTATTCGACATGAAATTTCTCCTTCTTTATCATAAGAGTTGTCGTTAATTTGGCGAAAAGTACATAAAAGATTTGAATGTAGCTCATTTTGAAGATTAAAAAAACGCTAATTATTAACTTCTTAGCCGGAAAGGGTAAAAAACGTGCGATTTTTCCGCCGATTTTTTTTGTGTAATTGAAAAATAACCTATACTTTTGCACCGTCAAAAAGAGAAAAGGTGAAACATGATGGCGAGATAGCTCAGCTGGTTAGAGCGCATGATTCATAATCATGAGGTCCCGAGTTCAATCCTCGGTCTCGCTACCCGAAAAGGCGATTACGGTAAAACGTGGTCGCCTTTTTGTTTTCTTCCTTTATCGCGCCTCGCGGACGATTTGTCATTTTGACACTTTGTATTCTTAACTCTCGGAGAATCGATTTTTTCGGGCTGAAGGAGGAACCGTTCGGAAATTCACGTTAATAAATATTTAATCTATTGTGCGTTAGTTATATATGAAAAAACGCCCTCTCGTTTTAGGAGGAAAATCGGGGCGCGAGCCGGGGAAAAGGAACCTTACGCGGAAACATGACCCTGTTTTTCTTCGAACACGGCGACATTTCCCTTCGAACATAACCGAGTTTTTCTTCGGGGAAAAGTATATTTTCCTTCGGGGATAACTAAGTTCCGTTTTAAATGGAGCTAAATTTCGCCTGAAACACGTGCGTCTTTTCGAAGGGAATCCTTCCCGCGGGAGGCCGTTTCTCTCTATTTCGCGATTTTCGTAAAAAGCGTGTGTTAGCGAAACAGGCGAAATGAAATCATATCGTAAGCGATGCGCCTTAATCGCTCGCGTTTTTCCGAAAAACACTATGCGGTTTCCACTGGTTTCGTATGCTTGTCTCCCGCGGAATCACCCATTCCATATAGAAATACATAAAAAAGATTATATTTTGTTGGAGAACAGGTTGATTATTTGTATATTCGCGACTGATTAAGTGAAGTTGAGGAGGGGGCGGGCAGTCCCCTCTTTTTATTCTCTAATAATATATACGTATGATAGACAAAGAACTGGTGAGCCGATTGGTGGAGGAGAGACTGGCCTCTTCGGATAATTATTTGGTGGACGTGGTGATTGAGCCGGACAACCGGATTGTCGTGGAGATAGATAACGACAAGGCGGTGAGCATCGATGATTGCGTGGAGTTGAGCCGTTATCTGGAGTCGTGTCTGGATAGGGATGTCGAGGATTATGAGTTGGAGGTGGGTTCCGTGGGGGTCACTTCCCCGTTCAAGGTGCTTCGCCAGTATCTCAAGAACATCGGGAACGAGGTGGAGATTCAGTTGAAGAACGGCCCGAGGGTGACGGGAGTCTTGAAATCCGCCGACGAGAAGGGCGTGGTCGTCTCCGTAGAGAAAAAGGTGAAGCCGGAGGGCGCCAAGAAGAAGATAACCGTCGTGGAGGACGAGGCGCATACGTTTGAGGAAATAAAATATACGAAATACTTAATAAGATTCAAGTAAGATTATGGCCAAGAAAGAGGAAACGATCAGTATGATTGATACCCTTGCGGAGTTCAAGGAGTTGAAGAATATCGATAAGGATACGATGATTAACGTGTTGGAGGACTCGTTCCGTAACGTGATAGCCAAGATGTTCGGCACGGACGAGAACTATGACGTGATTATCAATCCTGAGAAAGGTGATTTTGAGATATGGAGAAACCGTACGGTCGTGGCTGATGACGCGCTGGAGGACAAGAACTTGCAAATCACGTTGACGGAGGCCCGTACGATTGACCCGAATTGCGAGGTGGGCGAGGAGGTGACCGACGAGGTGCATTTCGCCAATTTCGGACGCCGCGCCATTCTGAACTTGCGCCAGACTTTGGCCTCGAAGATACTTGAATTGCAGAAGGATAGCCTGTACGCGAAGTATAAGGACAAGATTGGCCATATCATTGCCGCCGAGGTTTATCAGGTATGGAAGAAGGAAATCCTGTTGCTGGACGACGAGGGTAACGAGTTGCTCCTGCCGAAGTCGGAACAGATTCCGACCGATTTCTACCGTAAGGGCGAGACCGTACGCGCCATCGTGTCGCGTGTGGATAATCTCAATAACAACCCGAAGATTATCCTTTCTCGTACGGACAAGATGTTCTTGCAACGATTGTTCGAGCTGGAGGTGCCGGAGATTAACGATGGCCTGATAACGATTAAGGCGATAGCCCGCATACCGGGTGAGCGCGCGAAAGTGGCCGTGGAGTCGTACGACGACCGTATCGACCCGGTCGGGGCTTGCGTGGGAATGAAAGGCTCGCGTATCCATGGTATCGTGCGCGAGTTGAGGAACGAGAATATCGACGTGATTAACTATACCTCGAATATTTCTCTCTTTATCCAACGCGCTTTGAGCCCGGCCAAAATATCTTCCATCCGCATGAACGAGGCGGAGCGGAGAGCGGAGGTTTACTTGCGTCCGGAGGAGGTTTCTTTGGCGATTGGAAAAGGAGGTTTGAACATTAAGTTGGCTTGCATGCTGACGGAATACACGATTGACGTGTTCCGCGATATCCAAGGTCCCGATGAGGAGGATATTTACTTGGATGAGTTCGCCGACGAGATTGATGGATGGGTAATCGACGCCTTGAAGAATATCGGTTGTTATACCGCGAAGAGCGTATTGGCGATGGATCGCGACGAGCTTGTCGAGCGCGCGGACTTGGAGGAACAGACCGTGGATGATGTACTCGCTATCTTGGCCGCGGAGTTCGAGGATGACGAGAACGTTGAGAACGCCGAGAATGTTGAGGATGCCGAGACGGATGAGGATGAGAAAGAGAATGAATAAGTATTACGACAAAGTTGAATATGCCTATAAAATTAATACAAGTACAAAGAAAATTGAATGTGGGAATCAACACGGTGGTTGAGTTCCTGCAGAAGAAAGGATTTGAGGTGGAGGATAACCCTAACACCCGAATCAGTGACGAACAGTATGCTTTGCTCGTAAAAGAGTTTGGGAAGGATTTGCCGGAAAGGGAACGAAAAATCGTTATGGAACAACGTCATCCCGCGCAAAAGGTCTCTCCGGAGAAAGAGAGGAAGGTGGAAGAGATAGAGACGGTCTTGCCGGAGGAGCTGCGTCCGAAAATAGTGACGATAGGTCATATCGATTTGGATGGCGGACAACAAAAGAAAGCGCAAGAGGTCGCGACAGAGCGGGATGAGGTGGAAAAAACGGATGTCGCGGAGAAAAAGGAAGAGAAGGTGACGGAAGATAACGAACCTTTCGCAGGGGAAGAGAACGTGGAGGAAGCCCCGCGAACGGCACCCGTTGAGGAAAAAGAAGAAAAAGTTATAGTAGTGGAAGAGGAGATAAAAAAGGATTCAGAGAAGCGGACGACCGTGGAGGAGACGAGTTTAGGAAATATCCAACCTGAGCCGGAAGCGGAACAGGCGAAGGAAGAAAAAGAGAAAGACGGAGATAACCTTTTCCGTTTGAATTCGGGTAAGTTGGAGTCAAAAATTAAGGTGACGGGAAAAATCGACCTGGATTCGATAAATCAATCTACCCGGCCGAAGAAGAAAACAAGAGAGGAAAAACGAAAGGAACGCGACGAGAAGTTTAAGTTCGCCGGGAATAATAAACCGCAGGGCAATGGCGTTTCCTCTTCTTATAAAGGACAACCGGGGGCGGCCAACGGGACTAAACCGGTAGCTTCCGCTAAACCGGGCGAGGATGGCGACGTGAAGAGGAAACGTAAGCGTATCAAGAAAGACCGGGTGGACGTGAACAATACGGCGGGTGTCAATTATCAACGTCCGGGCCGGGATGAACGTAAGCCTCGTTTGAAGAAGCCGGTGAAAACGGAAGTGAGCGAGGAAGATGTTCAAAAACAGATTAAGGAAACGTTGGCCCGGTTGACAAGCAAGAGCAATAAGAGTAATAAAGGCGCTAAATATCGTCGGGACAAACGCGATGCCGCCGTGAAACGCGAGCATGAGTTGCTGGAACTGGAGGAACAGGAAAGTAAAGTGCTGAAGTTGACGGAATTCGTTACCGCCAACGATTTGGCGAATATGATGAACGTACCTGTCACGGAGGTCATAGGTACGTGTATGAGTATCGGCTTGATGGTTTCTATCAACCAGCGTCTGGACGCGGAGACGATTAATATCGTGGCGGAAGAGTTCGGCTTTAAGACCGAGTTCGTGAGCGCGGATGTCGTGGAGGCGATTAACGCGGACGAGGAGGAGGATAATGAGGATGATTGGATCGCTCGTCCGCCTATCGTGACGGTGATGGGACATGTGGATCATGGAAAGACCTCTTTGTTGGACAATATCCGGAACGCAAACGTGATAGCTGGAGAGGCCGGTGGAATTACGCAGCATATAGGTGCCTACAACGTGAAATTGCCGAACGGGCGTCACATCACCTTCTTGGATACTCCCGGTCATGAGGCTTTTACCGCTATGCGTGCCCGCGGAGCGAAGGTGACGGATATCGCTATCATTATCGTGGCGGCGGATGACAACGTGATGCCTCAGACGGTGGAGGCTATCAACCACGCTTCGGCGGCGGGAGTCCCTATCGTTTTCGCTATTAATAAGATTGATAAGCCGAACGCGAATCCGGACAAGATTAAGGAGGAGTTGGCGAACATGAATTATCTGGTGGAAGAATGGGGTGGTAAATACCAGAGCCAGGAGATTTCCGCCAAGAAAGGCATAGGCGTGGAAGAGTTGTTGGAAAAGGTTTTGCTTGAGGCCGATTTACTTGACTTGAAAGCGAATCCGAAGAGGCGTGCGGTAGGTTCTATTATCGAGTCTTCCTTGGATAAAGGTCGCGGATACGTGGCTACCGTGTTGGTGGAGAATGGCACGCTGAAGATGGGGGATATCGTGTTGGCGGGTACGCATCATGGACGTGTCAAGGCGATGTTCAACGAGCGGAATCAACGGGTAGAGCAGGCTGGACCTTCCGAGCCGGTATTGATTCTAGGTTTGGATGGCGCACCTCAGGCGGGTGATACGTTCCATGTGCTGGAGACGGAGCAGGAGGCGAGAGAGATCGCGAATCGCCGTGAGCAATTGCAACGGGAGTTAGGGCTGCGTACGCAAAAGATGCTGACGCTGGACGATATAGGCCGTCGTATCGCGGTAGGGAACTTCCAGGAGTTGAACGTCATCGTGAAGGGCGACGTGGACGGTTCCGTGGAGGCGTTGTCCGACTCTTTGATTCGTCTGTCTACCGAGGAGATTCAGGTGAACGTGATTCATAAGGCCGTAGGTCAAATCTCGGAGTCGGATGTCGTGTTGGCGGCCGCCTCAGACGCGATTATCATAGGATTCCAGGTCCGTCCGTCGCAAGCCGCTCGTAAGAACGCTGAGAAAGAGGGAGTCGAGATTCGTTTGTATTCAATCATTTACGATGCCATCGAAGACGTGAAGAGCGCTATGGAGGGTATGCTTTCTCCGGAGATTAAGGAGGAGATTACCGCGTACGTGGAGGTCTTGCAGACATTCAAGATATCGAAGGTGGGTACTATTGCCGGCTGTATGGTGAAAGAAGGCAAGATCAAGCGTTCGAATAAGGTCCGTTTGATTCGGGATGGTATCGTCGTATATTCGGGAGAGCTTAGTTCCCTGAAGCGTTTCAAGGATGACGTGAAAGAGGTCGTAGCCGGTCAGGATTGCGGATTGAATATCACGAATTTCAACGATATCCGTGTCGGTGATATGATTGAGGCTTACGAGGAGACCGAAATCAAGAAGACATTATAGCGACAATGAACTGGTTGGACATTACATTGCTATGTCTGGCGGGAATAGGATTTGTGAAAGGCCTGTTTGATGGAGTCATCAAACAGGTTGTTTCGCTTATAGCTCTGGTTGTCGCTATTTTCTGTTGCGGGAAGGTGGCGGCTTGGCTGAAGGAATATATCCTCGCTTTGGGTTGGTTTCCGGAAGAGGGTGTCGCGGTATTGAGTTATGTGGCGGGATTCATATTGATATTGGGCGTGTTTGTCTTGGCGGGCGAGGTCGTAACCCGAATCGTGGGGGCGACGCCGTTGAGCGTAATCAACCATTTGTGCGGCGGATTGTTCGGCTTGTTGGTGGTCGTGGTTTTCACCAGCCTGCTTTTGAACCTGCTGGAGTCCGTGGACAAAGGCTCGGTGCTGATTCCTCGCCAATCGAAGATAGAGTCCCGTTTTTATTATAACGTGAAGCAAATCATACCAACAATTTTCCCACATAATTTGTTTTCATCAGAAAAAGAGTGAGATTATTATGCAAGATTCGAATCATATAATTAGTGAGGTGACAGGCGGGGACTATAAGTACGGCTTCGTTTCGGATATCGATACGGAGGTGATTCACCGAGGATTGGACGAGGAGACGGTCCGCATTATTTCCGCCAAGAAGAATGAGCCAGATTGGTTGCTGGAGTTCCGCTTGAGGGCTTTCCGGCATTGGCAGACTTTGGAGATGCCGACATGGGCCCATCTGGACATCCCTCCAATCGATTATCAAGATATCATTTACTACGCCGCCCCGAAAAAGAAAGAGGGGCCGAAGAGCCTGGACGAGGTGGATCCGGTACTGCTGAAGACGTTCGACACGCTGGGTATTCCGCTGGAGGAGCAGAAGCACTTGAGCGGGATGGCGGTGGACGCCGTGATGGACAGCGTTTCCGTCAAGACCACCTTCAAGGAGAACCTGGCGGAGAAGGGCATTATCTTCTGCTCGTTCAGCGAGGCGGTACGGCATCATCCGGATTTGGTACAGAAATATTTGGGCAGCGTGGTCAGTTATCGTGACAATTTCTTCGCTGCGTTGAACTCGGCGGTCTTCTCGGACGGCTCGTTCGTCTATATCCCGAAAGGCGTGCGTTGTCCGATGGAACTCAGCACCTATTTCCGCATCAACGCCGCCAACACGGGGCAGTTCGAGCGGACGCTCATCGTGGCGGAC
>CASEGC010000031.1 GCA_949287365.1 uncultured Parabacteroides sp.
AACGAGAATTCCCCAGTAAGGAAACGAGCGTTCCCTAAGCGGGAAACGACAATTCCCTAAGCAGGGAACGGCAGTTTCCTAAGCGGGGAACGGCGGTTTCCTCACGAGGAAATCTCAGGAAACTGCAAACAATTGAATATCAATAACAATAGATACAAACCGAAAAGAGTCATGAAAGAGATATTATACCGATTGTTCGAACATCAATATTTAGGGAAGGAAGAGGCGAGAAACATACTCCAAGACATCGCGAGAGGCTGCTACGACGACGCGCAGATAGCCAGCCTCATCACCGTGTTCCTGATGCGCAGCATCTCCGTCGAGGAGCTGACCGGCTTCCGTAATGCTTTGCTGGAGATGCGCGTGCCGGTGGACCTGAGCGAATACCGGCCCATCGACATCGTAGGCACCGGAGGCGACGGCAAGAACACCTTCAACATCAGCACCTGCTCTTGCTTCGTGGTGGCCGGGGCGGGCTACAACGTCGTGAAGCACGGCAACTACGGGGCCACCTCGGTGAGCGGCGCCAGCAACGTGATGGAGCGGCACGGCGTGAAGTTCACGAACGACCCGGACAAGCTGCGGATGTCGATGGAGACCTGCCATATCGCCTACCTCCACGCCCCGTTGTTCAACCCGGCGCTGAAAGCGGTGGCACCCGTCCGGAAGAACCTGGGCGTGCGCAGCTTCTTCAACATGCTCGGCCCACTGGTCAACCCGGCGATGCCCGCCTATCAGCTGCTGGGCGTTTACAACCTGCCGCTGCTGCGCCTCTATAACTATACCTATCAGGAGAGCGGTACCCGCTTCGCCGTGGTGCACAGCTTGGACGGCTACGACGAGATATCGCTCACGGCCGAGTTCAAGATAGCTACGCCGGAGAAAGAGAAACTCTACACGCCCGAGATGTTAGGCTTCAAGCGATGCGAGGAAGCCGACCTCGACGGCGGGGCGACACCGGAGGAGGCGGCCCGCATCTTCGACGCCGTGCTGGAGGGAACCGCCACCGAAGCCCAGCGGAACTGCGTGATAGCCAACTCCGCCTTCGCCATCCAAGTCATCCACCCCGAGAAAAAGATAGAGGAGTGCATCGCCGAAGCCCGCGAGTCGCTGGAAAGCAAACGGGCTTTGGCCACGTTCCGCAAATTCTTATCTTTGAACCATTAAAAACAGGTTTTATGGAAAAAGACATCTTGCGAGACATCATCGCGAACAAACGCGTGGAGGTGGAACGGCAAAAGGAGGCGGTCAGCCTGCGGACGCTGCTCTCCTTGGGCGGCGACCGCATGGAACGGCCCACCCGCTCCATGCGCGAGGCGTTGGCGGCGTCGCCCTACGGTATCATCGCCGAGTTCAAACGAAAAAGCCCCTCGAAGGGCTGGCTGTGCCCGAAGGCGAGCGTCGCCGACATCGTGCCGGCATACGAGGCTGGAGGCGCCTCCGCCTGCTCCGTCCTGACCGACGGGAAGTTCTTCGGCGGCGCGCTGGGCGACTTATGGAAAGTCCGCCACTTGACCGGCCTGCCGTTGTTGCGGAAGGATTTCATCATCGACACCTATCAGCTCTTCCAAGCCAAGGTGATGGGCGCCGACGCGGTGCTCCTGATAGCCGCCGCCCTCGCGCCGGACGAGTGCCACACGCTGGCGGACACCGCCCACGGATTGGGCTTGGAGGTCTTGCTGGAGATTCACTCGGAAGAAGAGCTGGATTACGCGGACGAGTCAATCGACATGCTGGGCGTGAACAACCGGAACCTCGGCACGTTCCATACCGACGTGGAGAACTCCTTCCGGCTGGCGGAGAGGCTGCGGGGCCTCGCCCCTCTCCTCGTCTCCGAGAGCGGGATATCCCGGCCCGATACCATCCGGCGGTTGCGGGAGGCGGGGTTCCGGGGGTTCCTGATTGGGGAGACGTTCATGAAGACCGGCGACCCGGGGAAGACGCTAACCGATTTCATAGGAGGGCTGCCATGATTATCAAGGTCTGCGGAATGCGCGAGGAGCGGAACATACGGGAGGTGTCGGCCCTCGATGTCGACTGGCTGGGGTTCATCTTCTATTCGAAGTCGCCCCGGAGGGTCCTGCCGTCGATAGAGCCCCGCACCCTGTTGAAAGAGAGGCAGAAAAGCGTGGGCGTGTTCGTCAACGCCAGCCCGGAACGGATAATGGAAACCGCCATCGCCTGCCGGCTGGATTACCTGCAGCTGCATGGCGACGAGTCACCGGACGATTGCCATGCGCTGCGCAAGAGAGGCTTCGCCTTGATTAAAGCCTTGCCGGTCGCCGCCCCGGAGGACCTGGAAAAGGCCAAGGCGTACGAGGGGCGGGTGGATTATCTCCTTTTCGACACGAGGTGCGAGGGCTACGGCGGCTCCGGCAAGGCGTTCTACTGGTCGCTTCTGAGCCATTACGACGGGGAGACACCCTTCCTGCTCAGCGGAGGCATCCGGCCCGAGAGTGCGGAAAGCCTGCGGCGTTTCCGGCATCCCCGCCTCGCGGGAATCGACCTGAACAGCGGCTTCGAGCGCGAGCCGGGGCTGAAGGACGCGGAGAAGCTGCGGGATTTCGTCCGGCGAGTCCGGGCCGCATGGAACGGAGGCTAAGGAAAGGGGCGGCGACCCCTCGCCAGCCACGGGAAACACTTTCCCGCCCTCGGCGAAGCCTCGGAAACCGCGGGAAACACTTTCCCGCCCCCGGCGACCCCTCGGGAACCGCGGGCGAGGCCTCGCCGGGAATCAAATAACTAAATAACAAACGATATCAATCTTAAAAGAAAACAAAACGATGAACCGAATAGACAAACTATTTCAAACGAAGAAGAGCGGAATCTTATCTATCTATTTCACGGCGGGCTATCCGCGGCTGGACGACACCGTGACCATCCTGAAAACGTTGGAGAGCAAAGGCATCGACATGGTGGAGGTGGGCATCCCCTTCTCCGACCCGATGGCGGACGGGCCGGTCATCCAAGAGACGGCCACGCGGGCACTGCGCAACGGGATGTCGCTCCGCCTCCTTTTCCAGCAGCTGAAAGACATCCGGAAAGAGGTGAGGATACCTATCATCCTGATGGGCTACCTGAACCCCATCATGCGGTATGGCTTCGAGCGTTTTTGCGACAGCTGCGCGGAGGTCGGCGCGGACGGCATGATTATCCCCAACCTCCCTTACGCCGATTACATGGCCGGCTACAAGGCGACGGCCGACCGCCACGACCTGCGAGTCATCATGCTCATCACGCCGGAGACCTCCGAGGAGCGCGTACGCCTCATCGACGCGCACACCAGCGGCTTTATCTATATGGTATCCAGCGCCGCCACCACCGGGGCGCAAAAGAGCTTCGACGAGCGGAAGCAGGCCTATTTCCGCAAGGTGAACGCCATGAACCTCCGTAACCCGCACCTCGTGGGCTTCGGCATCAGCAACAAGGCGACCTTCGAGGCCGCCAACGCCAACTCCTCCGGAGCCATCATCGGCAGCAAGTTCATCCAGCTCTTGGGTAGCGAGCCTACTCCCGCCGCCGCGGTCGATAAATTACTGGACGACCTGAGGCGATAAGCGAGAAAGTCCGCGGGAATCGCTCCCGCGGACCTTCCTTTTCCTTATTCCTTGACACCATCCGCCGCGTGCAGGATAAAGGTCGTGGCGCCAATCGTGACAATCGCCTCGTCCTCGACGCGCACCCGCTCCTTTTTCCCCAACAGCGTGTTGCCCAAGAAAGTCCCGGTCAGGCTGGGGAAATCGCGCAGCGTATAGACAAACCCGCCGTCTGGCGCCTTCTTCACGTGAATCACGCAATGCTTGCGCCCCATACTCGGGTCGCTCGTGACAATCGGCACATCCACGCCATCCGTATCCTTGTTGCGCCGGCCTATCACGTTATCTCCCAACGTCAACGGAAGCTCTTGCTTATAGGCGAACACGTTCTCGATAACGGAGATATAGCCGCACGAGAAGTCCGGCTCTTTCACCTCTTCCACTCCCTTGTCCGTCCGCCTCGCCTTCACGCCCAGCTTGACCTTGAACTGGGCTCCACACCGCGGACAAACGAAAGCCAGCGTTTTCCCTTCCGGATACTTGGATTCATCAAAAGACACTTGATTGTCGCACTTCGGACAGAACACCCTTTTCATTTGCCTGAATTTTCAAGAATAAACCATTAAACGACGCGAATTTAGCGAAAGTATCCGACAAACAGGACACCGCGCCCGTTCTCTTCGAAAAATAGACGAGGAATATAAATCCCATGACAAAATAGCCGCATCATGAAGATTTCTAGAAAAGGGACATCCATATATGGAGAGAATTCGTTATTTTCGCGGAAATAAAACAAACTCATCTTGTAAATAATTAGTAACGTATGGCAATTTACTTAGACGATGTATCAAGAACTTTTGGCGAGTATTTACTGATTCCGGGTCTGACCACAAAAGCGTGCATTCCTTCGAACGTATCGTTGAAAACACCTCTCGTGAGATATAAGGCCGGCGAGAAATCCGCCATTGAATTGAATATTCCCTTCGTATCGGCGATCATGCAATCCGTATCCGGTCCGAAACTGGCGATCGAGTTGGCGCGCAATGGCGGCCTCTCCTTCATCTTCGGCTCGCAAACCATCGAGAACCAGGCGGAAATGGTGCGAAAGGTGAAGAAATTCAAGGCAGGATTCGTAATCAGCGACTCTAACCTTACGCCGGAGAATACATTGGCGGACGTGATCGCTCTCGTTCGTAAAACGGAGCATTCCACGATAGGCGTTACGCACGACGGTAGCCCCAACGGCAAGTTGCTGGGCATGGTGACCAGCCGCGACTACCGCGAGGGCAAGGACCCGATGGACTTGAAGGTAAAAGATTTCATGACACCGTTCTCCAAATTAATCACGGGCGACCTGGGCATCACGTTGAAAGAGGCCAACCAGATTATCTGGGAGCATAAACTGAATACGTTGCCGATTATCGATAAAGAACAGAATCTACAATATTTCGTGTTCCGCAAGGATTACGACAGCCACCGCGAGAACCCGAACGAGCTTTCCGGCGCCGACAAGAAGCTGCTGGTGGGTGCGGGTATCAATACGCGCGATTATAAAGAACGTGTGCCGGCGCTGGTCGAAGCCGGTGTCGACGTGGTCTGCATCGACTCGTCCGACGGCTATTCCGAGTGGCAGTACGACACCTTGCGCTGGATTAAGGACACCTACGGCGACAAAGTATTGGTAGGCGCGGGAAATGTCGTGGACCAAGAAGGTTTCAACTATTTGGCGAACGCCGGTGCCGATTTCATCAAGGTGGGAATCGGCGGAGGTTCCATCTGCATCACCCGCGAACAGAAAGGTATCGGTCGTGGACAAGCCACCGCCCTCATCGACGTGGCGAAGGCGCGCGACGCGTATCTCAAGAAGAATGGCGTATACATCCCCATTTGTAGCGATGGCGGCCTGGTGCACGATTATCACATGGTGCTAGCCTTGGCGATGGGTGCTGACTTCCTGATGATGGGACGTTATTTCGCCCGCTTCGACGAGTCGCCCACAAAGAAGCTGAAAATCGGCAACAACTTCGTGAAAGAGTATTGGGGCGAGGGTTCCAACCGCGCCAAAAACTGGCAACGTTACGACATGGGCGGTAGTGAGGCCTTGAAGTTCGAGGAGGGCGTGGACAGCTATGTGCCCTACGCCGGCAAGTTGAAGGACAACCTGAACGTCACGCTGGGCAAGATTATCGCCACGATGTGCAGCTGCGGTGCGATCACCATCCAGGAGTTGCAACGTAACGCAAAGATCACGCTCGTCTCCTCCACCAGTATCGTGGAAGGCGGAGCGCACGACGTAATCTTAAAGGAACAGAACTGATTTCCTCTTTTCTATATATAATAAAAAGAACCCCTTCTTTTGAGCAGGTAAGCCTAAAAGAAGGGATTCTTTTTTATTCGAGAACGGCAAAAAACAATCCGTTTTAGTATCATAACTCGAAAAAAAAGCTGAACTTTGTGTAGCGCATATCGCGAACCGAATATTCAACACATTTATAATAAACAAAAAACTATGTACGGAAAACTAAAAGAATTCTTAACGAATGAACTGGAAGCCATCAAGGCCGCCGGTTTATACAAGAACGAGCGTATCATCACCACGCCGCAAAAGGCTGATATCAAAGTGGCGAACACGGAAAACGATGTCTTGAATTTCTGCGCCAACAATTACCTTGGCTTATCAAACAACCAACGATTGATTAACGCGGCCAAAGAGGCGATGGACACTCACGGTTACGGAATGTCGTCTGTCCGCTTCATCTGCGGGACACAAGACTTACACAAGAGACTGGAAGCGGTTATCTCCGATTATTTCAAGACGGAAGACACGATTCTTTACGCCGCTTGTTTCGACGCGAACGGCGGACTTTTCGAGCCGCTGTTCAACGAGGAGGACGCTATTATCTCCGATGCACTGAACCATGCTTCCATCATCGATGGCGTACGTTTATGCAAAGCGAAACGGTATCGCTACGCTAATGCGGACATGGCGGACTTGGAGCGTTGCCTGCAAGAGGCGCAAGCCCAACGTCACCGCATCATCGCCACGGATGGCGTGTTCTCCATGGACGGGAATGTCGCTCCGATGAATAAGATTTGTGAGTTGGCGGAGAAATATGATGCCCTGGTCATGGTGGACGAGTCACACTCCGCCGGCGTAGTCGGACCGACAGGTCATGGCGTGGCCGAGCAATTCGGTGTCTACGGGAGAATCGACGTGTTTACCGGGACGTTAGGTAAATCGTTCGGCGGTGCCATGGGCGGTTTCACGACCGGAAGAAAAGAGATTATCGACATGTTGCGCCAGCGCTCGCGTCCTTACCTATTCTCCAACTCCGTAGCGCCCGCCATCGTAGGAGCCAGCTTGGAGATGTTCAAGATGCTGAAGGAAGACAACTCTTTACATACGAAACTGATGGCGAACGTAAACTATTTCCGCAACAAGATGTTGGCCGCTGGCTTCGATATCAAACCTACCCAATCGGCGATTTGTGCCGTCATGCTGTACGATGCCAAGCTGTCGCAAGTTTTCGCCGAGAAGATGCAAAAGGAAGGCATTTACGTGACAGGATTCTATTATCCGGTAGTCCCGAAAGGACAAGCGCGCATCCGTGTGCAATTATCCGCTGGACATGAGACCGAGCACCTCGATAAAGCTATCGCCGCATTCATCAAGGTAGGTAAAGAGTTAGGTGTCATAAAGTAACCGACAACATCCTTTGTACGGATCAATAGTGTCGTATCCGTTTCGTATAAGGAAACGGATACGACCTTTTTCCAAAAAGATTCCATCAAAAAGCGTAAAAAGACGATATGCGATTGAGCAACTATCACAGCCATTGTACTTTTTGTGACGGAAGAAGCATTCCGGAAGATTTCGTTAAATTCGCCATCGCACACGGATTCCGGGCTTATGGTTTTTCCTCGCATTCCCCGCTCCCGTTCGAGACTTCATGGAACATGTCGAAAGACGATATGCCGGAATATTTACAAGAGATAGAGCGACTGAGACAAAAATACAAGGACCAGTTGGAAATCTACGTCAGTCTGGAAATAGATTACTTGAACGAGACTTACAATGCGTCCATTCCCTATTTTCAGGATCTGCCTTTGGACTACCGGATTAGTTCAATCCATTATCTTCCCATATCAAAAGTCCTGATTGAAAGTAATATGGTTTGTATTGATGGTTCTTTCAAGGAATACGCTCATTCCGTGGAACGTTATTTCGGCGGAGACATACGGGCGTTGGTCAAACGCTACTACCAATCCACGATGGAAATGATCGAAATAGGAGGTTTCGACATTGTCGGTCACATGGATAAAATCTATATGAACGGACAAAAATATGAAAGTCTCAACATCGAGGCGACATGGTACCAAGAACTTTTAGAGTCTTGCCTCGATTTAATCAAGGAGAAAGGATTGATGGTTGAGATTAACACGAAAAACCTTGTCAAGAAAAATGAGCTTTATCCTCACGAGCGTTTCTTATCCCAATTGCGGGAAAAAGGGATTCCCGTCCTTGTAAATTCGGATTGCCACTATCCCGACCTCGTGAATGACGGCCGTGCGGCGGCGTTCAATCTATTGAAACGCCATGGATTTACGTCCACCAGAGAATTGATAGCTGGAAAATGGGAAGACGTGCCTATCTAATCTACACCTGCGTTATTCCTTTTTAATTGTACGTTATTAATTATTCATGATTAAGCGTACATTTTCGCGTTAATTTTGCCAACCGTATTATCCGTGAAGGAATAACCAGTGATTTTTTCGTTTACATGGCAAACTTTATCCGCGTTTCCTTTTTGTTGTTTTTGTCGCTGTTAGCGACCTCAATCTCTTATTTATCCGCCCAAAACGTCACCTCCGCGGCCGGAATCGTAAAAGATTCCGTGAGTGGAGAGCCGCTCTCCTTCGTGTCAGTCATATTCGCGAACTCGACAATCGGTGCCATGACCGATGACAACGGAGCATTCAGTCTCCAGAATGATAAAGGACTTACCAAACTCGTCATCTCCTCTTTGGGATACGACAGCAAGGAGATAACGCTCAAGGCCGGACAAAAGAACGAGGCGTTAGATATCCGGCTGCGTCCGACCTCGTTCGAAATAGCGGAAGTAGTCGTGAAACCCAAACGGGAAAAATACTCACGGAAAAACAATCCAGCCGTGGAACTTATCAAAAAAGTCATCGAGCATAAAAACGACAACCGCATAGAGGCGAATGACGAATATCAGACAGAGGTCTACGAGAAACTCAGCATGTCGTTGGATGACTTCAATCCGAACCTCGAGAAAAACAAATTCCTGAGGAAATTCAAATTTATCAAGAACTATTTGGATACCTCCGAGTTCAACGGGAAACCCATCTTAACCATCTCCATCCGCGAGACTTTATCGGACTATTATTACCGTAAGCATCCCAAGACGGAACGTACGATTGTCAAGGCGAAACGTCAACAAGGAATCGACAAGTCATTGGACGACGGTGGTGCCATCACCTCCAATCTGGAAGAAATTTTCCAAGGGGTCAACATCTTCGACAACAACATCAACATCTTGCTGAACCGTTTCGTCAGCCCGTTATCCTCTACCTTGGCGACGACATATTACAAATATTATATCATGGATACGTTGGACGTGGCGGGCGACAAATGCGTAGACTTGGCGTTCGTCCCGGTCAACAGCCAAAGCTATGGTTTCACGGGACGTTTATACATCACACTTGACGGCGATTACGCTTTGAAGAAATTCCGGTTGGACGCGCCGGCGCATATCAACCTGAACTGGGTAGACAAGTTCCGCATCGAGCAAGAGTTCAAGAAAACGCCATCCGACAGCGGCACTTGGGTGCTGGACGAGGAGAATATATACGCCAATTTCTACATCGTAAAAGGGACGCAACAATTGTACGCCCATCAGATAAGGCATTTCAACGACTACAGATTCGACGTGCAGAAGGCCGATTCCATTTTCGGGCTTTTAGGCTCTACTCATATCTTGCCCGAGGCAACAGCCCAGACAGATACTTTTTGGGTAAACAACCGTCCCATCCCATTGAAAGAAAAGGAAAGCGCACTGAACGACTTGCTGGCGCAACTCCGCAAGGTTCCCGCTTTCAATGCGATTATCAAGACCGCGGAGATATTGATTTCCGGCTATATTCCAACCTCGGCGGACAAGGATAAAAGTAAGTTCGACTTTGGCCCGATGAACACGACCTTCACGGCAAACCATCTGGAAGGATTCCGTATGCGAGTAGGCGGCATGACCACGGCCAACCTTAACCCACACTGGTTCGCCAGCGGTTATCTGGCCTACGGGACCAATGACCGGAAGTTCAAATACAACGCGAAACTGACTTACAGTTTGAACAAGAAACGCTATCATGAAGGGGAAAGCCCCGTGAATAATATCTCCCTCATCCACGAATATGACGTTTATACGCCGGGACAGGATTTCCTTTTCACCAGCAAGGACAATATGTTCGTGGCGTGGAAAGTGGGTGAACCGGTCACGATGATGCAATACATCCGCAAGACCATGCTCCAATACCAAAAAGAATGGCTGAATGGACTGACCCTGACCGCTTGGGCCCGAAACGAGAATAACGAAGCGGCGGGGACGCTCCGCTATACCATTTATAACGAAGACGGTTCCCTGAGCGACCAGGAAAGTTTTACGAAAACGGAACTGGGAGCGCAACTGCGATTCGCTCCCGGAGAACGCGCCTACAACGGACGCGAGGGAAAGAACTCCCTCTTCAACCTATCGAAGGACGCTCCCGTGTTCAAGGTCTCGCATCAAATGGGTATAAAGAACTTGTTGGGTGGCGATTTCAAATACAATCATACGGAAATCAGCGCGGAGAAACGCATCTGGCTCTCCTCGTTCGGACATATAGACGCGTTAGTCACGGCGGGCAAGGTATGGGACAAGGTCCCTTTTCCGCTACTGATAGCCCCAAACACCAACCAGTCCATCACGATCCAGCCGCAAGCATTCAACATGATGCGCGCACTGGAATTCGTCAGCGACCAATACGTCTCCTTTTATCTCACCTACTATCTGAAAGGGTGGATTCTCAATCGCATACCCGGTATCCGATGGTTGCAGTTGAGAGAGGTCGTATCGTTCAGCGGCTTTTACGGTGGCCTGACGGACAAGAACAATCCCGCGATAAATCCGACCGGGTTATATCGTTTCCCGGAAGGCACCTCGCCGATGGGCAGCACACCTTATCTGGAGGCGAGCGTGGGGTTGGAAAACATTTTCAAGATATTGAGAATCGACTATTATCGCCGACTGACCTATCTGGACCAACCGAACATCAAGAAAGGAGGCGTGAGAATCGCCCTGCGGTTCTCTTTCTGAGACGATGAGAATCTTATATCAGGCATAACACGGATAAAAAGAAACGATTATGGAAAAGGAAATCAAAGAAACGGCGTTCGACACGAGCAGGCTCCAACATGCGCCGAACGGGTGGGCGCTGATACCGCTCGTAGTCTTCTTGTTAAGCTATCTGGCCGTCTCCATCGTGGCGGGAGACTTTTATAAGATGCCTATCACCGTGGCGTTCGTCATCTCCTCTGTCGTGGCGATAGCAATATCCAAGGGAGGCAAGCTTTCCAACCGGATCGAGCAATTCTGCAGGGGAGCCGCCGACAGCAACATCATGCTGATGGTCATGATATTCATCTTGGCCGGAGCTTTCGCCGAGACCGCCAAGGCGATGGGCGCCGTCGACGCCACCGTGAACCTCACCTTATCCATCCTGCCGGGCAATCTGCTGGCGGCGGGAATTTTCGTGGCGGCTTGTTTCATCTCCATCTCGGTCGGGACCTCCGTCGGGACGATTGTCGCCCTCGCTCCTGTCGCCGTCGGCATAGCGGAGAAGACGGGAATACCCGACGCGCTCATGCTGGGAGTGGTGGTCAGCGGGGCGATGTTCGGCGATAACCTCTCCTTCATCTCCGACACGACCATCGTGGCGACCCGTACGCAAGGCTGCCAAATGACCGACAAGTTCAAGGTGAAGTTCCGTATCGCCCTTCCGATCGCGTTCCTTTCCGGATTACTCTATATATTGGTCGGGAAAAGCGTGGAAAGCACATATACGCCGAGCCATATCGAATGGGTCAAAGTGATTCCTTATCTAATCGTGTTGATTACGGCGGTTCGCGGGATCAACGTCATGCTGGTCTTGCTTATGGGAACTATCTTGTCCGGACTTGTCGGTCTCGGCACGGGAAGCTTCGACATTTGGGGCTGGAACGCCTCCATGGGCAAAGGCATCACGAACATGGGCGAGTTGATAATCGTCACCTTGCTGGCGGGAGGCATGCTGGAGATGATTCGTTACAACGGAGGCATAGATTGGATTATACGGAAACTCACCGCCCGCATCCGTTCCTCCAAGGGCGCCGAGGCGAGCATAGCTGCCCTCGTCAGTTTCGCCAACCTATGCACGGCGAATAACACTATCGCCTTAATCATGGCAGGACCTATAGCCAAGGATATCGCCGACCGATTCCATGTAGACGCCCGTCGAAGCGCCAGCATACTGGATATCTTTTCCTGCTTCGTGCAAGGGATAATCCCCTATGGGGCGCAAATGCTAATAGCCGCCGGCTTGGGAGGCGTATCGCCTATTGAGATCATGTGTTATCTCTATTATCCGTATCTTTTGGGGCTCGGCACCGCGCTGGCCATCTTGTCCGGTTATCCTCGACGATACACGAGGCGATAAGCCCGTACGCCATCTCAACCGAACAAATCCAAGGTCAGCTGCTTCTTGTCCGCCTCCAGTTTACGGAGGTGGCGTTTTCCTTGTGGAGTCACGATTTCCATCTTATCGAAATGGGTGCGAATCACCGTAATCACGGTATAAGCGACAGGAGTCACCTCGCCCAATTCAGACAAGCGACGAGAAATCTCCAATACGCAATCAATACACATACCACTGCTGAACGAGATTTTCTCATCGAACATCTGTGTCTTGAACTCCTCGTCGCGCATATAAAAGTCAATAATCTCCCCACCTTTGTCATATATGCCTTTCCAACGGTATTTGCCGTCTTTCAAGACAGGGGAGATGATTTCTATCCTCGCCTTCTCGTCCTTTACCGTAGGCAAGTCTCCGCTCCGCAAGATAAAAATATCAAACCGTTCCCGCCTCACCTCCAGCGAGCCGGAGCGGGGACGGTCTTTCTCATTCAATTCGCGCAGAGAGACTCTCGTCACCTTCGGACAGCCTTTCAGCACCTCGTAAAAGTTAGATTTGCATTTCAGGAAACGGGGCGAGGCACATAACAATCCGACCAACCGGCGGGAAGGAACCACCCCCGGTCTCTTTAGCCGTAACGCCTTGCCCAATAGGGACACCTCACGCCGTAACTCCTCCTCGTCACTCGCCGGACGCTCCGCCAAAGGCCGGTCGCCTTCCGACGACGAAGGCCGGACAAGTATCTGCATGGCCAGATTCAGGACGATAGAGATAGCCTGGCCGCTTTCCCCGGCTATCCCTAATTTCTCCCTGAAACTGCCCTCCTTCCTCTCGTAAGGCTCATCATAGACCGTCATTCTCACTTCCAGCATATCGGCGAGCGACCGAAGCAAGAAAAGGACCTCCTTCTCGCAACGATGTCTGGCCATAGCCTCCATATAATCGGATTTGTCGTTAAACGAATAACGCACCTCCAGCTTATTCGCGAATCGTATCGTAGTATCGTTCATTCCCTTGATTTTGTTTGGAAACAAAATTAGGGAAAATCCGCGGAATAACCGCCGGAATCCGGCAGATAAACGCGACAGGTTATGACCGCGGGAGGAAAAGACTTAGACGATAAGGGTTAATCCGCGTGAGTTCGATAGCAGAAAAAAAGGAAAAAGAAGGGACAAAAAGTTCAGGACCCTATAAGAAAAAGTTCGCCACATACCAGACAATTCTCTATCTTTAGCCTAAAGATACATATCTGTAGGTTAAAGATACATATCTGCAGCCTAAAGATATATATCTTCAACCTAAAGATAGACTTTTCCCCGTGAAGTTCATGGTTTTTCCCGTCGGGTTTACAAGTTTTCTTCCCGTCTATCGAACTTTTTCCCCTATCCGTTTTTATATTTCGCTTAAACCTAAAAAGGAATAATCTAATAATTGAATAGATTATTCCTTTTCCGTATTTTTGAGTCTATTAGAAGCTAATTACCCGAGCGAGCGAAACGATGCGGTCATTACCCGAAAACGAGGCAATTCTTCTAACTCTCTTGATTTATCCAAAATATTTCACGCGCTAAAAATCAATACTTATTCCACCCATGAAAGTGGCTTTCGGCATCGGGAAACCCGCGTTTATCTCATATCGTTGAGCCAACAGGTTCTCTCCTTTTACCCAAACGCCCAGCCAATCGGTGAAACGATAAGCGCCCCGTACGTTCCACAGCACGAAATCCTCCGTTTGAGGATTCTCGCCCACGGCGGTGTATAACCCGGCCACATATTGGATTCCGCTGGAAAGGCTCCAACCTCCTTTCGTATAAACGGCGCCAACGTAAAACTTATGTTCGGGAGCCGCCACGATAGGATTCTTCATGTGCAAATAACTGTAATTGGCGTCAACGGACCACGCCTCGTTAAACCGATAGGCCACTTGCGCCTCCACGCCCGTGTTCTCCGCCTTTCCCGTATTGACATTCATGGCACGGCCGTCCACCATATCTACCGTAATCAAGTTATCGGCGTCGATATAAAAGAGGTTGATTCCATATGACAGGCGACCATCCATCAACTTCTGCGAATAAGAAAGCTCATAGTTCCACAGCCGTTCCGCCTCAAGGTCTGGATTCGCCACGCCCCACATAAACATCTCCCGAATTAGCGGATAACGGAAACCTTTGCTCGCCGAAAGTTTCACCTCGGCAGCTTTGGGCAGATGGAAGGACAAACCCGCCTGCGGAACCCACTCCGTACCCACGTGCGAATGATGGTCCACACGCAAACCCGCGTCGAAAGTAAGCCAAGAACCTATAGACTGGCGGAAATCCACGTAACCTGCCACCTCATCCTGCGTCTCGTCGATAATGTCCGAACGCTCGCCGTTCCGTTCACCGGCGATGTAACGGTTCCACGCCTCACCTCCGAAGCGATACCAATCCACGCCTACCGTCAGGCGATTCCCGGTAAACAACTGAGCGCTCTGATACCATGAGAGCCCCATCATGTCATCACGGGAGTTGAAACGATAATCCAACGGCGTCTCTCCCGCCGAAGGGATATAGCCGTCGTCCACCTTATGCCGCCCCCAATTGTAGAAGAAACTCAACGCTCCCGATGTCCTGTCGTACCGATTCGCGACAGCGAATGAGGTCATGCCACGGGTGACACGTTGGAAAGCGTCCACCAAAGGGGCCTCCACGCTCCCAGGGTTGGCGGCGTTGAAATGGGTCACGTTCACGTCGGCGTGCAGATTCCACGCGTCGGACAAATCATAACCCAATTTGACGTAGCCGCCATATTGCTCGAAATCCAAGTCCGCCCGATGACCATCCGTCCGGTTATAAGAGCCACTCACCACGCTGGAAAAACGTCCCTTCCTCACTCGGTTGGTCACCTCCGTCTGCAATGTATTATAAGAGCCGTACCCCACGTTCGCATGGGTTTTCACGCCATCTTCCCGCATCTTACGGGTCACGATATTCACCACGCCCCCCATGGCGTTCGAGCCATAGAGCACCGAGGCCGGCCCCCTAAGCACCTCCACCCGTTCCGCCATGAACGACTGGTAAGCGTCCGATATCGGATGGCCAAAAAGACCCATGTATTGCGGATGGCCATCGATGAGCACCATCAACCGTCCCGAGCCGCCGCTCATCCCACGCAAGGAAATGCTCCCCGCGGAGCCATCCGACACGCCGAATCCCATGATTCCACGTTGCGTGGTGAAAAGACCCGGCACCTGTTCCGACAAGATAGGGAGCAACGACGGGCTATAGGTCCGCTCGATTTGCCCCTTTCCTATCACGGAGACGGTCATCGGCAAATGCCGGATATCCGTCTCGTTCCGTGTACCGGTCACCACCACCTCATCCAACGCGTAATTTCGGCTCACTCCGGTCGTATCCGTCTGAGCCATCAGCAAGCTCATCGGCAAAGCGCATACCGCGCACGCGATCAAAATTTTCTTTTTCCTCATAACCATATCTATTTATTATCTTATTATCATCTTATCAATCTGCGGCCACAAGTAGCACGTTCAATTATAATCGTGTTACCTTACACGCAAAAAAATAAACCTAATCCGCTCGGCTCATCACCAACTTCCCATGCGTGATACCTTTGATAGCGATTAACTTATCCGACAACTCCGTCAAACGATGAGCCGTCCCCATCACCGTCACTACATGCAAATGGAAATCCCGGTTGATGTAATATTGGGAAGCCGAGAGTATAACCTCCTTGTATTCCCGCTGTATATCGATGATTTTCAAAGGAATCTCTTTCTTGCGCTGATCGTACATGATAATGATTGTCCCCGCCACGATATGGTCACATTGCCACTTCCTTTCGGCCACGTTCTTCTCTATCAGGAAACGAATCGCCTGCGAGCGATTGGCGAAGCCGTTCTCCATCACATATTGATCCAACGCCTCCAACAAGTTGTCTTCCAAAGAGACACCGAAACGCTTTAAAGACATATTCCTTTGTTTTTATTATTTACGATTCGTCCGCGAAGGTAATATTTTCCCATATTCTCCGCTTTATCCACTGACGAAAAAGAAATAGAGGCATCCCATGACGAATTCGCGAGCGACAAGAGACAATACTTACAAAACCGTGGCACGATAGTTCCGTATCATATAAAGAAATGTCTATCTTTAGGCTGAAGATATGTATCTTTAGGTTGAAGATATATATCTTTAGGCTGCAGATATGTATCTTTAGACTAAAGATAGAGAATCACTCCTTATGTTTCCGGTTATTTTCCATTACCTAACGGATTATTTCTCCCAATGCCAACAAAAACAAGCGCATATTTGCTTTTATCCAAACTATCGCGTACTTTTACCCATCATATTAAAATTCAAAATCATGAGAACATTATATTCGCTCTTATTCGTTTTCCTGTTTCTTGTTTGTCCGGCCGCGAAAGCGCAAGACGGCAGCAACTCATTCATGACGCAAGCTCAAAGTAGTTTAGAGAAAAAGGAATACACGAAAGCCCGCTACTTGTTTATCCAAGCGTACAAGGCTTTCGCGGATAATGGCGACTACGAACAAGCCATCGAAGCCGGTACGCGGGCCTCCTTCCTATATTATCGAGAGAATTATTACCAAGAGGCTTTCGAACTTTGCCGCAAAATGGACCAATTCATTTTCACGGAAGAGCAAAAGCGACATCAATCGTTTTACGAACAACGTTTCTTGATCGCGAAAGAAAGACTGGGAATGTATCTGAAACTCAAAAATATGCCCCAAGCCCAAAAGCAACTCGGCATATTGGAAAATTGGGCGAATCAGGCGAATTCGGAAACGACCGCCAACGACTTAGCCTACAGCCAGACAGAGTTTTATTATTCTTTCGGACAAGATGAGAAAGGTGACGCCGCGCTGGGCGAACTTATCGGCCGGTATCAAGAGAAAAAAGAATTCGATAAAGCGGACGATTGTTTTAGAAACTTGATAGACATAGCCCGAAGGAACAATAATACCACGCTTATGGGACATATTTATGACAAGTATATCGTATGGAACGACTCCATAAAGGCATTGGCCACCGAGGAAAAGCTGAACGCCTCATCACAACGATACGAGCAAAGCCTGCGAACCATAGAAGAAAAAGACAAGGACATCGCGCGCAAACAATATTGGATTGGGGGACTTGTCATATTCTCCGCTCTGCTGATAGCGGCACTCGCTTTCTTGGGATTTCTTTTGCTCCGGTTCATCATGCGAGGAAAGAAGTTAGAGCACGTCATCCAAACGCTAAACGAACACAACGAGCGGCACACGCGATTCGTCCAAAGCATGTCCGCACAGATGGAACCGACGTTGAATATCATTGACGAATCCGCCCAAAGACTAAAAGCGAAAGCATCCGAAGAGGCGGAAGCCATTTCCCTCAGGATAGAGGCTTTAAGGCGGTTCGCGGGCCATATCCAAGAATTGTCGTCCCTTGAAAACACGCTGGCGACACCGTATGAGACAACCACCTTCAATGTAGGAAAGCTTTGCGAGAAAATCATGGGAGAAATCGAGAAAGAAATTCATCCGGAGGTCAAACTCGTGACAGACGTCCCACGCTTAGAAATTAAAAGCAATCCCGAATATGTAGAGAAGATATTATCGCACCTGTTGAGGAACGCCGCCTTTCACACGTCGAGCGGCAACATCAAGCTTGAGTTTAAACGAAAAGGCGCTCACGTATGCCAATTCATTGTCACCGATAATGGAACGGGCATTCCAGAGGAACGTAAAGAAAATTTATTCACGCCGTTCAATAAGCCTCAAGATTTAGCGTCAGGAGACGGGATGGGATTGCCTATCCGCGCGTTAATGGCCAATAAATTGAACGGCACCCTTTCCATCGATAAAGAATACAAGAAAGGATGCCGGTTCATTCTCTCGTTACAAATTTAAACGTTCATTTCATAATCCTTTCCGTAAGCGGCTGGCCCGTCTCGGCGGAAACGCCACGCAGCTCCACGTAATGGACATTCAAAGGATTCTTGGGGCTAACGTCCACGTAAAGCGTTCGTAAAATCGACCGTTGATTATTGATTGTTATATAACATACGTAATCGGTTCCTTTTTTCGCTATCGTCAATTTCCTATCCGGATAGGCGGCCAACGAACATACGTAAGAGTTTTCACTCCTTGAGACGACCTTGTATCCGTAAGCCATCTTTCGCTGGATATAATTCAAGCCGTTCTTTTCCCCGGGACGTTCCTCCCGATTGACCCAATACACCTTCAAAGGGTCGTCACTATTCAATTCGCCGTCCTTCAAGTTCACGTCATAACATACCAAATTCTTATTGACACTTCGCTCTATGTAGAAAAGCCTCTCGGCGGTCGGATACGTATCATCCGTCGGGTCGATGGCATACGCCGATACTCCCAACATAAAAAACATGAACATGAAAACGCATATCCGCGATAAATTCTTTCCCATAATATTACCCTTGCGATTTAATGAATAGGCCTGGCTTCTACACCTTCAAACGTCATCTTTACGGGATTGATAAAGCCATCCTTATCGAAAGTTAACTTATCAATGCAAGTGGCCCGATGATCGCGGGCGTTATCGCCTAACGGACGACGATGATATACGATATAATATTCATTCGTGTTCGGCACATGGAACAAGGAATGGTGTCCCGCGCTAGTAGCCACTTCCGGATCCTGTTGAAGGATTTTCCCTATACGGTTGAACGGTCCAAAAGGAGAATCTGCTATCGCATACGCGACAGAATAATCCGGTTCACCCCAACTACCTTCGCTCCACATGAAATAATATTTACCGTTTTTCTTGAACATGAAAGGTCCTTCAACGTAATTCTCCGGCGTGATTTCCTTATAAATAGTCCCATCCTCAAAAGGTCGCAGACCGGTGAAATCTTCCTTCAAACGCACGACGTTACAATGTCTCCAGCCACCATAATACATATAATACTCGCCATTATCCACATCATGATAAACGAACTGATCGATAGGCTGCGCCCCGTTCACGATCTCGTTTATAAGCGGTTTACCTAACAAATCCTTATAAGGTCCTTCCGGACGGTCACTCACCGCCACGCCGATACCGCCTATCTCCACCTCGTGCACGTCGTTCGCACCGAAAAACAGATAATATTTTCCGTCCTTACAGATAACCGAAGGAGCCCACATCGCCTTTTTCGCCCATTTCACCTCGGCCGTATCGATAATGGAACTATGTTTTGTCCAATGTACCAAATCCTTGGAAGAAAAGCAATCGAAGAAGGTTTGTTTCTCATACAAATCGCTTCGGGTTGGATATATCCAATAAGTATCTCCATAGATGATACCTTCCGGGTCGGCATACCAACCTTCCAAAATCGGATTACCACTTTTCAACGCTCCTTCCTCCTGAGACTCTTGTTTAGATTGCCCGCAAGAAATCAAGACACCCATCATCAATGTAGCGTATAATAATCTTTTCTTACTTCTCATGAATAATCAAATTTATATTTTCTTCAATCAAAATCATTCATTGTCTACCGGATTCTCCATATTCTTCGCCAGACCACCCTCCGATGTTTCCTTATAAAGACTTGGCAAATCATTCCCTGTCTGACGCATCACCTCCACGACCTGATCAAAACTAACACGGTGTTTACCATCCGAGAAATTAGAGAATGTATTTGCGTCAAGCGCGCGAGCGGCGGCGAAAGCATTCCGTTCGATGCAAGGAATTTGCACAAGGCCGCCTACCGGATCGCATGTCAATCCCAAGTGATGCTCCAATCCCATCTCCGCGGCATATTCTATCTGAGCGGGAGTGCCTCCAAACAATTGACTGGCGGCTCCGGCGGCCATCGCGCAAGCGACTCCCACCTCACCTTGACAGCCGACTTCGGCTCCCGATACGGAAGCGTTCGTACGTACCACGTTTCCAAATAAACCGGCCGTCGCCAACGCCCGCAATATCCGAGAATCCCGGAACTCACGAGTCACTTTCAAATGATAAAGCACAGCGGGCATGACACCGCAAGAACCACATGTCGGAGCGGTCACGATTTTACCACCGCAAGCGTTCTCTTCCGACACCGCCAAAGCGTACGCATATACCATGCCCCGACTCTTGATGCTACTTCCATATCCTTTCGCGCGAATCATATAATCGGAAGCTTTCCTCCGGATTCCCAAGCCGCCGGGCAAAATACCTTCCGCCTCCAAGCCTCGATGGACGGCCTCTTGCATCACGTCCCATACCTCAGCGAGATAATCCCAAATGGAAGGGCCTTCGTGCTGTTCCACATATTCCCAATAGGAATGCCCTGTCTTCTCACACCATGCCTGAATCTCCTTGATCGTATGCATATCGTAAACTTGCGTGCTTTGCAACTCATTAAAAGACTCATTCGCCAAAGTTCCTCCACCTATGCTATATACGGTCCAAGAATCCAATTTCTCACCGTTCTTACCAAACGATTCGAACAACATACCATTCGGGTGAAAAGGCAAAAATATCTTCGGTTTCCAAATAATCATCGTGTCCGCCACGGGCCGCAACACCTCCAAAATAGCGGCATCCGTCATGTGTCCTTTCCCGGTCGCCGCCAAGCTTCCATACAATGTCACGTTAAAACGCGCGGCCTCCTTATTCCTTTCCAAAAATATCTGCGCCGCTCTCATCGGTCCCATCGTATGACTGCTGGATGGCCCATGCCCTATCCGGTATATTTGCTTAATCGATTCCATAAGATTTATTTGTTTAGACTCTCAAAAATATATCACGCTTATAAAGCATCCACAAAATTACATAAATAATCGATGCGTTCGTCATCGCGATCAACACAGGATAATAAAGTCCGAGATATTGTTCCAAACCATGGAAAAGAGACTCGCCGACGCACCGGAAACTGACCACCATCGCCAGCATATAGGCGACGATAGAGTTCATCCCATACACTTTCAGCCACGTCAGGTGCTTCCGATGTCCTCTATAATCAATCCAATAATAAAACAATCCCATCAGCAGGAAGCAATAACCGCTACTGACCAACACCATCGAACTTGTCCAAATCTTCTTGATTACCGGCAACCATGGACTCCATGCCCAACCTAAAACGACCATCGCCGCGCCAATGCCCAGCAACCAACGCCATTTGCGTTTCTTATCCATCCCGCTTCGCAAGATATGGCCAGCGAACAGGCCTGTCAACACCGTCACCCCGAAATTCAAGCTACTCAATATCCATGTATAACGATACCAATCCGCGAAAACGACCACCCCGTTCTCCACGACCGCCCCGTCGCGGAAACGGCCGAGCGTCACACGGTCTATCCATTCCGCCAGATTACCGTTCGCCGTATAATCCCCTCCGCCATAACCATCGACAGAGACAAGACTCATCACGCCCCAATAAACCAACAAGAACAAGACCGCCACGCCGATTTGCACAGACAAACGGACATGAAGGAAAAGCATGGCCGCTATCAAATAACCCATAGCTATCGCCTGCAAGGTGTTCGAATAAAGATAGACGCGATCCGGATCAAGCCCCAGCAAATTGCCTTGGCACATCATCCCGAAAACCCAAAGCAAGAGCACCCGCTTGATTATCCGGCGATACACGGCCCACTTGTCCGGCGACTCCTTGTAACGGGACAAGGCGAACGGCATCGACACGCCCGCCATGAACATGAAAAGCGGCATCACCAAATCCCACGAGGAGAAGCCCTCCCACTCCACGTGCGAGAAACACCACAAAAACGAATCGAACCAATCCGCGTCAATCGCCTGTCCCAAAGGATGTACGATTCCCTCCAGCGCCACCAGGCAAAACAAATCGAAGCCCCGTAACACGTCAAGCGACTCCAACCGGCCGCGGGCAGGCTTCACGCGCATCTCATTCCTCATTCCCATCGTTTATCTCCTCCTCTTATACTTTTAAGAATATACGCTGGCGATACAAGAAATACAAGAATACCCAACAAACGACTATATAACCCATAGCGCCAGCCAATGGTTGGGCGGACTCCGGCAGCCAACCCGCCAACCCACCGAACAAGGCGTTAGCCGTATAATCGAAATCGATAAAACGTTGCGCCAAGTAAATCGTAATGGAGTTCATTCCTATCACGGTAAAAAACAGGGTCCAACCCGCATTGTTCCTCACATCTATAATATAATAGAACAACGCGAACAACAGCATGGAGATACCTCCGACGAAACAAACGAACGAGCTCGTCCACAAATTCTTGTTAATCGGGAAAAAGAGATTCCAAATAAGGCCGGCTACCAACAAGGCGCAACCACCCGCCAGCAAATAAAGCACCTTCCGGTTCTCGGTCAGTCCCTCCTTACGGAGCTTGATAAGCTCGCCAGAGAACATACCCAACAACGCCGTGGCGATGGCCGGGACGGTGGCGAGCAAGCCCTCCGGGTCGTGTATCGTCTTATACAGCTGCCCGGGCAAGAACATACGGTCCACGTACCCGACCAAGCAACCTTCCATCGTGAAGACACCCGCCCCGCCACCGTCCGGAGCGGGGACAAACGCCAGCAACAACCAATAACCCACCAAGATACCCAAGACAATCCAAACGCGCGTGAGGGTTCTCGTATTGACGAATATCAACGCCGCGAACATCCACGCCAAACCGATTCGTCCCAATACGCTGGCGTAACGTTGATGCTCGAAATCAAAATTCAACAAACCATTATAGATGAATCCCAGCAACACCAAAGTCAACCCTCGCCGGATGATTTTCTTATAAATCGCCTTATCCGTCATGCCCATGCCCCGCTGCTTCGCCAACGAGAACGGGAACGAGATACCGGCGATAAACAGGAACAGGGGAAAAATCATATCCTCCACATGACAACCATCCCACGCCACGTGCCCCATCTGCTCGGCTATCGATTGGAAGAACGGCGTAGGAAACAAGGTCGCCAAAGCGATGAACAAAGGACCTCCACCCATGATAAAAAACATATCGAACCCCCGTAGGGCATCTAACGAACGCAGTCGCTGGAACCGCTGATTTTGTGTTTTCATAGTAAACCTGTCAATTTCATGATTAAAAAACTTCTTCGCGAAGATAGGGGAAAATCTCCGTTCCAAGAACTTATGCCCCTTCTTTTCGACGGGCAAAAACGTCCCCTACTATTTTTCCCTTTCCCTTAGGGAAAAAGTCGCGACATAGGGAGAATTAACCGGAAACACCATAGGGAAAACTCTATCTTTAGCTTAAAGATACATATCTTTAGGCTGCAGATACGTATCTTTAAGTTGAAGATATATATCTTTAGCCTAAAGATAGAGTTTTCCCCCGCATGGAACGAACTTTCTCTCGGCGACCGCAAACTTTTTCTCCCGGCATTTCCATAAAAAGTCCACCACGGGAAAAAGAGAAAACAACCACAAACAAAGGGAAGCGGACCCGTAATTATTTTTTTTTAATACGCAAATCGCGAATCATGCTATAAAACATCATGAAAAAAGTACACAGTTAAACAGAAGAGAACTACTTTTACGTCAAAATTTCGACAATATAGATACACATGAAGGACATAAATACACGCTCAGGCTTGTCTTTGGCTGATTTCCAAAAACAAATAGACGGAAAAGAAACCGCTCTTTATATCTTACGGAACCGGAAAGGAACGGAAGTGACGGTCACGAACTACGGAGCCAAGATTGTCTCCGTGATGGTCCCGGACAAGAACGGGACTATGACGGACGTGGTCTTGGGGCATAACTCCATCGATGAATACCTGACCTCGGAAGAACCTTTCTTTGGCGCCATCTGCGGACGCTATGGCAACCGTATCGCCAAGGGGAGATTCACGCTCGACGGAATCACATACGATAAATTAGCGATTAACAACGGGCCGAATTGCCTGCATGGAGGCGTCAAGGGGTTCAACGCCGTGGTGTGGGACGCCACGCCGAAAGATGAGCGGACCATCGAGTTAAGCTACATTTCGGCGGATGGCGAGGAGGGGTTCCCGGGCGAGCTGAGAACGACCGTCACCTATCACCTGACCGATGACAACGAGGTCGTGATATCCTATTTGGCCACGACGGACAAACCTACCGTATTGAACCTGACGAATCACTCCTATTTCAACCTGTCGGGAGCGGGCGACCCTTACGTCGGCGACCATATCCTCACGATTAACGCGGATTATTACCTGCCGACCGACGAGACGGCGATTCCTTACGGCCCTAAAGAGCGGGTAGAAAGTACGCCGATGGATTTCCGAACCCCTCACGAAGTAGGGGAACGGATAAACGAGAATTTCGAGCAACTCTTGTTCGGCAAAGGCTACGACCATACCTATATATTAAATAAGGAAGGGAACGAGCTCTCGTTTTGCGCCCGTTGCGCCTCACCGAAAACGGGAATAGTCATGGAGACCTATACGACCCAGCCCGGCGTACAACTCTATACGGGAAACTGGATGACCGGCGACTTTGTCGGTAAAAACGGTCAACGCTATCCGGAACGCTCGGCGTTATGCCTGGAGACGCAACACTTCCCCGACAGCCCGAACAAACCGGAATATCCGACTACCGTATTGCGTCCGGGCGAGACGTTCCAAAGTGTCACGATTTACAAATTTGGCGTAAGCATATAAATCAACAAAATAATAAATCAAAAAAACAATCTAAAAAATGGTAGCAACAACAAATCAAAAGAATTACACATTGCCTATCGTGATGATGGTCATTCTTTTCGCGATGATCGCGTTCGTCACGAACCTGGCGGCCCCTATGGGTATCGTGTTAAAGAACCAATTCGGAGCCTCCAACTTCGAAGGTATGTTAGGAAACTTCGCCAACTTCGCCGCTTACCTGTTCATGGGTATTCCGGCCGGTAAGTTAATCCAGAAAATCGGTTACAAGAAAACGGCGTTACTGGGTATCGTCGTCGGTTTCGTGGGTGTAGGTATCCAGGTGCTCTCCGGTTATGCCGAGAGTTTTGGCGTTTACGTGCTGGGCGCGTTCATCGCCGGTTTCTGCATGTGTATCCTGAACACGGTGGTCAACCCGATGCTGAACACCTTGGGTGGCGGCGGCAACAAGGGTAACCAGCTCATCCAAACGGGTGGAACGCTGAACTCGTTGTGCGCCACTATCGTCCCGATGTTGGTCGGTGCCTTGGTGGGTGACGTATCGAAAGCCAACATCACGAACGTCTATCCGGTGATGTACATCGCCATGGCTATCTTCGCGGTTATCTTTATCGTATTATACTTCGTCGCCATTCCGGAGCCGTACTCTACGAAAGAGGTGAAATACGAGCGTTCGCCGTGGGTGTTCCGTCACTTCGTGCTGGGCGCGATCGCTATCGGTATCTATGTAGGTATCGAGGTAGGAATCCCGGGCACGTTAATCCTGTTCCTCTCCGACCCCAACGCCGGTAACGTAAGCGCGGCGACGGCCGGTTTTGTAGGGGGCACGTATTGGTTCCTGATGCTGGTAGGCCGTTTCGTAGGCGCGACTATCGGTTCCAAGATATCCAGCAAGGCGATGTTGACCGGCGCTTCCGCTATCGGTTTCTGCTTGGTGATGCTCGCCATCTTCTCGCCGATTACCTCGACGATATCCATGCCCGTGCTAGAGACTAACGCCACTGGCGCTTTGTCGTTCGGCATGGTGCAAGTGCCTATCAATGCGTTGTATTTGGTATTGTGCGGTCTTTGTACTTCCGTGATGTGGGGTGGCATCTTCAACCTGGCTGTCGAGGGCTTGGGTAAATACGTGGCCGCGGCTTCCGGTATCTTCATGATGATGGTTTGCGGTGGCGGTATCTTCCCGCAGATCCAGAACGCGATCGCCGACGCTACGTCTTACATGACCTCTTACTGGGTGCCGGCCCTCAGCCTCGCTTACCTGTTCTACTACGCCTTGATCGGCAGCAAGAACGTCAACAAGGACATCCCGGTAGATTGATGGGAATCTTTTAATGAGAGAAGTGTGTCTAATTTCGAAAAAGGCACGCCGATAACGCTGATTAAGCAGATAAACACAGATTCTTTTATTGATTTATAATAAAATAAGTCTGCGTAAATCTGCTTAATCAGCGTTATCAGCGTGCCATATAATCACCCTAAACAACAAGAAATGATGAAAGAGAAAATCAAAGAGAAATTCAACGAGTTGTTTCATAGCGAGGGCGTCTTTTACACCTCGCCCGGCCGTATCAACCTGATTGGCGAGCACACGGACTACAACGGCGGCTTCGTCTTCCCCGGCGCCGTGGACAAGGGCATGATCGCGGAAATCAAGCCCAACGGAACGGACAAGATACGCGCCTTCGCGCTCGACCTCGACGATTACGCCGAGTTCGGGCTGACCGAGGAGGAAGCCCCCGCGGCCAGCTGGGCGCGCTACATCTTCGGCGTATGCCGCGAGATAAGCAAGCGCGGCGGCGAGCCGCGCGGCTTCGACACCGTATTCGCGGGCGACGTGCCCCTCGGGGCGGGCATGTCCTCCTCCGCCGCGCTGGAGAGCACCTACGCGTTCGCCTTGAACGAGCTGTTCGACCTCGGTATCGACAAGTTCGAGCTGGCGAAAATCGGGCAGGCCACCGAGCACAATTATATCGGCGTGAACTGCGGTATCATGGACCAATTCGCCTCCATCTTCGGGAAGGCGGGCAGCTTGATCCGCCTCGATTGCCGCTCGCTGGAGTACAAATACTACCCCTTCAACCCGGTAGGCTACAAGCTGGTATTGCTGGACTCCGTGGTGAAGCACGAGCTGGCCTCCTCCGCCTACAACAAGCGTCGCCAGTCGTGCGAGCATGTCGTGGCGGCCATCCGCGAGCGTCATCCGGAGGTCGAGTTCCTGCGCGACGCGACGAAGGAGATGTTAGACGAAGTCAAAGAGAAAGTCAGCGCAGAGGACTACATGCGGGCTGAATACGTCATCGAGGAAATCCAGCGGGTGCTCGACGTGTGCGACGCGTTGGAACGGGGCGACTACGAGACCGTTGGCCAAAAGATGTACGAGACGCACCACGGCATGAGCCGCCTCTACGAGGTGAGCTGCGAGGAACTGGATTTCCTGAACGACATCGCCAAGGCGTGCGGCGTGACCGGCTCGCGCGTGATGGGCGGCGGCTTCGGCGGTTGCACCATCAACCTCGTGAAGGAGGAGCTCTACGACGGCTTTATCGCGAAAGCCACCTCCGCCTACAAGGAGAAGTTCGGCCGCGAGCCCAAGGTGTACGACGTGGTCATCAGCGACGGGGCGCGGAAGCTTCGCTAAGCGAGAAACCCCAAAATCTATGATTGGAGACATTCTTGTGGCTGGAAACGTCAAAATCCAAGATTTTAGACTTTCCAGTCACAGGAAACGTCAAAATCCAAGATTTTAGGCTTTCCAACCACTGGAAACGTCAAAATCCAAGATTTTGGACATTCTCGCTCCGAGAAACCTCAAAATCCAAGATTTTAGGCCTTCCAGACGCTGGAAACCCCAAAATCTATCATTTTGCTCGTTCCAGACGCTGGAAACATCCAAATGGTAGATTTTAGACTTTCCAGCTAAATTCTGCTACAAAAACATGCGTTTCGCTATCTTTTTATCAAACCACCCCGAAAAACGCCCCATTCTTTCCAGCGGATAAAGACTGCCTTTCGGGGATTTTTATGTATTTTCGCGAACAGAACCATAAACTCATCAAATTATAACAATGAACGATACTCAACTTATGAACAAGGCGGCCGACAACATCCGCGTATTGGCCGCGTCGATGGTGGAGAAGGCGAAATCCGGCCACCCGGGTGGCGCCATGGGCGGCGCCGACTTCGTGAACGTGCTGTTCTCCGAGTTCCTGATATACGACCCCGAGAACCCGCGCTGGGAAGGGCGCGACCGCTTCTTCCTCGACCCCGGGCACATGTCGCCCATGCTCTACGCCGTGCTGGCGCTGAGCGGCAAATTCACGATGGAGGAACTGCAAGCCTTCCGCCAATGGGGCAGCCCCACGCCGGGCCATCCCGAGGTGAACGTGGAGCGGGGCATCGAGAACACCTCCGGCCCATTAGGACAGGGACACACCTACGCCGTGGGCGCCGCGATAGCCGCCAAGTTCCTGCAAGCCCGCTTGGGAGAAGAGGTGATGGGCCAGACCATCTACGCCTACATCTCCGACGGCGGCATCCAGGAGGAGATCTCGCAAGGCGCCGGCCGCGTAGCCGGGACGCTGGGATTGGACAACCTGGTGATGTTCTACGACGCGAACAACGTGCAGCTCTCCACCACCGTAGAGGAAGTTGACGACGAGGATATCGCGATGAAATACATCGCCTGGGGCTGGAAAGTGATCGAAATCGACGGCAACGACGTAGAGGAAATCCGCGACGCCCTCCGCGAGGCGAAAGCCGAGACGCGACGCCCCACACTGATTATCGGCCACACCCTGATGGGCAAGGGAGCGCGGGGAGCCGACGGAAGCAGCTACGAGAACAAGGTGTCCACCCACGGACAACCGCTGTCGAACGCCGGCGCGTCCATCGCCGAGACCATCAAGAACCTGGGCGGCGACCCCGAGCATCCGTTCACGATCTTCCCCGAGGTAGCCGAGCTTTACGCCCGCCGGCGGAAAGAACTGTCGATTATCATGGCCGGTCGCTACGCCGCCAAGGAGGCGTGGGCGAAAGCCTATCCCGAAAAGGCCGAGAAGCTGGAGCGGTGGTTCTCCGGCCAGCTGCCCGATATCGACTGGGCGGGCATCGAGCAGAAAGCGAACCAAGCTACGCGCGGGGCTTCCGCCACGGTGCTGGGCGTCCTGGCTACGCATGTCGAGAATATGATCGTGGCCTCGGCCGACTTGTCGAACTCCGATAAGACGGACGGTTTCCTGAAAAAGACACACGCCTTCACGCGGGGCGACTTCAGCGGCGCCTTCTTCCAGGCGGGCGTGGCGGAGCTCACGATGGCTTGCGTCTGCATCGGCATGTCGCTGCACGGCGGCGTCATCGCGGCCTGCGGCACCTTCTTCGTCTTCTCCGACTATATGAAACCCGCCCTGCGCATGGCGGCGTTGATGCGGCAACCCGTGAAATTCATCTGGACGCACGACGCCTTCCGCGTCGGCGAGGACGGCCCGACCCACGAGCCGGTGGAGCAAGAGGCGCAAGTCCGCTTACTGGAAAAGATGAAGAACCATCAGGGACGCGCCTCGATGCTCGTCCTTCGCCCGGCCGACTCGGCGGAGACGACCGTTTCCTGGAAGCTGGCGATGGAGAACAACGACACCCCGACGGCGCTAATCCTCTCGCGGCAAAACATCACGGAACTGCCGGCGCGCGAAAACCGCTACCAAGAGGCCTTGCCGACGGAAAAGGGAGCGTATATCGTCAACGAGGATGCCGACGCGGATGTCATCCTGCTCGCCTCCGGCTCGGAGGTCTCCACGCTGGTGGATGGCGCGGCGTTGCTTCGCGCGGACGGCATCAAGGTACGCATCGTATCGGTTCCTTCCGAGGGGCTGTTCCGCTCGCAAAGCAAGGAATACCAAGAGAGCGTCCTGCCGGCTGGAACGAAGAAATTCGGCCTGACCGCCGGATTGCCCGTCAACCTCGAAGGCCTGGTCGGCCCGGACGGCAAGGTGTGGGGATTGGAATCGTTCGGTTTCTCCGCGCCGTATAAGGTATTGGACGAGAAGTTAGGCTTCACCGCCCAGAATGTATACAACCAAGTTAAGGAACTGTTAGCGTAACAAGGAATATGATAGGATTGTGTAGCGATCACGCGGGCTATGAGCTGAAAGAATACATCAAGACCCTCCTCGACGCGCGAGGGCTGTCGTACAAGGATTTCGGGACCTACTCGTCGGACAGTTGCGACTATCCGGACTACGCCCACCCCATGGCGGAAGCCATCGAGCGCGGCGAGGTCTATCCGGGCATCGCGATCTGCGGCACCGGCAATGGTATCGGCATGACCCTGAACAAGCACCAGGGCGTACGCGCCGCCCTCTGCTGGCGGTCGGACATCGCCCAGCTGGCGCGCGCCCACAACGACGCGAACGTAGTCGTCGTACCGGGCCGGTTCATCAGCCTGGAGGACACGCGGAAAATCATCGAGGTCTTCCTGGACACGCCCTTCGAGGGCGGACGCCACGCGCGCCGCATCCAGAAGATCCCCGTGAGGTAAATCCCGATAAAGCCTCGACCGGCAAGATATAAGGCCGTGTATCTAATAAAGAAAAAGCATGTGGACGACACGAAGGGTCCGCATGCTTTTTCTGTTTGAATAGAATGCGTCTCTTCCCACCTTCCGTTAAATAAACCAAAAGAGCATTCTCCTTCCATTTATATTTTGTACGTTTGTACTATACAAATAGTACAATATGATTTCATTCGTGTTAGATTATTCGAACGGGGTTCCTATCTATCGACAAATAATCGATCAAATCCTATTTGGGATAGAGACAGGGCAATTAAAATTAGGCGAGCAATTGCCTACGGTAAGGGCGCTTGCCGTAACGTTGAAAGTGAACCTCAACACGGTATCGAAAGCCTACAAAGAGTTAGAGATTAAAAACGTGTTGACCACCCATCAGGGATCAGGTACTTACATCAATCGTGTGGACAACCTTCTCTCGGAGAAAGACCGGGCGAGGAAGCTAACCGATCTATGTAACCAATTCGCGACAGTAGCGGCCGCCTATGGCTTTACGATCGAAGATATAAAGGCTGAATTATCTCAATGTGAAATACTAAACAAGCATCACCATGAAAAGTAATCTGAAAAACAACGGGTGGGCCAACCCCGTATCCATCTCTATCTTTTTGTTGGCCATCGTTCTGTCGTCAGCGCTCTACGTACTGCACGCTGTCGGAATCATGACGACGCTGGTCATTCTTGCCGCATGCGGCTTATTATCCGCCTCCATCCGGATCGCCGACCAATGGGAGCACGCGGTCGTTTTACGTATGGGAAAATTTAAAGGATTGAAAGGCCCCGGACTCTTTTTTATATGGCCCATAGTCGACAGCGTTTCCGCCTACGTCGACCAGCGCGTGCGGGTAAGCGTATTCAAGGCCGAGCAAACATTG
>CASEGC010000032.1 GCA_949287365.1 uncultured Parabacteroides sp.
ATCTCTATCTTTAGCCTAAAGATATGTATCCGCGGCCTAAAGATAGACTTTTCCTCGTGGAGTTTTCGGTTTTTCCCGCCGGCTTCTCGAGTTTTTCTTCCCGGCTATCGGACTTTTCTTCCCTGTCCGTTTTTATTTCGGACTCACGTTAATGACGCGGAATTTTTCAAATAATCAATTGGATAAATAAAATTTAACCCTTTTGTTTGCTCTTTAATTTATTATTTTCCATTAATTCGCAATAATGATGGAAGGACAAAACGCCATAGCTATTTTTATGATACGTTTTTATTCCGTAAGTCTGTTTTGTTTAATCTTTAAGAGTCATTTTTATGGAAAAAACATTGGTTATTTTAAAGCCTTGTACGATTCAGCGAGGGCTGATAGGGGAAATTATATCTCGTTTCGAGAAGAAAGGTCTTCGTTTGGCGGGTATGAAAATGGTTTGGTTGACGGACGATGTCCTGAGCGAACATTACGCCCATTTGAAAGAGAAGCCTTTTTTTCAACGGTTGAAGGATGCCATGAGCGTATGTCCGGTGATCGTTTGCTGTTGGGAAGGGGTGGACGCCATCCATGTGGTACGGACGTTGGCGGGTTCTACTAATGGAAGGAATGCCGCTCCGGGTACGATACGGGGCGATTACAGCATGAGTTTGCAGGAAAATATCGTGCATGCCTCTGACTCTCCGGAAACCGCTGCGGTCGAGTTGAAGCGTTTCTTCAAAGAGGAAGAGATTTTCGATTACGAGATGAGAAACTTGTTGAGCTTGTACGCCAACGACGAGTTTTAAGCGTAAGCGGGCGATGAAGGGTGTGCCGATCGTGAGAAACGCACGGATGGCGCATTCCTTTTCGCCGCGAGGATTCTTTCTTGTATTCGAAACGAACGGACCGGACTTTTGTTTTATTGGTGGATAGCTCCTATATTTGTACGTTATTTTGATGTGAAGTATAGATTTAATTTGAGTCATGAATATGCATAATTGGTTTGAGTGCAAGGTTTCTTATGAAAAGATGTTGGAAAATGGGATGCAGAAGAAGGTGACGGAGCCTTATCTGGTGGACGCGCTCTCTTTCACGGAAGCGGAAGCTCGTATTATCGAGGAGATTCGCCCGTTTATCACGGGTGAGTTTACCGTGACGGATATTAAGCGCGCCCGTTTGTCCGAGTTGTTTTTCAATGAGAATGGAGATCGTTTCTATAAAGTAAAGGTGTATTTCATCACCTTGGACGAGAAAAGCGGCTCGGAGAAGAAGACCGCCGCGCAGATGCTCGCCCAGGCTTGTACGCTGAAGGAGGCTATCGCCGTGCTGGAGGACGGGATGAAAGGAACGTTGGCCGATTATACGATCGCTTCCGTGACGGAGACTCCGCTCATGGATGTTTTCCCCTTTGACGCCAACCGTGTCCCGGAGGAGAAAAAAAGCGGGGAGGAACTGATCGCCGAGCAGAAGCGTCAAGCCGAGTTAAATGGATAATCGGGTATGGATATCGCTCAAAACATAAGGCAACTGAAGGCGTCGCTTCCTGAGGGCGTGACATTGGTGGCGGTTTCCAAATTCCATCCGGTCGAGGCGCTGATGGAGGCTTACGATGCCGGACAACGGATTTTCGGGGAGAGCCGGGCGCAGGAGTTGAAAGCGAAACAGGCGGCTTTGCCGAAAGATATCGAATGGCATTTTATCGGCCCGTTGCAAAGCAATAAGGTGAAAGATATCGTCCCGTTTATCCATTTGATACATAGCGTGGATTCCTCGCGACTTTTGGAGGAGATAAACAAGCAGGCGAAAAAGCATGCCCGTGTCGTGGACGTGCTGCTGGAGATTCATGTGGCGAAAGAGGAGTCGAAACATGGGTTGACACCGGAAGAGTGCGAGGATTTGTTGCGGAGCGGCGAACCGGCTGCGCTTGGGAATGTCCGAATTCGCGGATTGATGGCGATGGCTTCCAATACGGATGACGAGGAGCGGATACGGAGGGAATTCCGGACCGTCCGCGATTTGTTCTTGAGACTGAAGCGGACTTTCTTCGCGGACAGCGAGGCTTTCGATACGCTATCGATGGGCATGAGCCACGATTATCCCGTGGCGATTCAGGAAGGGAGCACGATGATAAGAGTGGGAACAAGTATTTTTGGAGAAAGAGAATATTGAAGATATAAAATTAAAAATATAAAGGCTATGATTGACATTAAGACCCGATATGCGGGTTTGACCCTGCGTAATCCGATTATCGTCGGAAGTTCTGGGCTCACGAACAAGGCGGAACGCAATAAGGACTTTGAAAAGGCGGGCGCGGGAGCGATCGTGTTGAAATCGCTTTTCGAGGAGCAGATAGAGATGCAGAGCGACACCCTGATGCGGGAGTCCGATTATCCGGAGGCGGCGGATTATATCCGCGGCTACGTGAAGGCGAATCAAGTGAACGATTATTTGGAGTTGATTAAGAAAAGCAAGGAGCTTTGCTCGATTCCCATCATTGCGAGCATCAACTGTTATAAGGCGGACGCGTGGATTGACTTCGCCCGGCAGGTCGAGTTGGCGGGCGCCGACGCGTTGGAGCTGAACGTGTTCTTCCTGGAGACGGGGCTGAACGACCGTTTGGAGACGCCGCGAGACACTTACGTGAATATCTTGCGGAAGGTGAAAGAGACCGTTTCCATACCGGTCATCATGAAGATCGGGAAGAATTACGGGAACATCCCGTCGTTGGTCAACTCGCTGAAAGCGAACGGGGCGGATGGCGTGGTGCTGTTCAACCGTTTTTATCAGCCCGATATCGATATCAACAACATGCAAATCGTTTCCGGAAACGTGTTCAGCAGCCATTCCGACCTGAGTGACACGATTCGCTGGACGGCTATCGTGTCCGGAAAGGTGCCGGGCATCAGCGTCGCCTCCTCCACCGGCGTTCACGATTGGGAGGACGTGATTAAATGCCTGCTGGCGGGAGCGTCGGCGGTGCAGATGTGTAGCGCGCTCTACACGCATGGCGCGGAGATTATCTCGCAAGTGCTTACTTGCATGGAGGAATGGGCGCATCAGGCGCGTTACCACTCTCTCTCGCAATTCCAAGGGAAACTGAACTACGCAAACATCCCGGACCCGGCGTTGTACGAACGCTCGCAATTCATGAAATACTTCTCGAATAGGGATTGAGAATCACATCCCATATTTCAAATTCCAGATTTCAGATTTAAAAGTCGTACTTGACAAGTCCTTTTTGAATCTGAAATCTGGAACCAACCATCACGATTATAGATACTTCCTTCTTTCTCGGCGCGTGAACGCGGATGGCGTTAGCCTTCGGTGCGGACTTTTATGGAGTCCGAGGTCTTTTGTCCCCGCTTTTTGTGTTTTGTAACATGAGATTATAAGGAAACAAGCCGGATTCTTGATTAATTTTTATACTTTCGCGCTATCGGATTAAGCGACGGAAAGGAACGATGGAAGAGAAAGCGGACCATAAACCCTATAAATTGGGATTAGCGCTCAGTGGAGGCGGGGCGAAAGGTTTCGCGCATATCGGAGTGTTCAAGATGATGGAAGAGTGTGGCTTGTCGCCCGATATCATAGCGGGGACGAGCGTGGGCGCGTTGATGGGCGCGTTGTTCGCCGACGGCTATTCCTCTTCCGAGATCCAACTCCTTTTTACGGGACGGGAGTTCTCCGAGTTCGCTCACTTGCAAATACCGAGGACCGGCTTGTTCGACAGCCGGCGTTTCCGGCAGTTCCTGGCCGGGCATTTGCGGACGCGGAATATCGAGGATTTGCGTATCCCACTGGCTGTCGTGGCGACAGACCTGGACCATGGGGTGAGCCACGCGTTCAGGCGGGGCCCGATTGTCGACGCGGTGACCGCCTCGTGCAGCATCCCGATAATATTCAGTCCTGTCGTTATCGATGGCATCCATTATGTGGACGGCGGGCTGTTCCGCAATTTCCCGGTATCCGTTATCCGCGAGGAGTGCGAGCGGATTATCGGCGTGAACGTGAGCCCCTTGATTCCTCAGAAATACAAGCAAACCCTGTTTTATATCGCGGAGCGTTCTTATCATTATATGTTCCGGGCCAATACGTTGGAGGACAGGGAGCTGTGCGACGTGTTGATAGAGGCGGAGGAGGTAGGCCAATACAAGACGTTCGACTTGGAGAATGTCGACGTGATTAGCCATATCGGCTACATGGCCGCCGCCCAAGCTTTTGAAAGAGTTTTGAAAGAAAATAAATATACGAATTTGGTGAGCGCGATTATGGCGGGCGGGAAAAAATCGCTGCCGTGAGATTATCCGCCGGGCGCGCGCCTCCTAAAAATAGGACGATAATGAATGAGACTAAGCGAAAGGACAAGATGGTGATTTATCAAGCGTTCCCGCGTTGGTTCGGAAACATGAGGCCGTCTCCCGTGCGGAATGGGAGTTTGCTTGAGAATGGCGTGGGCAAGTTCTCCGCGTTTACCCCATTGGCCTTGTCCAAAATCAAGGAACTTGGCGTTACGCATATCTGGTATACGGGGATTATCGAGCATGCCACGACGACGGATTATACCCTCTTCGGCATACGGAAGGACCATACCGCCGTGGTGAAAGGCAAGGCAGGCTCTCCTTACGCGATCAAGGATTATTACGATGTCGACCCAGACTTGGCGGACAATATCCATGAGCGCATGGCGGAGTTCGAGGATTTGATAGCGAGGACGCGTCAGGCGGGAATGAAGGTCATTATCGATTTCGTGCCCAACCATGTCGCCAGGCGTTATTTCTCCGACGCTCGCGAGGCTTACGTGGAGGATTTCGGGCAGACCGATGACATCACGAAAGCTTTCGACGTGAACAACAACTTTTATTACCTTCCGGGACAAACGTTGACGCTTCGCTTCGACCCACAGCGGGAAGAGGATTTCTCCTATAGCGAGTTTCCCGCCAAGGTGACGGGCAACGACCATTTCGACGCGTATCCGAGCCAGAACGACTGGTACGACACGGTCAAGCTCAATTATGGGATTGATTACATGAATGGGAAGGTCTGCCATTTCGAGACGATACCTGACACGTGGGAAAAGATGTTGGACATCCTGCTGTTCTGGGCGCGGAAAGGCGTGGATGGCTTCCGTTGCGATATGGCGGAGCTGGTCCCGGTGGAGTTCTGGAACTGGGCGATTCCGTTGGTGAAGAAGGCTTATCCTGTCGTGTTCATCGCCGAGATATATAATCCGGAAGAATACAGGAATTATATTTATACCGGGCATTTCGATTATCTGTACGATAAGGTGGGATTGTATGACACGCTGCGCGCGGTGATTCGCGGCGAGGCTCCCGCCAGCCGGATTACCGGTTGTTGGCAGTCTGTAGATGGCATCCAGCGGAATATGCTTAACTTCCTGGAGAACCACGATGAGCAGCGGCTCGCCTCCGATTTCTTCGCCGGAGACCCTTGCCCGGGAATAGCCGGGATGATCGTGGCGGCGACCATGAACACCACTCCGGTCATGATTTACAGCGGGCAAGAGCTTGGCGAACGCGGCATGGACGAGGAGGGCTTCAGCGGACGTGACGGCAGGACGACGATATTCGATTACTGGAGTGTCGAAAGCCTGAGGAAGTGGAATAATAACGGGCGTTTCGATGGTGCGGGACTGACCGACGAGCGGCGCCTCTTGCGCGAGACATACGCCAAGATACTCAACGTGGCCCGCTCGGAGCCCACTATTGTCAATGGCTCTTTCTATGATTTGATGTACGCCAATCAAAAGAATCCCTATTTCAACCCCAATCGGCAATACGCTTTTCTGCGGAAATGGGAGAATCAAGTCCTTTTGGTGGTGGCGAACTTCGACCGGTCGGCCCAGAACGTGGGAGTGCGCGTTCCCGGCGAGGCCTTCCGGACATTGGGTTTCGAGGACAATAAGCCCGCTTGGGTGACCGACCTGTTGACCGGGGAGAAGATGGTCGGTACCTTGACCGAGGCTTATCCTTATCAAGTAAAACTTCCCGCCAGCTCAGGCAAGCTGCTGAGGTTCACGTTTGACTTGTAAAAGAAAGCCGGATTCAGTTGTCACGTTTTTTGCGACAACTGAATTCGGTTCCTTAGTCAATCCTCCTCTTCCAGCCTCAATCCTAACTGCCGCGCGGATTCTCTCACTACCTTATAAATACGCGACGATTCGTCAAGAGGATTGGACGCGGTTGATTTTGCCTTGAAAGAGACCTCTATCTCCAGATTATTCTGGCTTAATGGAACTATAAAGCTGGTGAACAACTGTGTCCATTGCTCCATAGGTATTTTGCCCGATACCTTGATCTCCTTGAAATGGCGTTTCGAGTCGAATGATTCACCGCCCGGACTCGTGGCATTGCCGCCTGGCGAAGTGAAGGAACCCTCTTTTCCCCCGTTCCCGCCGTTATCGGTAGTTCCTTTCTCGTTTGGAAGCGATACGTTTTTATCCACCAGCCAATATTGGCGGTCTGTCACGTCAAGGTCGAGAATCTCTTCACGATGATAGATACGGGAATAATTCCCTCTCTCGCCAAAAGCCACGTTGAACTCACCGTTATAGCGATATTTCCGGATGGTATTGACCACCGCGTCTATTCCCGTGATCATCGGCTTGTCGTCATATTGCAGGAAGGCCTCGTACAACGTCGCCACGTTGACCGGATTTCCCGGGGTGGGATACAAATGGTTCATCTTCAATAACCCGATACCCATCGAACGGACCAGCCATTCCTCTTCCATGATGGCATCGGTCAGTTTCTCCGTGATTTGCGTTCGCATATCGCGGGCGAAGTCACGGAGCTCGATAGCCTCCAACCCATCTGTCGCCGAATAGCGCATAGCTATGTTATACGTCGTCACCAACTGAGCGTTCGCCTGTTCGTCGGCCTCGTTTTTCTTTTCCGCGATATCTCGCTTTTGGTCGGCGTCCAACTGTCCGTCATATTCGCGCCGTGTCCGCTCACAAGCCAGGTATTCGGTCAGTCTCGTTTGTAATAAGCTCAACTGGCTCTCCGAACAGGTCAAATAGAATATCGTATTCCGGTAAACACGCGGCGTGTTCCCTTTCTTGGTGGCTATTTGTTCCACATGATACTTTACCTTTTCGCTGATGGGATTAACCTGAGTGGCGTAGTCCGGTCCCAATATGACTAACGTCAATGATTTTTGCTCGGGCACATCGCCAGAAGGGTCGATCAATACGCGTAATTGGCTGTTACCGCTCACCTGACGGTTCAAACGCTTCAGGATTTCCGCTTTCACGTCGGCCGCCGATACTCCAGACTTCGCTCCATTAATCAAGATGTTGATGTTGGGTTTGGCCTGAAACCAATAACTCTTCGTTCCCGTGTTGGTCGAATAGAGATAGTAAGCCACCTGCTCCAGCTTGTTCAACGCGTTGTTTATCTCGCTATGTTGAAACGCCGACGGGCGGAGCATGCAGAGTTTCAGCCGCTCCATGTTCAGTCCTTTGTTCTGTGAACCGCCAACGCTACTCATCAACAACGTAGTGGCTATTCCTCGCGCCAAGCTATATTTACAAGTATTGCTTTGTGGGTCTTCGTTGTCTATTTTGTACGCGTTGCTCGAGGTACCGATAATGTCGGCGTGCATCACCGTTTCCCACTGGCTCCCCATCAGGCTCGTGATCGTACCGGTCAGCGTAGGCAGATTGGAGAGATTCACGTCCGAGGTATGTATCAAGGCTTGAGAACCGGTCAATGAGCCACGACGGTTCCACAAGTCCTTAACGATAGACGCCAAAAGACGCAATACCCCACGTGTGCGTTGGAAACGCGGGTCATTTCCCCATCTCAACCGAAACATATCAATCAACTCCGGATGGAACGGATAAGACTTACGCATTTTCTGGATATATTCCATACGGTCGGCTTCGACAGGCAAATCGGAACGACGATTATGGTAAGTGTTCTTATATCGGGTCAGAACTTGTTCTATCACCTCTGGATCACCTACGTTCTCAAACAACCGACGCCGGACAACCTCAAAAATTTCTTCATCATCCACCGGTTTGATTCCTGTACCAACACGCACGATACGGCTCTCTAACGAGGAAAGTATCTGCTGGCTGATTTCCGAAGAAGCCACCTCCGTGGCATTACCTGGAAGCGTGGCTATCAACACGCATTTTGGTACGGCGGCCACCACTTCTGTCAATGTTTGCAGGAAGCTTACTGTCTGTGAATAGAGCGTTCCCTTTCCAACTATTATTCCATTGGCTTTGTTACAATAATCCGCCAACTCGTCAATCAAGATCAATGAGGGCGTACTTTGCTCCATGATAAGCTTAAAGATGGAAGAAGCGGGAGCCATACGGCTTTCATCGTTGGCGCGAATCTTTTCGTATGCCTCTATTCCCCCCAATTGATAAGCCAATTCCCCCCACAATGTATAAATGGTAATCCCTTCATCCGTAGTGTGTCCTTGTATCACATCTGTTGTATTATTAGTGAACACCGTCACCTTGGCATTCTCGTAATTGGGGATTAGTCCCTCTTGAAGCAAATGAGTGGTATAAACCGAATGAGATAACGAACGCCCGGCTTTGGCAATATGATATAAAGAAATCAAGGTATGCGTCTTCCCTCCACCAAATCCGGTTTGTAACGAGATAACCCGATTCTCGCTTTCTTCTCCATTTAAAGCACGCACTACCCGATTAGCGATATCTCGAAGTCCGGCGGTGATATAAGTCTTCTCAAAGAACATTGTCGGGTTTGTATATACTTCCTGTCCAATACCTAAAGCGACTTCTCCCAAATTGGCCGCAAACACGGACTCGTCCAATATCCCGTTACGAATGTCATAATGAGGATATACATTGGTAAACCAAGCCGGGATAGGCGCATCCTCTTGTAAGTTTACCGTAGTGTGCGTAATAGGAGTAGTAGACGTAATAGGAAAGAATTGAGCCTTCGGCTGTATCTGATTTTTTATCTTGTCTATCTCACCCAGTAGTTCGTCCATCTTCATCAGTTTGGCGGCTTGTTTAATGTAGAGATAAGTACCGTCTATTTCTTCATTGTCCAACATCTGATAGTGGTTACACTTGTTACGGATATCTTTCAACTCTTGTAGGTAACTGATGAATTTATTCGCTTTATCCGGGCTACCAAACTCTGTACCTAATTCGTGTTTAAATCCAATAGCAAAATCAGGCAAGTTGCTATAGTCTATCAAACTGATGAACGAATGTAGTTCGCCTTGAGTCCTTAATGCTTGGTTCCATATGATTTGCCGGTGAGCTTTTAATCTAGAGTAATACAATTTATCCCAAGGCTCACGGGGAAAATTTTGTCGTAACAAACCGACCACAAACGGTCGTATAGCATCAAGAAAAATACTGAGAACTTTATGTATATTATCGTTCATATTTTATCTGGTATTAAAAATTTATTCAAAATAAAGTACCTTGTATATAGTTTTTTGTCTCGCTACAATGTTGTATCAGATTGGCCGAATTGGAAATCAATTCTCGCACTTGTCTCAAATCATCCCCTTCCGGTAACAACTCTTTCAGAGAAGCCAGTACTCGCCAGAAAGGACTGTTGGCTTCTTTCCCGACTTTGTGAATGTAATAAAGTAATTTTTCTCGGTCGGCTTCCCTCCAAAAAGCCATCGCTCGATGCGCTTTGTCTATCAAAGGATCGTCATCATTCATACCCAATTTATCATTCACAATCCGTTCGGCGTAGGAGGCTAAATGTTGTTTATTCTTAGTACGTATCAACAAGTTGTGAGCGAAAATGTCACTAATATTCACGCTTATTCCTACACGAGCAAACTTGGCGGCATCATCGAAATCTGTTTCTCCCCAACCATTTATCTGCAACCATCCGATATAGAAACGAGTATACTCATCACCGTCAAACCCACGGAGTAAGGCATTAAAAGCGGCTGTCCGTACCAACTCCAACAATTCACCTATAGTTACTTCACTACCATCCGCTTTTTCCACGGTCTCATACTTCCCAAACTCACTAACGGCTTGCCCGAAACATGCAGTCAATAGGTCTGCGCTTCGGAAGCCTAATTCATAAAGAGCGTTGACTTCTTCGGTTACTTTGGTCTCAATGGCACGTTTTACCCGTTTAAAGGTTTCAAAACCATTCCGCTCGGAGGGGCGGCACGACACGGTGACAGAAGATTCAAGAGCGGCACTTCCTATGCCTCTGCTTCTGTTCACGAGTTCTGTATCCATTGGCCAGCTACCTGTAATATTCATTCTGGCCCCCAAAATTGAATTACAAAGAGTCGTCCAAGCCTCTGTGCTTTGATGGGCAAACATGATACTGACAATATCGGAAGTCTGATATTCTATAGCATCGAAAATAGCGGTCAACTTATCCTCAAAATGCTTTTTGGCTTCCGTTTCGCTATTGTGATGATGATGTTTCAATGCGGTACATTCTTCAACCTTTGGAGTCTGTGGAGTAGCGAAATTTATGGTATACATATCTCCTAATATCCGTTTCATCCATACATAAAATAAATCAGAGCAATCCGCATATCCTATGGCATCATAATAAGGTGGGTCCGTAACGACAGCCGTCAATGTTTTCGCGGCGAACTGTCCTTTTTCACCACTGGAAGCGTTGGCGAACGATGCGGCAAATGGATTCTCGCTTTCCGAGTCGATATAACGGATTATCCACTCCAACTGGTTAAGAGCGCTGCCTGAACTAGTGCAGAACGGATTAGATTCCGGATAGTCGAAAACCATTGCGATAGCTTGACGACTAAAAGGATGTTCTAATTTTTCTCCACGTATATGCCATCTTCCTAACGATGTATTTGCCACCGCTATTCGGTCGAACCAAATCGCCAAGTAAGTATACAACGCATTCCAATAATCGGATGTTCCTAAATCGGCTTTCAACAACCGCAATTGTTTAACGAAGGTCTGCAAGGTGCTTAGTTGGCGACAGGAGAATATATCTCCCCATTTTGTAAATCCCCAAGTACAAGAAGGAAAAGCTTGAACATAATTAATTGGCATCACTTCGGAAGGTCGTTCTATACAACTACTATCCGCTACATTTATATTCATACTTTCATCAGGCAGTTTATAATCTTTTCCGGCACTTGTCTCTGAGACGACAGCCAACAATCTATCGGAGGTTAATTTATTGACAAACTGCCTTTTTATCTGCGACACGGTTGTCACGCTTCCACAACATGGGCAAGTCAAATTTCCTCGATTATTCCATCCTGGTAATTTCTTCTCATCGTAAGCTCCTTCCCTAATTTCAAACCGAATATCCGTACCATTGATAATAGGATTGAGATATACCTTCTTCGATTTGGTATTCGCCAAATAGAATTGTTTTAACAATGGAACTTGTGCCCGACAAGACGGATTTGAACAAGTAGCCGTTCGTGCCCAATAGTAAGCGATCGGCTTATTGCCTTTTTCGTCCGCAGGATAAAGATTTCCTACTTCAGCTTCTGTCATCCGTAAAAGTTTTTTGGCATAATATTCCACATCGAATGACAAGCGGTTGGGAATTCGCATATCTCCGGTAGGAATATCTCCAAACTTTTCAGTATAAAGTTTCAATCCTTCTTCTCCATAAAGAGCCATAAATTCCGCATGTGTATACGTGATGGGTTTTCCATACTTTTGCGGGAACTCCACCGAACCTTTCTCGATAATATGCGCCACGGGATTAATATCGTTACCGAAAGAACGGCATCCCAAACGTGCCGCTTCCAATGGAATGGTGCCACCACCCGCGAAAGGGTCGAATACGCTGGGCATCCGGTTCTGAAAACTTTCTATAGCCGTTTGTAAGGCAGTTTCTTTGGCTGCCACATCCGAAGATATTATGTGTCTATCAGGTGTTGTGTACAAGACACTCTCCGCTTCTATAATCGCTTGAAAGGCGGTGTCGAACTCTGCGGCAAGCTTGCGATAGGTAATCTCCGGATGCGACTCCGCATTATAAGCCACCCATATCAATTTACGGGCTATATTTAGTACTCCTTTGTCATTCCGGCTTTCCCAGCGGATGAGGCAGCCCTTTTGTATTTGGTCCTTGGCAGGCGTACTCTTCCCTATCTGTATATTTTTTTGATAAATATCCGAGAATTTCCCGATGAACATCAACAAGCGGTTGCGCAAATTATCAGGCATTGAATCGTAGACGGATGTATAAGGGATGTTCGAATAGGGCACGTAGAGCGAATCGCTTGCCAGCAAGTCTCGCACGGCTTCACGGAAAGCTTTAGGGCAATTGGCATCCAAAGGGTCAGGCACCAAACAAGCGAATACCACAGCTCGACATACCGGCAATGGTCGACGTGCCCACCATAAGTGCAAAGTTGAAATATGTCCGTGACGGATGGATTTGTCACGGACGCTTTCCGCCGAAATCTCCTTAATCGGTAGAGCCACCTCGATAAGTTTCTTTACTTTTGCCATATATATTATTACATTCTATTTTTTTGATTTGACTTACCTTGCCATTCTTGCAAAGGTAAATAATATTGTACGCCTTTAGCCAATCTTTCAAAAGAAAGGTGTTTTGTGGGATTTTGAATCCGATAAAGTTCAGGAGAAGTCTTACAATCTAGTACAATATAGAGCCAAGCTTTGTTTCCTAATTGTGTCAATCGGTTCCATTCATTTTCCGACAACATCACTCCGTCAATTCCCGCTCGGCCTTTCACTTCAATATATCGTTTTATGCCGTTGGTATCTACACTCTTGATGTCATAACCTACATTTTGGCTTGACACATCTTCAGGCATCCTGCCTTGTATCGTTTCGTAATCCATAGCCATCCGCATAGCGATGGATTCCACCTCATCATCACGAGTCATGTGGAAATGATGTACATATTCCACTTGCGTAAGTGGAACCACATAGGCACAACCTATAATTTCAGGCTCCTTAGGAGAGATTTCTGTCATCAGGTTTATCTCCAGCATACGTTCTTCACGTTTATGCGTCAAGTCCCTTTTCCGTTCCATCTTGTATGTTAGTTTTTCCTGCAGCTTTACATCTCCCATAAAAACCTTCATCTGCATTTCATTGATGGATTGATCAATGCCCATGATAATTTGGTCAAAAGCCGTCCGTAAATATTTTTTCCGTTCGGCGACATCCTTTTCCACTTTTGTTCTTGTCTTTTTAAACAATGGAAGCGTAATGTTTTCAAAAGCCCAATTCATCACTTCCTGGCTTTGGATAGCAGGCGGTGGAAGTATCTCTTTTGCGAATTGGGAAGGCGCGTGTAAGTCCAAGAATTTGGCAGGTGATGTTTTATGATAACTTCCATCAGCTTTTCGGTAAATGAAACTCAACTGTTCATTGGCAACACTATCATTCCCCTTGTTGGGTCGATTGTCTATAATCTGGTTCTTCACGAAGAATGCGAGATAGTCTTCGGTATCTTCGGGCGAAACCAGTATAGTTCCCTTCAACATGTCCTCCTTAAAATCTCTATGGATACAATCCACTAAAGCATCAAATAAGGCATTACCTGGATTGATATAATGTACTTTGCCCAAAAAGGCCGTCGTATTCTGATAATCCAAGAATATCTGTTTGTCGAAACAAAAAAGCGATCGGCTCAAATTATCTGCAAGGATGTGATAGTTTTCTTTTAGTTGTTTGCTCAGCATTTCGGGAATTGTCGTAATCTTATAAATACCCTTCTGTACGGTTTCGTAACGTCCGCCTAGATAGTGGAATGCGCGTTCAAAGAAGAGTTGAATATAAATGGGCTGCAAACGTTTCTCATCCGAGTCTTCTTTTAGGCTTCGGGCATCTTTATAATCAACCGGACCGTGTGCGATGACATTCTGTTGTTCTTCTATCCGGCACTTGAATTCTTGTTCCAATTGTTGGTTGTTCTGTGCCAGAAAACGGTCGAAATCTGACTCTTTCCCATCGAACACCGATGAAATAATGGCTTCCAGGCTGACATCCTTCAAAACATCCTGTATCACGTCATAAACCCGATCATCGCCCATACTTTCGCGGATGATATCCAATTTATGAAGTAACTTGGCTAACACCTGACCTTCACGGGTGTTGTCGGCCACCATATTGAATACAAGCACGTCTTCTTTTTGCCCGTAACGATGAATACGCCCCATACGTTGTTCCAATCGATTGGGATTCCAAGGAATATCCCAATTAATCAATAACCGGCAGAACTGTAAATTAATACCTTCTCCGGCCGCGTCGGTGGCGATCAGTATCCGAGTTTCGGGAGACATAAATTCCCATTGAGCCGTCCGACGTTCGTCTACCGACAAGCCGCCGTGAATAACAGCCACCTTATATCCATTATTTGTCAGACGTTCTTGTAAATAAAGAAGTGTATCTTTATGCTCAGTGAAGATAACCAGCTTTTGGCCGTCAATAACCCCTTGGCTTTTAAGCAAATCTTTAAGCTGTATGTATTTTATCTCTTCTTGCTTCCGATTATAAAGCTGATTGGCGATGTCATACAATCGCTTCACTTCCTGGGCTTCATTAGCGATCTCAGCCAAGCTTTTAGAAGTGGTAAATAGTTTGAATTTCTTCGGATCGGAAAGGATATTGTCAAGCGCGTCTTTTTCATCATCCTCCAAATCATCGTATTGGTCCATACTGTCCACATCCATTAGTTCCGGTTTTTGACGCCGTTTCCAGATGCTTGGATTTTTATTCACCTCATTCACGACTTCCCGCAAAGCGTTCCAACGTTTGTACAACGTATTCTTGATGGCGTAAATGGAACTGACCAAGCGACGCTGCATCACCGCCAAAGCCAAGCCTACATGAATATTCTTTTCTCCGGCCGCCTCTGCTTTCCGGCGGGTCACATAGTCGGTCACCTGGTCATACAGGTATTTTTCCTCCGGAGTAAGCCGATAAGAGACAGTCTTCGTGAAACGGCTCTTATACAACGGGTGGCCGTCCCAATCTTTCATATCCTCTTTCAAACGGCGGATAAAAAACTTGTTCAAGCCCTCTTCGCTTAACTCCTTCACCCGTTCGGACACCATGCCGTCGGTAGCGAATATGTCTTCATCCAGTAATTGAAGCGATTTCTTGAACGTGTCCGCGCGTCCGCGATGCGGCGTCGCCGTCAGCAAAAGCAAGTGCTCGCATCGTTTTGACAAGGTGTGAGCGGCTTCATACCTTCTCGATTTGTAGGTCTTTTGCCCGTATTCGTACGCGGACAACCTATGGGCCTCATCGAAAACCACCATGTCCCAACAGGTATCGCCGACGATAGGCAGGACATCCTCCCGGCCGATAAAGTCGATAGAGGTTATGACTTTATCCGCCGTCCGGAAAACGTTCGGGTCGGCGGTGAAAAGGCCGCGATTGACCAGCGTGAAAGGAATGTTGAACTTCGCGCCCATCTCGTCTTCTTGCCACTGCCTGGTCAGGCCTCCCGGCGTGACAATCAAGATACGCTCGATAACGCCACGCGCGATCAACTCTTTCAGCAAAAGTCCGGTCATGATTGTCTTGCCGGCGCCCGTGTCGTCCGCCAGGAGGAAACGGATTTTAGGCTGGGGGAGCAGGAACTTGTAAACGGCCTCCACCTGATGAGGAAGAGGGTCGACCACGCTACAATTGATGGCGAACAAGGGGTCGAACCGATAGGCGGAACGAATACGCTCGGCCTCGGCGTACATCACGAACTTTTCAGGATCGCCCTTGAAGTTGAACTCCCCTTCGGCCGTAAGGACCTCCAACGCCTCGAACCGGTCTTTGGCGATCACTTTGGCGCCGGTCTTGTGGGTGTTTATCCCTGTATATTTGACAGAATACATGTCTCCCAAAGCCTGTATCTTAAGAATGGTCACAGGTTCCGCCGGTATCAGGTTCTTCACTATTTGGTTTACTTCTATCATCGCGTCTATCGCCTTCTTTATCGAATCTCAGGTACGGCCCTTGTTCATCCCTCAAAAGCGTTTGCCCGCCTCTTTTCTGATGACTGGTGACATTGCGGTCATATAACCCGTTTCGCTCACAAAGGTAATAAACGGGAGCTCGAAATAAAAACGGATAGGGAAAAATGTCCGGTAGCCGGGAAGAAAACTTGTAAACCCGGCGGGAAAAACCGGGAACTCCACGGCGAAAAGTCTATCTTTAGGTTGAAGATACGTATCTTTAGATTGAAGATATGTATCTTTAGGTTGAATTTATGTATCTTTAGGCTAAAGATAGAGAATTGTCCGGCATTTCTATGCTTTTCCCCAGCGGCTTTTCGTTTTTCCTCCCGGTCTGTCTAACTTTTCCTCCCGTTCGCCATCCGCTTCCAATTGAGAGATCGAGTTCATGTCAAATTAAAAATGGTACATATAACGATAAAATCCGAGAAACAAGCAAATCCATCAGAGAGTGTTAAAAACAAAATAGGGCGTAACTCATTGAGCTACGCCCTGCTTTCCTATCGTTGGTTATCGTTGTTTACCGATACTTACTTTACCTCCTCAAATACAAGGCATTAGCTCTATCAGCGACTTGCGTGTACGTGTTGCAAATATCCTGCAAATCCGAAAATAAGCATCCATAAGCAACCGCAGCTCTATGCTGCAAAAGTACGGTTTTCCGCCGAAAAAAACGAAAGAAAAACGAGGGAAATATCCATGTTAAATGATAACCTAAAATAGCATCGGGGAGGTTTTCTCTCCTTATACAGCACTTATGTTCCATCCTCTTTCACCTTCAATGATAAAGGTAAGGAATGTGCTTTACTGAGAAATTTCTTCCAAATCCGTTTTTATCCATTCCGTCCGTACATAAAATGAACTTTTTTCTGTATTTTTGTAAACGACATTGAGCATTATACCCGTATAACAACGAGAAAATCATGCAGATACACGATAACAGACTTATAGCAGAATGTACGTCTTACGATTTCAAGGAGATGCTGGAACGCAAGAAAGTGAAGTCGTGGCTCAAATCCGTGTCGGCTTTTGCCAATGCGGATGGCGGCAGCTTGTTCTATGGCGTAAGTGATGACGGTGAAATTGTAGGGTTGGAGAACGTGCAGGCGGATGCCGAGTTTATCAGCGAAATGATAAAGGCACGGCTTGACCCTGTGCCGGAAGTGCAGCTTATTCCGATAGAACACGAAGGACGTACCCTTCTCGAAGTGACAGTCAAGGCCGGAGTTCTGACACCTTATTATTATTACCAAGACGGAACGCGCACGGCTTTTGTCAGGGTCGGCAATGAAAGCGTGGAGTGCAATGCGCAACAACTTCTCTCATTGGTGCTGAAAGGTACGCATATGACATGGGATTCGCTTCCTACGCAAGTGGATGCTAGTAAGCACTCTTTCAT
>CASEGC010000033.1 GCA_949287365.1 uncultured Parabacteroides sp.
CTGAACTTGGGACTCATTGCATAATTATTTTTATCTGTTTGCGAAAATACGTATAATCTGTTAATTGTGCAAACCTCTTTTCATTTACACACTCACCGCCACCCCTCCCGGCGGCACGCCGAACTGCCACCTGTCCATACCTCAGAAACTAGTAACGTTAGTTCGTACACAAGGTGTCGCTATTATCTATCGTAAAATTAGCTGTCATTCGCGATTTATCCCTATATTTGCTTTCAGTTTCACATATACATTACCATTTATGAAAACAGCACTCTTCCTTTTCCTTTTAACCCTTTGCCTGAGTTGCACAAACCGGCACGGGAATACGGTTGGCATCATAGGCGGTGCTGACGGGCCGACAAGTATCTATGTGTCCAATGATTCGACAACCTTAGAAGCCTATGGGTTACAGCTTACGCAACAAATGCGCCAACTTGCCCACGATTCCTGCTACATCGCTTATGCCGTTCATGCGGAAAAGATAAAGTCGTTGGTGAAAGATATCGGGCGGCAGGCATACGACAAGCCCCGCAAGGTGTTCCGCCTCCGCTACCTGCATACGAAAAAGACAGATGAACTGCTTAGACAATCAGGCGCCACAAAGCCTATCCTTATCGACCGCCTCCTGCGTTCCATTCCGGCACAACTGAACGCGCAGGGAGGAGCCGACCTGCTGGCAGCCACTTCGCTGCTCATTGCCGAAGATGCCTTTCTCTATGCCGGATTGAAGGAATACACGTTCTACCTTTATTTATATGAGGGTCGTTATCAAAGCCTCGTGTTCTACCGTCCCGGAAGGAGCCATATTGCGCTGGCTTATGCTTCGTTTATCGCCCACCAGCGTTTGGAGGAAGCGGAAACGGCTGAGGATGTGAAGCGGTTCTTCTCAGAAATGCTGGAGATGCCGGAGGTGGAAGTGGAAGAGCTGGCGGTCGTTAGCTAACAGAAGCACGAGAATGCATTATGTCAAAGCGAAGATAAATCCAGCTTTTTAATCACCCGGCACGGGTTTCCCACTGCCACGCAATTAGCGGGAATGGAGCGGGTCACTACGCTTCCTGCACCGATGACCGTGTTCTTTCCGATAGTCACGCCCGGCAAGAGTATCGCCCCGCCGCCTATCCATACGCCGTCCTCAATCTTGACGGGACGGGCTATGGTGTTGCAGATGTCGTCGCCTTCCTTCCAATCCCAAACCATCCGTTCGCGCACATCGGTGGAATGCGTGGCGGTGTATATTTGTACATTAGACGCTATCAAGACATTATCGCCTATCTCTATGCGATGGTTGTCCACAAAGGTGCAGTTCATATTGATGATGACTTTGTTGCCTACGAAGATGTTCTTCCCGTATTCGCAATGGAAATCGATGTCCACATAGACGCCCTGACCTATGCTTCCGAACATTTCACGCAGCAACGCCTGTTTGCGTTCGTTGTCGGCATAGTCAGTGGCATTGAATTGAGCCAACAGACGCTTTGTCCGTAAAATCATTTCCACTATTTTCGGGTCTCTGCCTCCGTTGAACGGCTCGCCCGCCATACATTTCTCCAATTCAGTCTTCATTGTTGTCGGATTTTATTCACTTCTTCATTTCCAAGATAGGGAACGGATTGCCCTCGCTGTCGCATTCGGTGCGGTTGAACACTTTGAAGCCCATCCGCTCGTAAAACTTAGTTGCATTAGGATTTTGTTCATTCACATCCACATACTCTACGTCCAAGTCGCGGAAGGCACGCTTTACGAACATCTTGCCCAATCCTCGGCGGAAATAGTCGGGATGAAGGAAGAGCATTTCTATCTTGCGTTCCTGTACGCCCATAAAGCCGATGGGACGTTCGCCGTCTTGCATCACCCACAGGGTTTCGATATACTGCAAGGCTCCTTCGGCTTGTAGGGTCAGCCGGACAATATCCGCCTCCGTCAGGAAATGATGGCTAGCACGGACAGACGCTTTCCAAACTTCCAATAACTTAGCAATGAACATCGGGCTTCGTTGGTCTTTCTCTATCGCTGTAATATTTATCATGGTTCTTTGTTTTGTTCCTTATGCGAAAGTAACAAAAAAACACGTACGTGAATTTTCAAGAACACGTACGTGTTTTTAGAGATACACGTACATGTTTGGGGAAATTCATGTACGTGTCCATATCGTATTCTTCAGGCTTCCAACGCTCCTATCAATTCTTTAACGGAATGGAAACCGTGACGGTCGCAATAATCGTTAATTCCATCGATGACCTTGAGCGAGACGGTCGGGTCTACAAAATTGTATGTCCCGATTTGGATGGCGGTGGCTCCGGCTAACATGAACTCCACGGCGTCTTTCCAATTGGAAATGCCTCCAAGACCGATAATAGGGATTTTCACTGCCTTGAACGTTTGCCATACCATCCGCAAGGCGATGGGCTTCACGCAAGGACCGGAAAGGCCACCGGTTATTGTAGATAATTTTGGCTTACGTTTCTCTGCGTCAATCGCCATTCCAAGTATCGTGTTAATAAGGGAAACGGAATCCGCACCTTCCGCCTCTACCGCCTTAGCGATTTCCGTGATATCGGTCACGTTTGGAGAAAGTTTTACAATAAGGGTCTTCGGATAAACCTTCCGGACAGCCTTCACGACCTCCGCCGCGCCACGGGCCGTGACACCAAAAGCCATGCCGCCTTGCTTCACGTTCGGGCATGAGATGTTCAACTCGATAGCGGGAATCTTCTCCAACTCCGCTATCCTTTCCGCGCACTCAGCGTAAGTCTCGACCGAGGAACCACTTACGTTCACGATCATGCGAGTGTCAATATCCTTGATTTGAGGATAAATATGCTTTGCGAAATAATCCGCTCCCTTGTTCTGAAGTCCCACGGCGTTCAGCATGCCGGAAGGAGTCTCCGCCATACGGGGATAATCATTGCCCTCACGAGGCTGGATAGTCGTTCCTTTCACGAAAATACCACCCAAGCGCGAGATATCCATCAAATCAGCGTACTCGATACCGTATCCGAAAGTACCGGAAGCGGTCATCACCGGGTTTTTCAACTCCAGTTTCCCAATGTTTACGTTTAATTCTGCCATGATAATTCCTCCACATTAAATACGGGACCTTCCGTACAAACACAAACGTTATGACCTTCCTTGTTTTTCTCTACGCAACATAGGCAAGCGCCTAATCCACAAGCCATCAGGTTTTCCAAAGAGACCTCGCAAGCGATAGCGTTCTCTTTCGCGTATCTCGCTACCGCCATCATCATCGGCTTAGGACCGCAGGTATAAATCTGGTCGAAACGAGCCTCTCTCAAGATAGAATGGTTCGTAACATATCCTTTTTCACCCAAGGAACCATCCTCGGTCGTAATATACACTTCGCCTAACGCTTGAAACTCATCCAATTGCAGCACGTCATCCTTGGAACGTGCCCCAAGCAAGAACATAGGCTCAACACCCATTTCTTTCAGGCAAGCTCCCAAATACAACAATGGAGCGGTACCTACACCACCACCTATCAGTAAATGGCTCTTATCCTGTCCTTTATCGGAAGGCATCGTAAAGCCATGTCCCAAGGGAAGCACGATATTCACTACATCACCCGGTCGCGATTCCGCCATTTTCCGTGTACCATCACCCACGAGTTGAATTAACAACCATAACTCATTCCTCGATTTATCCACGTAATTGATGGAAATCGGACGACGCAAGAATGTCGTTGGAGAATTCTCTACCCGCACTTCCACGAATTGTCCGGGAAACATCTCCGGAAACCTTTCCTCCGATGTTAATTTCAATAAACAATAATTTTTATGAAGACGGCAATTCTCGACGACCTTCATATCCAAGATGTACTTCTTCATATATTTATATGATTTCTCTGTTTATGCGCGAAGATACTAAATCGTACGTCATTCCTTCTTGTTTTTTTCGGGAACGAAGACATCAAATGTACTATCGGAATAAAACACCATGATTCGGCTCACTCGTTTAGAAGTCGTTTCTTGATAGATAACATGTTCTTTTATAGTAGATTCGTTATTATTTAAGGTCGTTTTATCTATCATTTCCTCGCGATTTTTAGCGATAGGCTGAACCTCAGGACGATTTTCGGGCGTATTTGTAAACAAATCAGGGTTCGCCGACGCATTTCCTTTTCGCATTTCTCCTTTGCCGAACAGCAACCAATCCGTATCCACATACGTAAACCGTTCCAGTATCTTTAACACGACATCCAAACTGGGCTTGTTTCTTCCTAACAAGATATGTGACATCGCGGAACGTTGAATCCCAATCGCCTCCGCAAATTTAGAAGACGTAAGTCCTTCTTGCTCCATTATTTGCAAAATACGCTCTTTCATACCTCTCGCATCATTAAAATCGTTTCAAATCACTGACAAATTGACCGTTTATCCATATAAATTCTTGAAAAAGAAATGCGATACAAATATAAACGTTATTTTTCACATTTGCAATTTACGTTTATAAACTATACCAATACACAAACGTATCAATCAAGTTATAAATATTTCAAACGAAAGAAGTAAACAAGAGTAAACAGCCTAAATAGGCTTGAGGATTCAACTTTAATAAATCAATGTAATTATCTGATTACAACACATATATGCTTATAAATACAGACCATTTCAAGGCGAATTCAGCCTTGTGTACAAAAATAAGCTTAATGATTTAAAGCATACGTTTAATATAATCTCGTATAATGTTAGCTTTTGTATTTTTACATCAAATAGAATATGAAACATTGAAAGCTTTTTGAATGGGCATACTTGTTACCGATGTGAATTTACTACATTTGTATATATGATGCCACATATATACAAACTCGTTTATTGCAAATGTCATTTAGTTTATTGTTGTATTCGTTATATTTGTAAACACCCCTCCTATCGATGAGATTTATATACATGATGATCCCTATTATATTTTAGATACTGCCATTTTGTCTTGGTTTTCTTTTATCCATAAACAATGATATGAAGTGAATGGATGAAGTTATCGTTTAACTCTAAATAACGAGGATTTTTGTGAACGAGGATACGGAATCGATGAAATTTTAAATTCTCAGCGAGATAAAATTCGCTTAACTATTTGGTATATAAAAAGAAAGACCCTATTTTATCGTGTCTGTTTTCCCTTTATTTTAAAATGGAACGCCACCGTTCGCTTGAATGGACAGCGACTGGGAATCCGTTGATTTTTTGTTCGGACAAAAACAAAATTTCTCTCGAACAAAAATATACTTTCCTTCGAAAGAAATGAAATTTTCGTCCGAACAAAAAATCAGGACGATTTATGGGCATCTCAGTGTAGAATCTTATAAAGAAGTTCTCTCAATAAATCGGCATCCGTGGCGGAAGAATTGTCCACTCCTTTCGACCTTGCGTCGGTCATCCGGATTTCGCCGATTAGGTTGAACACTTTCATGGCCGAATAATTTCGCATCCCCAAAAGATAATCCTTGACTTGGTAAGAGTTCCGCAAACCTAAAGCCGTCATCAAACCACTCTCGGAACGGTCTTTCGCATAATAACAAATCAGCAGGTTCGAGAAATAGTTAAATAATACAGGAAGTGTCATCTGTATAGGATTGTTTTTAGGGTCTTTCTCGAAGTATCGTGCGATTTGGTTCGCTTTCAAGACATCTTTCGCGACAAGGGCCTTAATCAGCTCGAAGTTATTGTATTCTTTACTTATCCCGATATTTTGCTCCACCAACTCCGGCGTGACGCGTTTTGAGGCGTTTTCAGCCATGATAATCGCCAGCTTGTCCAATTCCTTGCTCAAGCGGTTTAAATCGTTTCCAAGGAAATCAGAGAGCATTTGAGCGGCCTTTGGGTCGATGGTCATACCTCGTTGGCGCAATAAATTGGAGATAAACGTCGGCATCTTATAATCCGGCACTTTTTTCGACTCGAACAAAATCCCGTTTTTCTCCACCGCGGCGGCCAACGCGCGGCGGCGATCCAATGTCTTATACTTGTAATTGATGACCAGAACCGTAGAGACCAACGGATTTTTCACGTAATTACTCAGCAGCTCGATATTCCGTATCAACTGGGCCTCCTTAACGACAACCAATTGATAATCGGACATCATCGGATAACGACGGGCGGCGTTAACGACCGCGATAGCGTCCGTGTCCGCTCCATACAAAATAATCTGGTTGAAATCCCTCTCCGACTCATTCAAGACCTTATCTATCAGCAAGTCCGTTATCCGGTCGATAAAGAAAGGCTCTTCTCCCATCAACAGGTAAACCGGCCGGAACCTTCTCGCCGCGATATCCTGACAAATCTCCTCAAATGTAATTTCTTTTTTCGCCATGAATAACATTCTTCTTTTACATCACCAACTGAAACGGATATGGCGGATAGTCTTCTTTCCATCGACAATCTGCTGAAGCGCCTCGATGCCAAGAGCGACATGCTCTTCCGCGAACAAGCGAGTGACCTCTCGGTCGCTTTCTTCCGTCTTTATCCCATTCTCCTCCAATGGCTTGTCCGATATCATCAACAACGCGCCCGTGGGGATATGATTCGCGAAACCGGCGGTCAGCAAGGTGGCGGTTTCCATATCGATTCCCGTGGCATGCGTGCTTTGAAGATATTCCTTGAAATCGTTATCGTATTCCCAAACCCTGCGATTCGTCGTATAAACCGTGCCGGTCCAATAGTCTTTCCCATGGTCGCGGATGGCGGACGAGATGGCGCGCAACATGGAAAACGCCGGAAGCGAAGGCACTTCAGGCGGCAAATACTCGTCGGATGTCCCTTCCCCACGAATGGCCGCTATCGGCAACAGATAATCGCCCAAAGCGTTTTCCTTTTTCAGCCCGCCGCATTTCCCGATAAAAAGGACCGCCTTGGGCATGATGGCGGAGAGAAGGTCCATAATCGTAGCCGCGTTCGCGCTTCCCATCCCGAAATTGATAATTGTGATGCCATCGGCCGAGGCGTTAGACATAGAGCTTTTCAATCCCAATATAGGTACATTGAAACGTCCGGCGAAAATCTCTATATATTTAGTGAAATTCGTGAGCAACACGTATTTGGTAAAATCTTCCAGCTTCCGTTCCGTGTAACGGGGCAACCAATTTTCCACGATTTCTTGTTTTGTCCTCATAAATCGCTATCTTTGGAGATATTGTTCAACGTGAAAATAGATAGCAAATATAATAAATGCTCCCGTTAAATCTTCCAGAATATCCGGCTAAAGTGACGATGAGGCGAGGAAAACCCTTTATTTGGGACTCAATCCGTCAGAAATTCGTGTCGTTGACACCCGAGGAATGGGTCCGTCAACATTTCGTACACTTCTTGATAGAAAGAAAAGGTTATCCTAAAGAATTATTGGCGAACGAGGTGACCATCCGTCTGAACAACACCACCAAAAGATGCGACACGGTGGTCTACGACCGCTTTTTGGAACCTTTGATGATTATAGAATACAAGGCGCCCCATATCGAGATCACGGGAGCCGTATTCGACCAGATAGTGCGTTATGACATGGCTTTGCGCGTGAAATACCTTCTGGTGAGCAATGGCCTCCAGCATTATTGTTGCGAGATAGACCAAGAGAAAAGTGCCTACGCTTTCCTCGAGAATCTACCGGAGTACACCACACTGGAAAATGGCGCTTAACGGAACATCAACACGGATTTAGAGGCTCCTTGTATTTTCTTGGCATAAAAAACCGTATCAGTGTCTTCGACCATCGCGGAACTGAAATCTGTAGAGATTTGTTCCGCGCCCCGAGTCTCTTCCTCCTTCTCGTTGTTGTCGAAAAAGAAAGAGTATCCCAGCAAAACCGCGAAAAAAGATAAAATCAATGGCTTCATGTTCACTTGTCTTTTTTATGATTACATACAAGCAGATGTATGTAGAACGTGAAACGCTGCATATTATTTCAAAAATATTCGGGAATATTACGCGCCGGCTTCGCGTTTAACGCAAGGCGACCTCTATCGCCCGCGTGATTTCCTCGTCGCTTTCGCCTGTCTTATAGCCAAAAAACACTTTCCTTACGACGCGGTTCTCGTCCAACAGGAAAAAATAAGGCGCGGCTCCTCCGGTTTGGTAATTTCTCGCGATGTCCGGCGTTCCCTCAAGGAAAAGATACCGAACGCCATTCCTTCGGATATAATTTCGAATGGAAGATTGTTTCCTGCCCCACGTGTCGATAGCGACCACATCCAAACCGTCCGGGAAACGCTCTTTCAGCGTGTTGAGAAACGGGATGGCCGCATGGCACGGCCCGCAACCGATTCCCGTCAGGTTGAGCAAGACGACTTTGCCCCGTAAGTCGGCGAGAGAGACCAATCGCCCTGTCGTGTCCGCCAGTTGCCAGTCGGGCGCCTTTTCCCCCTCCAAGGCGGACACCGGCCTTTTCTTCCGCCCGTACATCCGCACCTCATAATCGGCGGGGAAACACGCGCGGAGGTCGAGCGTGGCCGGGTCCAGTCCGTTCAGCCTTGCGTCGGAGACGGTTTGCGCCGATATGCTGTGCGACATCTCACGCCTCACCTTATAGGGAAGGCCGGTCGATTTATCTATCCAAAGCTCATAAATGGAGGTCGGCTCCACGTAAAAAGGCGGCGTGGGGACGCGGCACGGCTTCCCGAAAAACTCGATTTGGTTCTCCTCGTGGATGGTCATTCTCACGTAATAGCTCTCTTCCGTCTCCTTAACTTCCGTGGTCAGGCTATCGGCCGTTTCCAACAGGTAACGGATGATGCTTTCCGCGTAGTTGAAGAAAGGCGGGCTCACCAAACGGAACGGGGCGCGGGGGATGGAGAAATCGTCGATGACGACGCTTTTTTTCTCATGCGACACGCTCGCGCTCACGGTCCCGTCGTATCCGCCCTCGAAGCGTCTCTTTTCCGCCGAGTCCCAAGAGAGATAGCCCGAACCTATCACCGTGTCGTTCGGATTCCTGTACTCTTCCACGTAGAACGGAATCGCGTAGACAGGCTCCGTGTCACCCGGCTCCCAGGCCTCCTTCAGGTTCGTGTAGCTGGCGGATTGGATTCGCTCCAGCCGCTCAAGGACCGTACGCAAGTATTCTTGGGCGGGCAGGATGGCGTTGGAAAGCCAGCAGAGCGAAAGGATAATGAACATGCTTCTCATCGTGTCATGAATTTAAGATTCAAACCCAAAGTTACGCGAATAACGCATGTAGGACGTAAGATGTCGCATATTTTTATTGATTGTTATCAGTGTTTTTCGCGATGATAACAAACGAACTTGATTATTATTATCATACTTTATAATGATAACAAATAGGCTCTATTGTTATCATTGTTTTATGCAATTGACAATAAATGAGTTTGATTATTATCAGTGTTTTTTTCACTGATAACAAACGGACTCGATTGTTATCATTATTTTATGTAATTGATAACAAATTGGCTTGATTGTTATCATTATTTTATGCGATTGATAATAAATGGACTTGATTGTTATCAGTGTTTTTTTCACTGATAACAAATAGGCTTTCGCTAACATGAAAAGAAGGTGCGCTTTTTGACACACCTTCTTCTGAATATAAAGATGATAAATCCTCGTTATCCGCCGAAGTTATCGTAATGAAGCATATCCATCGGTACGCCGAGGCTATCCAACATGCCTTCTACCGCCTTCGACATCGGACCCGGACCGCACATGTAGTACTCGATATCTTCCGGAGCGTCGTGGTCTTTCAGGTAGGTGTTGTAGATAACCTGATGGACGAATCCCGGAGTGTACTTCACGCCCGCCGCGTCTGCCGCGGGATCCGGACGGTCAAGCGCGAGATGGAACGAGAAGTTCGGGAATTCCTTTTCCAATTCCAAGAAGTCGTTCAAATAGAACACTTCGTTCAACGCACGAGCGCCGTAGAAGTAAGACATCTTGCGGTCGGTCGTATGCAATGTCTTCGTCATGTGCATGATTTGCGCGCGAAGCGGAGCCATACCAGCGCCACCGCCAATCCACATCATCTCGCGTTTCGAATCGAATATCGGATGGAAGTCTCCATAAGGACCACTCATCAACACCTTGTCGCCCGGTTTGAGGGTAAAGATGTATGAAGAAGCGATACCCGGCATCACGTCCATGAAACCAACCTGTGGTTTCGGCTTGAACGGAGGCGTAGCGATACGTACCGTCAACATGAAGCGGTCGCCTTCCGCCGGATAGTTGGCCATTGAATAGGCACGGATAGTCGGCTCGTCGTTACGACATTTCAAGCCAAAGAGACCGAACTTTTCCCATGCGGGCAAATATTGTTCGCCGATCATGCTCTTGTCGATATCCTTGTCATAATCCATGGAGAATTTAGGAATCTTGATTTGGGCGTATGAACCTGGGATGAAGTCCATGTGCGCGCCTTTAGGCAACTGCACGATAAACTCTTTGATGAACGTAGCCACGTTCTTGTTCGAGATCACCTCGCATTCGTACTCCTTTACACCCAATACCTCTTCCGGTACCTTTACTTGCATATCCTCTTTTACCTTCGTTTGGCAAGCCAAGCGCCAATGCTCTTTTTGTTGCTTGCGCGAGAAGAAAACCTTTTCCGTAGGAAGGATCTCTCCTCCACCTTCCATCACTTGCGCGCGACATTGGCCACATTTACCGCCACCACCGCAAGCCGAAGACAAGAAGATACCGCCTGCCTGAAGCGAACCCAACAAAGTCCCTCCGATGGGGACATCGATCTCTTTCTCTCCATTAACCGTCAGCTTGACATTACCTGACGGAACCAATTTCGCTTTGGCATACAATAACGCACCCACCAGTATCATGGTAACCACCAAGAATACCACCGTACCGCTGATGATGGTCAATATGCCAGACATTAATAAAGTCATATTTCCTATAATCTTTTATGCGTTAAACTTAAATCTTCAAACCTGAGAAGCACATGAATGCGATACCCATCAAACTGGTGATGATGAACGAAATACCCAGACCTCTCAAAGGCTTGGGGATGTTCGAATACGCCAACTTCTCACGGATAGCGGCCATACCAACGATAGCCAACATCCAACCGATACCGGAACCTAATCCGTAAACCGTAGCTACACCCACGTTCGGGAACGCTCTCTGCTGCATGAACAATGAACCACCCAAGATCGCGCAGTTAACGGCTATCAGCGGCAAGAAGATACCTAACGAAGCATAAAGCGAAGGAGAGAACTTCTCGACTACCATCTCAACCAATTGCGTGAAAGCGGCGATGATGGCGATAAAGATAAGAAGCGCCAAGAAACTCAGGTTTACCTCCGCATATTCCGGACCTAACCATTGCAGGGCGCCTTCCTTCAACACGTAATTCTCAAGCATGTAATTAATCGGCAACGTACAAGTCAAGATAAACGTCACCGCGATACCCAATCCGAGAGCTGTCTTCACATTCTTAGATACAGCCAGGAAAGAACACATACCCAGATAGTATGTGAAGATCATATTGTCGGAGAAAATCGAGCGGACAAATGTACTTAATAACTCTTCCATTCTAATAGACTTTTAAAATGATTAATTTTCCTGGAGTTCCTTATTACGAGAACGATGATACCATACGATCAAAGCTATGATGATCAACGCCATCGGAGGTAAGATAACCAAGCCATTGTTTACATAACCCATATCATAGAACGCTTGTGGAATCACTTGGAATCCAAGCAACGTTCCGGAACCGAACAATTCCCGGACGAAACCGACGATAATCAAGATTATGGCATATCCTAACCCGTTACCGATACCATCCAAGAAAGATTCCCACGGACCGTTACCCAAAGCGAACGCCTCCAAACGTCCCATCAAGATACAGTTCGTGATAATCAGACCGACATAAACGGAAAGTTGCTTATTCACATCATAAGCGAACGCTTTCAACACCTCGCTCACGATCGTCACCAACGCGGCGCAAACCCCCAAGGGGACGATAATACGGATACGATTCGGAATCGTATTACGCAAGAGCGAGATAATCACGTTGGCAAAGGCCACTACGACCGTCACCGAGATACCCATCACGATAGCGGGTTCCAGTTTAGACGTTACCGCCAAAGCGGAACAGATACCCAGCATCTGCACGATTACAGGGTTGTTCATGCTCAACGGGCCTACTAAAACCTCTTTATTCTTTTTAGATAAAAATCCCATTTTCGATTAATTTTGAGTAGTTAAAAATTTAACATAGCTATTCAAACTATTGAACAGCATACGGTCAACGCCTTGGCTGGTGATCGTTCCACCTGAAATACCATCCACATAATCTTGACCTTCCGCGCTCTTACCCGGCTTTACGACAGCGATAGATTTGAGTTCTCCGTTCATGAAGATTTTCTTTCCCTTGAACTTACCGCTAAACCCAGGAGTAGCGATTTCGGCACCTAGACCCGGAGTTTCACCCGCATGGCTAAAATCGGCACCAAAAACGGTGTTCTTATCATCATCCACGGAAATGTATCCCCAAAGCGCTCCCCACAAACCGGAACCGTTCAACGCCATGATATACTTGGTCTGTCCGTCAACTGTAGCGACAAATACGGGGAAACCTTCTTTCTCGCCCGCGAAAGCCTCTTCCTTATTACCTACCTTCTCACCATTCTCGTTAATCAAGAAAGCGTCAGTAATCAATTCGTTATATTTCGCCTCGGCTTCGTTAGCCGTTACGGTCACGTTTATCGAACGAAGAATCTGCAAACGTTTATCGTTGTCCTCGTTCGCTTTTTGGAATGGTCTCAAGGATTGAGAAGTAACCGCCAGACCTACCGCCACCAAGATAACCATAACCGCTGAGTATATGATGGTGTAGGTATTGCTATTACGATCTATTCCTTTTTTTGCGGGCGCACCCGTTTCAACGATCTCCTCGAACTCAGAGGCCGGAGCCTGACATACCGGACATTTCTCCGGCGCTTTATCACCTTCGTGGACATAGCCACATACTTTGCACTTAAATTTCTTTGTAGCCATATTCCTTTTTATTTATTCACTTTTACACGGTTTAAACGATGTTTGATGTTTGCCTCTACGACGTAGTAGTCAATCAACGGAGCGAATACGTTCATCAGCAAGATCGCCAACATCATACCTTCCGGATAACCCGGATTCAATACACGAATGATAATCGCCATCGCACCAACCAAAAGACCATAAATATATTTACCGGTCTCCGTACGGGCCGATGTCACAGGGTCTGTCGCCATGAAAACAGCGCCAAAGGCAAAACCACCTAAAGTCAGATGCATATACCATGGCATTTGTGCCGTAGCCGTATCCGGTCCCGCCACATTAAATACAATAGCCATCAACGCACCACCTACAAATACCGAGAACATCGTCTTCCAGCTCGCGATATTCGTGACCAATAAGATTATAGCGCCAATCGCAATAGCGATAATACTGGTCTCGCCAATAGAACCCGGAATGAATCCCATCACCATATCATTGAAACTCCAGGGATATTCCGGAGAAGCGGTTGTCGCCACTTTCGCGATACCCAGCGGTGTAGCGGCGGAGAAGCCATCCACCACTTGTCCCGTGCCAATACCGAACGTATCGGCGGTACGTACCCAAACCTTATCACCGGACATCGCTGTCGGATAAGCGAAGAATAAGAACGCACGAGTCACTAACGCCACGTTAAATACATTATAACCTGTTCCACCGAATACCTCCTTAGCGAAAATAACAGCGAAAGCCGTGGCCACCGCGATCATCCACAACGGAGTATCCACCGGCACGATCATCGGAATTAAGATACCGGATACCAAGAAACCCTCTTGTATCTCTTCCTTTTTCCACTGAGCCACAGCAAACTCGATGCCCAAACCAACCACATAAGAAACGATGATCTTAGGCAATACGGCCAAGAAACCAAAAATAAACGTCATCCAAAAGCCCGGTTCGATACCAACGGCAAGGTTATGTTGATAACCTACGTTGTACATACCGAAAAGCAAAGCTGGCAACAAAGCGATAATCACGATAGTCATCGTACGCTTTGAATCGATGCTGTCATGAATATGCACGCCTGTCTTTGACGTGGTATTCGGGACAAACAAGAACGATTCGAACCCCTCAAATACAGAACGGAACATCGCCAGTTTTCCGCCTTCCTCAAAGTTAGGCTTAATCTTGTCGAGATAATTCCTTAACGCTTTCAATGTTTTATGATTTTAATGTTATTAATTCATTTCTTTATACAGCAAGTCCAAACCGTCACGAACGATTTTCTGCAGTTCGATTTTCGATGTATCCACGAACTCGCATAAGGCGAAATCCTCAGGAGCTACCTCGTAAATACCCAGATTCTCCATCTTGTCGATATCGAATGCGATAATCGCCTTCAGCAAATATTCGGGAAGGATATCCATCGGGAATACCTTATCATATTCGTTAGACATGATCATGGCGCGTTGACCACCCTTGATGCGAGCATCCAACGTATATTCCTTATTCCCGCCGACCAACCACATCGGATAAGAATGGCTTACGCTATATTTCCCGAAACCAGGTACGCCCCAGCCCAAGAATTCGTTCACCTCATCACCTTCCGGTATAACCGTCACTTGGCAATCGTAAGCTCCAAGATAATCTTCCATACCGACTTTACGTCCGGTCAGTACATTTCCGCTAATCAGGCGGAGATGCTCATTACCTATCACCTTACCGCTCAATAAGCTCTCAATCGTGCAACCCGCGATAGCCTTGATATACCCACGCTCCGTCGTCTCGGAACCCGTAATGGCGACCAGACGTGTGAAATCCGCTATACCCTTATTGAACACTCGTCCCATTAAGATGACATCCGCGGCGTTTACTGTCCATACGGTCTCCCCCTTATTCACGGGTTTGATGTGGTTAATCTGTACGCCTACGTTTCCTGCGGGATGTGGGCCATCGAACGCCACTACCTCCACTCCTTTTAATTGTAATGCGGAACCTGCCTTTACCCCGACATACACTTTTCCGTCCGTTAGTTTCGCCAAAGCATCCAAACCCGTCTGCAAATCAGCCTCCTGTCCTTTCACGATAAAATCAAAATTCGGAGCCAACGGAGCGGAATTGTAAGCCGTCACGAAAATGTCACGCGGCGTCTCAGTCGGAGTCGCCACGATGTCGTACGGGCGTTGCTTGATGAACGGCCACATACCGGAGTTCAAAAGCGTCTCTTTCACCTCGTCAGCCTTTAAGGAGGCGACATTTTTCTTTCCGAAATCCTCGTACTCCATTTGGGCGTCAGGCGTCACCACGATGCTTAGCACCTTGCGCTTCTCTCCTCGATTAACAGCCGCTACCTCACCACTTACGGGCGAAACGAACTTGATTTCGGGGCGATTCTTGTCTGTCATCAACACAGAACCGGCTTTGACCTTGTCTCCTACTTTGGCTGTTACTTTCGGAAGTATACCGTCGTAACAACTCGGAACGATCGCATAGGAGGCACTTTTCCCACCGTTTAGCGACACTTCCGGAGCTTTACCTTTCAGATTAATGTCTAAACCCTTTTTAATCTTAATCACATTTGCCATGATATAACTAAAATTGTTTATATGTAATTTTCCCGCAAAAGTAAACATTTTTTTATGTTATAGAGCAGGGAAAGGCAATTAATTGGAGAAAAAATTCCATAATTTTGTGTCATCAAAGAGAGTCGAAAGAAAATGAAAAGTTTGAATATTCTTTTTTTACTGTTTACCATCGCTTTAGCGTCTTCAAACGCTCAAGAAAGTTATTTTACGGACATTCGCGACAAACAAATAAAATCGCTTCAAGTGAAGAGAGAAGGCGAAATGTTCGCCAATCCGTTTATCCAACTAAATAACGGAGAACGTATCGAGATCAACTTCGATGCTTTAAACCCAGGTTTCGGGCGTTATGCGTACAACTTAATTCATTGTGATGCGGATTGGACCCGCTCAAGCCTCTCCCAAATTGAATACATGGACGGATTTCAAGGAAGCATAATCGATGATTTCGCCAACGCCATGGGAACTACGGTGCAATATACCAATTATCGGCTATTTTTCCCCAATGAGGATGTACGTCCCAAAGTATCGGGCAATTATGCATTAGAAGTTTATAACGAGGATGATCCCTCCCATATCGTATTTACCGCTTGCTTTTCCATTTATGAACCTTTGGTGAGTATAGCCGCCAAGGTAAGTGGAAACACGGATATCGACACGAATCTATCTCATCAACAGGTCAGTTTCATCATCAACAACAAGAACTTTCCTATCACGTATCCGCAATCGGACTTGAAGATTTGGGTTTACCAAAACAATAGAAGGGACAACGCAGTGACAAACCTACAGCCAATGAGCTTATTAAAAGACCAAATCGTATATACGAACAACCGCGATTTGATTTTTCCCGCTGGGAACGAATATCGCAGGATGGAGTTCATTAACCACAGATATAACGGAATGCATGTGAAAAACATCTCGTTCCATAATCCTTATTACCACGTGGAGTTGATGGAGGATTTCCCGCGAAACGAGATGCCTTACCAATACGACCAAGACCAAGACGGTGGTTTCTTGATTGGGCGCAACGGCAGTGAGGACCCTGACACGGAGGCTGATTATTATATCGTCCATTTCACCCTTCCTATGGATTGGATTCCAGAGGGGAATGTCTATCTCTGTGGCGATTTATATAATAATGTATTGGATGAGAAAAGCAAGATGGGATACAATCCGGAAAGGGGCCAATACGAGAAATCCGTACTCTTGAAACAAGGCAACTACAATTACCAATACTTGTTCGTCCCGAACGGACAAACGGTCGGACAAACACTCCCCATCGAAGGGGATTTCTTCCAAACCGAAAACAAATACAGCGTTTACGTCTATTACCGTCCAATGGGCGCTCGTTACGATCGTTTGATTGGCGTAACAAGCGTAAGGAACGTAATAGATGTACTGTAATTATAGTTTGGGTTCTTGAGTTTTCAAGTTTAAAAGGTAGCGACTATAAACTGACAAACTCAAGAACTTATAAACTTATTTCACTTAGATTTGCCGGTCATGATATCCAAAACCAAACGGTCGGTCTCTTCCATACCTTTGGAACCGATAGCTGTAAGGTTAGCTATCGATTTGTCTACATCCTCGTCGATGATGCCTTCCACTGGAGTCACCACCTTGTTCTCCATCGCCATCAACGCGGAGAGCATCGCCGTGGAGACACCGCTCGATACCTTCATAGCGCAACTCGGCTTGGCACCGTCGCAAATCATTCCCGTGATATTCCCAATCATATTCTTGATGGCGTAAGAAATCCGCGTCTTGCCCCCACCCATCAGATAGGTAATCGCGCAACTCGCTCCCGTGGCGGCCACCACACATCCGCATAAAGCGGAAAGCCGTCCCAAGCTTTGCTTGATATAAATGACCATCAGATGGCTCAACATCAACGCACGAATCAATTGTTCCTCCGAGCATTGGATATCCTCCGCGAAAGAAAGCACCGGAAGCGTGGCGGCTATACCTTGATTTCCGCTACCCGAGTTACTCATCACTGGAATCATCGCCCCGTCCATACGGGCATCGCAAGCGGCGGCGGTCATAATCAGCATGTGCGTATAGGCGGAGTCACCCATATATTTCCGTCCGAACGTACCCGATACGGTCTTGCTCACCGTATGCCCGTAATTCCCTTTCATCGAGATTTGTGCCGCTTTCTTGTTCAATTCGGCGGTCTCCAAGATGAAACGTATCTCCTCCAAAGGCGTTTCCATGGCGAACTCATATACCATCGAGAACGATAGGCGCAAATCCCGTTCCCCGTCCGTCTCTTCGCCCGAACTCTCACTCACTCGCAGGTCGAGCAATACCTCTCCGTTTTTCTCCACATATTCGATATGCGTGTGGGCATGGCTGATGACTACCCGCGCGTAATCGTCACCCGCACGGCTCACTATCTCAACGTAGAGTTTATCCACGTTCTCCTTCAAGTCGATATGGATGCATTTCCGTTGAATCATCGCCTTCCCTTCTTCCAAACCTTCGGGCGTAAGATCTCGAAGTACCTCCAATCCGTAGGCGGACTTCCCGATGAGCGAACCTAAAGCGATGGCGATAGGCAGACCCGCCATGCCGGTTCCCGGGATGCCCACTCCCATCGCGTTCTTCAATATATTCGCGCTCAGATGCGCCTCTATGCGCTTAGGTTTTCTACCCAAGACCTCGGCGGCCTTGGCCGCGGCCAACGCGACCGCTATCGGTTCCGTGCATCCGATAGCCGGAATCACCTCTTGATGCACCAACCGTATAATCCGTGCTTTTGTTATCGTATCCATAATCGCATTTTTCTTTTGACAACAAATTTAGATAGAATTTTAGAACCACCGATAAAAAACGTGGATTTATTGAATATTCAAGCGTCAATTTATTGGCAATGTTGCCGTATCAATTTATCCACGATAGGGTCGCCAAGCTCTTTCGCTTTTTGGAACGCCTCGCATGCCTCCGCTTTCTCCTCTTGATGGACATAACAGATACCGCGCAAGCGATAGCACGACGCGAAATCGGGAGCGACGCTTAACGCCTTTTCCACGCTCTCCAACGCACGCTCATAATCCTCCATGCGGATATATACCGAGGCTTCCTCCGCTTGATAGACAGGGTCTCGCGGATTCAGCCGGATAGCGGATTGGATATCCGCCAACGCTCCCGCGAAATCACCCATCCGGAACTTGGCTTGTTCCCTATAGTAATAGAAGCCATCGTTCACCTGCCCGTCCAAGACCTTGTAGTACAGGTCATAGTCGGCGACGGCCTCCTTATATAACATCAGCTTTAACTTGAAATCCACCCGCTCCAAGATATAAGGAGCCGCTTCACGCGATGGCGGATTGCCGCATCGGGCGACCGCGCTGTCCAATAAGGCGATGATATCGCCCAAGTTCGCTCCCGGCGTGTTTTGCTTCGCCTTCGCCGCCAAATACCAAGAGGAGGAAGAAGCCACGTCGCTTAAATTCACTTTCATGTAATCGTCGAACGCCCGCTCGAATTTGCCCTCGGAGAAAAAAATGTCACCCTCCAATTGGCGATAAAGCGGAGAATCCTCCTCCTCTATCGCTTTCCGTATCGCCTCCTCGGCCGCGGCCAATGTCCAGTTCTCGTCGTTCAAGGTAGTATCCGCGGTGGCCACGCCAAAAATCAGTTTGGCGCGGTTATACCACACGTCGCCTTCCTTATCGGTAAGACGGGAAGCCGAGTCGATGTCTTCCAACGCTTTGTCAAGGAAAACGGACGGTTCTTCGCCTGCGGAGGCCAAATCCGTACGGTGAAACGCGTAATGGCTCGCCCGGCTCAAATAGCCATCGGGCGATTCGGGGAAAGTGGCGATGAAATCATTCAACGTGGCCAAATAGCTCTTCGCGTCCTGCCAGCCGGCCAACAACAACAAAGCCACCCGCGCGTCACTCTCATCCCGCGGCCACGCCTTGCGGATACCGATACTGCTATACGTGGTATTGACAATGTCCGCAGACCGAATGGCGAGGCTATTCGCGTACCCGACAGACATGCCGTAGGAAATCTCCTTCTTACCCGAAGCGTCGGCTTGAGCCAAACCGAACACCTCGCCCTCTTCCGTCAATATGGGAGCGTTCACCCATCCTTCCTCCAAAGGCATCGACAACTTATAGTAGCCATAATCACCCTTCACCTTGCTGATTTCCGTCACGGTCCCCGCGCCAAACCTTGTAATCTTGTCCTTGGAATAAGGCATCAGATAGACGGTGGAACCTTGCGGGACCGTGCCTTCGGCTACCGACAAGAACCTCGTTTTCCTTGGCGAATCGACCTTAAACCGAATCACGTCGTACAATTCATCCGCCCCGAGAATCCGACTCACTGGATATTGTTGTCCGTCGATATCCGTTACTATCGCCTTCCTCGCATCTTGAAACAACGCATAGCCGGACACCGCCTCTCCCGTCTCCGTGACAAAGAATCCTAATCCTTGGGCTATCTGTTGGCCGTTCTCTCCGTAAGTCGTGACCATAATCACCGCTTCCCGCTCCTTATTCATCCATTTAGGAGCCTTCTTTTGCGCCATGCCGCAAAAGGCCTGACAACAAATCATGACAAACAAAACTATCTTTCTCATCGTCCTATTTTTTCTTCTCTCCATGAAAATCCCTATAAAACGTGCCTATCCGTGGGACAAGCCTTTCACGCGAAATTACGAAAAGTGCCCGAAAAAAAGCCGCTACCCCGCCATTAACATGAATTCGACTTTCCTAGTTTTTTCTCCCGTTCTCCCGAACTTTTCTTCCTTACGCGCCCCCCTGTCCGCTTCCACCCCACGTCGAGCCCATACCATGAATCCGTAAATCGGGTTACGCTATCCGTAATTTGGTTACATCTTTTTCCCTTCACACTTTCTATCTTTGAAAAATCAAATGAATCGACAATAACTTAATTTATACACCTGATGAAGAAGATTTTATTGACTCTCGCGGTGGCGATTGGCGTTTACTCCATCGCCCAAGCGAAAATGAAAAGAGAAGGAGAACAACGTATGGAAACATCGAAGACATTGGTCGCCTATTTCTCGGCGACCGGTACGACAGCCAAGGCCGCGCGGATTATAGCCGAAGTGACGGGAGGCAAACTCTACGCCATCACGCCTCAAGAGGCTTATACTTCCGACGACTTGAACTGGAACGACAAACAATCGCGCAGCTCGGTGGAAATGGGCGACCCGAAAGCCCGTCCAGCCTTGAAAGAGACGATAAGCGATATCGCCAGATATGACGTGGTGTTCATCGGCTATCCTATCTGGTGGGACCAAGCGCCTCGCGTCATCAACACTTTCATCGAAAGCCACGACCTGAAAGGCAAGACCTTGATTCCGTTCGCCACCTCGGGCGGCAGCGGCATCGACAACAGCGTGAAAACGCTGCGAAAGAGTTACCCGACGTTGAACTGGGGAAAAGGGAAATTGCTGAATCGGATGGGTAAAAGCGATATCCAAAAATGGATAAACGGCCTCCGCTAATGTTTCATTAAAAAAGACGTGCGTGTCTTTCGAAAAACACGTGCGCCTTTCAAAAAAAGACGTACGTGCGTTCAGGGAAACACGTACGTCTTTTTTTCAGAATCGCTTGTCGTAATTCCACAGGAACTTGACGAGTTCCGGGTTGCGGTGCGACCAGCGGAAATCTTCAGGCTTGCCCAGCGGGCGGACGCTCTCCATCTCTTCTCCCGTGAGCGCAAAGTCGAATACGTCCAAGTTCTGCTTCATACGCTCGATATGGACGCTCTTGGGAATGGCGACGATGTCACGCTGGATGAGATAACGCAAAGCTACTTGTTGAGGGGTCTTGCCATACTTTTCCGACAAGGCTTTCAGGGTCGGATTACTCCGCAAATCCGGGTCGCCTTGCGCTAAAGGCGCCCAAGCCATGATATGGGTTCCGTAGGGTCTCATTTCCGCCTCCGCCTCCCATTGCTGGCTGAACACGTTGGTCTTCAATTGGTTTATGGCAGGCTTGATATTAGCGTATTCCGCCATGTCCACGAAACGGTCGGGATAGAAATTGGAAAGTCCGATGGCACGTACCTTCCCATCACGCACGGCTTTTTCCATCGTCCGCCAAGTGCCCGTGTAATCGCTGAAAGGCTGATGGATAAGCAGCAGGTCGATGTAGTCCGTCCGCAGTTTGCGAAGTGATTCGTCAATACTGGCAGCCGCCTTTTCTTCTCCGGCATTAGTTATCCAGACTTTGGTAGTAAGGAACAGTTCGTTACGTGGCACGCCGCATTTCGCCACGGCATTGCCCACGCCTTTCTCATTGTAATAGGCTTGCGCGGTGTCAATCAACCTGTACCCCACGCTGATAGCGTCAAGCACGCAACGCTCGCACTCTTCGGGCGGCACTTGGTAAACGCCGAATCCTAATATCGGCATTTCGACGCCGTTGTTTAAAGTGATAGTCTTGTTCATTGTCATATTTCTTTCATTTGTTTGATATTACTTTCTTATCAATTTGAATCCCCAATCCATGTGCCCTAACGAGCCATATACGGCAGGCCAGAACGCACCGAGCATCTCGGTATAGCGCGAACGGGAGATATCGCCCAAATCCATGGTGTCTGTCCAGCCAAAATCGTGCAGCAGCGTGTCCACGGCTTGCTTGGCTTCCGAATCGTTGCCGCAATAAAAGCCTGTGATGGCTTCCGGCAACATACCCGGATTGGTCATCAGATGATGGCACAGGTAGTTCAATGTTTTTACGACCTTGGTGCGGGGCAGCATCCGTTGCACTTCTTCGCCCAAGCTGGTCCAACCGCTATACTGCGGGTCGAGTGAGATATTTCCCTCCTTATATAAGAATGGATTGGATTGGTCTATGAGTATCTTGTCTGCTAAATTTTCTTCTCCAGCCATTCGCAAGGCTTCCAACGCATGAATGCCTTGTACGCAACAGAATACCCGTTCACCGAATTTGGCTGCATCGGCAAAAGTTCCATGCGAAGCCCGTTCACTATTTTGCTCAGCCCAAAGGACGGCAGTGGGATTGTTCTCCGAGCGTGAGCCCATCATCACCTCATGACCCAATTCAATCAGTTTGTTTGCAATGGTACGGGCAACATCTCCCGTACCTAATACACCATATTTCATTTATTCTTCTTATTTATAAGTTGCTATAGTTCCTAACTTTGCAATATCCTCATCTTTTCGGTCTCCGTGAATCGTTATTTTGTCCAATTCTGTTTCCAAGCGTGTAAACTCTTCATCGGTCAGCACCACATCTGCTGCACCTAAGTTCTCGATGATACGCTCCTCCCGCCTCAGTCCCGGAATGGGAACGATGAAGTCTCCTCGATGCATCAGCCAAGCCAAGGAAATCTGTGCTGGTGTAGCCTGTTTCTCGGCGGCATACTTGTGCAGAAGGTTAAGCAACGGCTGGTTGGCTATGACGTTCTCTTTGGCAAAACGGGTGATGACACGGCGTACATCGTCGCCTTTATACTCTGTCTCTGCCGTATATTTGCCGCTCAGGAAACCACTTGCCATGGGCGAGTAAGCCACGAAACCGATACCTAATTCGGCGCAAAGCGGCATCACGTCTTTTTCCCATTGGCGAGCCATCATGGAGTATTCGCTCTGCACGGCGGTGAGCGGAGTTACGGCATTCGCCTTGCGGATTTGTTCTGCCGTGGCTTCCGATACGCCCCAGCCCAATATCTTGCCTTCCTGAATCAGTTCGCCAAACACCCGCGCCAGTTCTTCCACA
>CASEGC010000034.1 GCA_949287365.1 uncultured Parabacteroides sp.
GGAAACCGTTCTGCGTCGTGAAAGCGATCATCTGCTTCACGCCTACCGTCAACCAGTTGTTTACCTGATGATCCAAGTTAATACGTCCGGAGAAACGTTCGAAGTCGCTACCCAACACGATACCCTCGGCGTTGTTGTAACCCAAGCCTACGTAAAATTGCGTACGGTCGCTACCTCCGTTGATGGAGAGCTGGTGGTTATGTGTCACCGCCGAGCGGTACACCTCGTCGCGCCAGTTCGTGTTCGTGTTACCCGACGGGTCGTGGAAGAAAGCCTCCATATCGCCCTCTTGTTCGATTAAGGCGTAAGCCTGATCGCGATTGGTCGCGGCACCACTATAAATATAGTAATTCGCGATAGCCTCCTTACCATATTGCAGCAACTCGGGCGCGCTCATGGTCTCATATTGCTTCACGGCCATATTACTCCAACCCACCTCGCCGTTATAGCTTACGCGAGTCTTGCCGCGCTTACCGGCTTTCGTGGTGATGATGATGACACCGTTGGCGGCACGTGAACCATACAGAGAAGCCGCGGCGGCATCCTTCAGCACCGTCATGCTCTCGATATCTTCCGGGTTCAGCGAGCTCAGCAAGCTGGATTGCTTACCGTAGTACGCCAAATCCGTATCCGATTTCACGGGCACGCCATCGATTACGTACAACGGCGACTTGCTACCGCTGATAGAGCCGACACCGCGGATGTTGATATCGCCGGGAGCGCCCGGGTCACCGGTGTTGGACGACACGCGCACACCGGACATCTTACCGGACAACGCCTTGTCCAACGACTCTTTCGAACCGGAAACGATTTCCTCGGCGCTCACCGCCTTCGCGGAACCGGTGAACGAGGATTTCTTCGCCGTACCGTAAGCCACGACCATCACCTCATCCAACTCCGTAGCAGCCGTATTCAACACGATTCGCATCATATCCTGAATGGGCACCTCTTGAGAGACCATTCCCACATAAGAGAATAATAAAGTCTTCGCGGAACTTGGTACTTCCAAGCTAAAAGCACCGTCAAAATCCGTTACCGTACCCGTGGTAGTACCCTTGACTATCACGGACGCACCAATGACCGGCTGGTCGTCTTCCGCGGAAATAACGACTCCCGTCACTTTCCGCGTCTGAGCGTTCGCCAATCCAATACCTACCAAAAACAGGCAGAGAAAAAGATAAGTCAGCTTTTTCATAGACACACTCTTTTTTGTTAAACGTACATATTATAATTGTGATAATTTTTTATTCACACGAACAATCTAAGGCGTTGCTTAGTCTTATCGAAGCGCAAATATAACTATATATCTGTTACAATAAACAAAAACGAACGAAAAAGTTACAGATTAATCTGACATTTAACTTTTGAGTGATAAATTTCTCTCGCTATATCGCGTCAAAATATCAAGTGGAATTTTCGCCACTTCTCTTTATTCATCCGCTTTTCAAGACATTTTTTCCGACCCTTCGCTTACCGATGACAATAATTTGTTTATCCATCGCATATTAGACAAATGTCTATCAACTGATGGACGAATGTCTAACAGATGGTGGACATTCGTCTAACGGCTGATAGACATTTAATAGTTCTCAATGCGAACATTAAAATATAAGTAATTTTATCAATGATGATGTCTAATCCTACCATAGTTCCGCGAAGACTCCGCTCTCTTCCTTGAAAAAGTAAGTCTCTTCCCTTCTCGACAAGGTGTATATTTGACAGGATTTATCGCGATTCGACGGATATTTGTCACCAATAAAGGAAATATAACGATAAATAGAATGAAAATCAAAATCGCAAATTGATAAAAGCGGCAAGTTTAGCGTATATACTTTCTCAATGAAAGAGCACAGTTCTACCCAGACTGGGTCAATATGCGTAAAATGTAAGATAAATAAACAATGAAGTCCTAATTATTTAATAAATGTGTTTATGAAGAAAAAGTTTACTTCCGTATTACTCTTCCTCGCGATGGGGATAGGAGTGGCTTCGGCGCAAGACTCGAAAGTCACCGGTAAGGTGATTGACGAGAATGGCGAACCAGTAATCGGCGCCTCTATCGTCGTGAAAGGCACGACCGTGGGGACCATCACGGACATAGATGGTAATTTTGAATTAGAGGTGGACAAAGACACCAAACTAATCATCTCCTACGTCGGACTACAGACACAAGAAACGACAACCCAGTCGCACATGAGAATCGTGATGAACTCCGATTCACAAGCTCTCGACGAGGTTTTGGTCGTGGCGTACGGTACGGCAAAGAAAAGTTCATTCACGGGATCAGCCTCCACGGTAGGAGCGGCGTTAATCGACAAACGCCCATTGAGTAGCGCGTTATCGGCGTTGGAAGGTAACGCCGCCGGCGTACAAATAACCTCCTCCATCGGTCAACCCGGAGAATCAGCGAACATCACGATCCGCGGTTTCGGCTCTGTCAACGCGGACAACGCTCCCTTGTATGTCGTGGACGGAGCTATCTTCTCCGGCGATATCTCATCGATCAGCCCGAACGACATCGAGTCAATGACCATCCTGAAAGATGCCGCCTCAACCTCCTTGTACGGTTCCAGCGCGGGAAACGGCGTAGTGTTGATTACCACCAAGAAAGGTTCCGACAGTCGCGGAGCGGGAGTCACCTTGAACATTTCCCAAGGTTGGTCAAATCGTGCGTATAGCGATTATGACCGTGTAGGCTTGTATGACTATTATCCTTTACAATGGCAGATGCTGAAAAACTCGTACATCTCGTTAGGCAATGACGCGACAAGCGCGGCGGCTCTCGCCTCCAAAGAGATTATCAACCAACTGAAATATAACCCGTTCGTAGGAGTGGCTGATGACGCAATCGTAGGCACGGACGGCAAATTGAATCCCTCGGCCTCCGCGTTGAAATGGGGCGATGACCTTGATTGGGAAGACGCGGCCTATCGAACCGGTTATCGCCAAGAATACAGTTTGAGTTACAACACCAAAACGGAGAAAAGCGACACGTATGCCTCCATCGGTTATCTGAACGATAAAGGCTATATGATAAAGACTGACTTCGAACGTTATAACGCGCGTTTGAACTACAATATCTATCCGGTGAAATGGTTTAAGAGCGGCTTGAATTTAGGCTTGAGCCGTACGAACTCAAATCAGTCGTCATCCACTTGGGATAATAGCGCGGGCTACGGAAACTTAAGCCGTTTCATCCGTACGATGGCACCGATTTACCCCGTACACAAGCATGATATAGAGACCGGAGAGTATCTGGACGCGAACAACAAACCCACGACAGACCCCAGTCAATATACCTATGATTATGAGGGCGCGCGCATTTCCAGCAATGGACGCGACGCGATCGCCGAGGCTTTGTGGAACGACCGCTTATTCACCAACACGAACACCAGCGCACGCACTTACGTCACGCTCACCCCTATCGAGGGATTGAACCTCACCGTCAACTACGCGCTCGATAACAAGGATGCCCGTCGTAGAATCTACGAGAATCCATACGTAGGTGACGGTACAGCCGGTCCGGGACGCTTGGGCATCCGCCAGCAAAACTATCTGACCCAAACGTTCAACCAGTTAATCAATTACACGAAGACATTCGGTAAACACAATTTCGACGTATTGTTGGGCCATGAGAATTACAGTTACCGCTATCAATACAACTACGGGATGAAAACATCCGAGATCGTATCCGGCATTTACGAGTTCACCAACTTCGTGAATATCAGCTCTATGGATTCTTATACCCGCGAATACAAGAAAGAGGGATATTTCGCCCGCTTGAACTACGATTATGACGACAAATACTATGTGATCGCATCATTCCGTCACGACGGTTCCTCACGCTTCAGCAAGGACAACCGTTGGGGAAACTTCTACTCGATTGGTGCCTCATGGCGCATCAGCGAAGAGGATTTCATGGAAGACCTCACGTGGATTGACAACTTGAAGCTGAGAGGTTCTTATGGAGAAACCGGTAACGACGCGATATTGAATGAGGATGACGTACAAGATTATTATCCGTATCAGACACTATACGATTTGGGTATCAACAACGGCCTCGAAGCCGGTATGTATTTCCCGACTATGGCAAACGAGAACTTGAAATGGGAGACACAGGTATCGTCCGACCTCGCTTTGGAATTCGGGTTGTTCGGTAAACTGACCGGTACGATAGAATACTTCCGAAAAGCGTCCCGCGACTTGCTGTTCAACGTGAGCCAGCCTCTTTCCGCAGGCGTGGAATCCATCGTGCAGAATATCGGTAAGGTACGAAACCAAGGCGTGGAAATCGATTTGAACTACCAAATCCTGAGACACCACGATTGGAAATTATCCGTAGGCGCAAACGCGACGTTCATCAACAACAAGATTCTCCGTTTGCCGGACGCCAACCGCAAAGAGGGTATCATCGATGACCAACGGAAATTGATGGAAGGGCACTCTATCTATGAGTTCTGGCTGCGTCAATGGTGGGGCGTGAACCCGGATAACGGAGACGGTTTATACATCTTCGACCAAGAGAATTATGGAGGGAACGAGGACGCGTTGGCTACGGTCGTAGAGAAAGACGGACAGAAATTGACAAACAACTATACGTACGCCAAATATGACTTCAGTGGCTCTGCGATCCCGAAAGTATATGGAGGTTTCAATGTCAACGTGGGCTACAAGGCGTTCGACCTCTCCGCCACGTTTTCTTACTCGCTGGGTGGTAAAGTCCTCGACCGCGCTTACATGAATTTGATGGACGTGGGCGAGTTCGGTTACGCGATGTCATCGGATATCAAGAGGGCTTGGACTACACCGGGACAGGTAACGGACGTGCCTCGCTTAGACGCGAACTCCACGCACGCGACCAACATCACGCAAAGCAACTCTTCCCGCTGGTTGACCAATGCGAATTACCTGAACTTACGTACGGTATCGCTGGCTTATACCTTGCCGAAATCGTTCTTGAACAAAATCAGTATCAAGAACGCCCGTTTGAACCTCACGGCGGAAAACCTATTCATGATAAAAGCGCGTCAAGGTTTGAATCCGCAGGCCAATTACGCGGGAGTCACTTACAACGAGTACATGCCGGCGAGAACATTCACGTTAGGACTAAATGTTTCATTCTAAATTCATGAACCAATTAATAATAATAAAAGCCATATGAGAAATAACATAAAATTGCACAAATACCTCGCGATAGGATTTCTTCTCGCGGGTGCCATGATCGGTACAGGCTGCTCAAGCGATTATATGGACACGGTCCCAAGCGAGAAGGTCAGTGTCGAAACAATCGCCTCCTCATTAGACAATTTATATATGGCCCTGAACGGTATTCATCGCAAAATGGTATCTCAGGACTTGAGTAACCAAGGAATGGGTGGCGAGCCTGGATTCATCATAGGCCGCGAGGCGATGGGCGATGACATGACTTGGGACACCCAAACTTGGCACCAAGGTTACCTGAACTGGAGCTTCACTACCAACCCAAGCTCTTCCTACAACTCGGGTATCTGGGAGACTTACTATAAGTTCATCCTGAACGCCAATAACATATTGGATATGTTAGATACATATTACGCGGATTCCGAGGAACCGCTGGCACGACATATCCGGGGCGAATGCCTCGCCATCCGCGCGTGGAGCCACCTCAACTTGGTACAATACTACGCGAAGCCATACCGCAATGGACAAGATAACTCCCAACCGGGCGTGCCTTACCGCTATAAGCCCGTAACAGAGGCTATGGCTCGCAACACGGTAGAGGAGGTCTATACGAACATCCACACGGATTTGGACGAGGCGATTACCCTGTTGGCCGATTATGAGCCGGCGGATGTCAACCATTATAGCTTGGCGGTGGTGTATGGACTGAAAGCGCGGGCACTATTGACTCAACAAAAATACGCGGAAGCGGCTGAAGCGGCAGTAAACGCGATTAACACGGCGGAGGCCAACGGATGTCAAATCATGACTCCGGACGAGTTGATGAACGGTTTCGCCAACATTACCTCCGCCACGAAAGAGGCGATGTACGCGGCGATGACACAGAACGACCAGACGGTGTACTTCTACTCTTTCTACGCGTACATGTCGTGGAACTTCAATTCCAGCTCCATCCGTACCGGAATCAAGTGTATCAGCCAAAGCACGTATGACCTGATGTCGCCGACGGACTTACGTCGGCAATGGTGGGACTCGACGGGTCAGGCGGAGGTCCCGGCCACCTCTTATAATCAACGCGTCTACCAAAATCGCAAGTTTACGGCTCGCTCGACAGCGGACGCGGTAGGTGATTTCGCGTTCATGCGTATCAGCGAGATGTATCTGATAGCGGCGGAGGCTTACGCTCGTTCCGGACAAGATGCCAACGCGAGACAATACCTGCAGGCGTTGCTGGACCAACGCGATCCGGGTTATACGACCACCAACAGTGGCGAAGCGCTTATCGAAGAGGTCATGACAAACCGACGCATCGAGCTTTGGGGCGAGGGATTCCGCTGGTTCGACCTGAAGCGACTGGGATTACCCAACGACAGGACAGGCTCGAACTTCAACGCGACTTTCTGCGGCTTCCTGCACAAAGACCCGGACGCCGCGGGCTGGATTTTCGAGATTCCCAAAAAAGAGACGGATTTCAATTCGTTATGTGAAAGGAATTACTAAACGATAGGTAGCGGTTAATCAAGAAAGAGGGCGTGTCGAAACAGGTTGTTTTCGACACGCCCTCCTTTTCTCATTCCCCGCGACCCGAAGGCGCCGAATGCACCGCCAAAGCGTTCCTATATACCGAAAACCATGGTTTTCGATACGCGAAATCGCTTCCATATACCGAAAACCATAATCTACGGTAAATCATAATATCTCCATATACCGAAAATCATCATCCTCAGTATATCGAAGCGTTTCCATATACCGAAAATCATGATTTTCGGTATTCCGAAGTACTTCCCTATACCGAAAACCACGGTTTTCGATACGCCGAAGCGCTTCCGCGAGAGGACGCGCAAAAAAAACGCCCTCCCTTACCATTAAAAGAGAGGGCCCGGCTTACGCGCCACTTATCCCATCCGCTTGCGGAAGGTGTCCACCGGGTTCTGGGTGGCGGCGCGGTAACTTTGGAAGAAGACCGCCGCGAAGGAGACCAGCAGGCAAAACAGCCCCGCCGCGAGGAAGATGAGCGGACTGAGCGAGATGCGGTACGCGTAGTCCGACAGCCAGCCGCGGGCGAAGTAGACGCTAATCGGCACGGCGATGACGAACGCCACGCCCACGTACAGCAGGAACGAGCGCGTCAGCCGCTTCAGGATTTGCCCATTGCTGGAGCCGAACACCTTGCGGATGGCCACCTCCTGCGTGCGCTGCTGGATAAAATAGGTGGACATCGCCACCAGCCCCAAGAAAGAGATGAGGATGGCGATGGCGGAGAAGACCATCACGATTTTCGCCAGCCGGATTTGCGTGTCGAACTCCTTTTGCAACCGCTCGTCCAAGATAAAACTCTCGCTTTCCAAGCCGGTCACTTTCTCGCACGCCTCATCGATGGCCCGCTTCGCGGCGAAAGGGTCGCCGTGTATCTTCACCAAGAGCATCCACGGGTCCTCGCCCTCGCGAAAGTCGCGGAGCATGATGGGGCATAAAGAGGTGTTGACGGTTCCCCTCGCATAGAAGTCGCGGATAACGCCGGCGATGGCTACGGGCTTGCTCCTCTCCGCGGTAAACGAGGTGGCGTCCTCCGGGAGGTTCATCTCGCGCAACGCCTGCTCGCTGAGGAACCAACCGTCCGTGCCCAGATGGTTGTCCCGCAAGATTTCCAAGCCCAGCATGTCGAAGCAGGCCTTGTCCATCACGAACTGCTGGGTAGAGACGGGATGCCCCTCATACTGGAAGGTCAGGTTATTGCTGCCGAGCAGAGGCAACCCTTGCGCCTTACCCACCTCATCCACGCAGGGAAGCTCGCGCAACTCGCTCATCAAGCTGGGCCACGCGCCGTGGTCGGCGGGATTGACAGCCACGAGGTTCTCCGACTTGTAGCCCACCGGAGCCTTTATCATGTGGATAATCTGCCAGACCATGACGATGGAAATGGCGAGCATCGTGATGGTAATCACGTTCTGGAAGGTGATGAACACCTTGCTGAACACCATCTTCGTACGTACCCGCAGCGTGCCGCGCACCACCTCGATGGGCTGGGCGGACGAGATGACCGTGGCCGGCAACACGCCCGACACGCAGCCCATCGCCAAGACCATCGCCGCCATCGCCGCCAACCACGCCGGCGAGAGCAAGGTACTCATCTCCAGTTGCGTATCCAGCAGGTCGTTCACGAAAGGCAACGCCGCGTTCGCCAGCAACAATCCCACGCCGAGCGAGATAAGCGTCAGCAGCGTCGATTCCAGCATCAAACGGGTGAACAACTCCGGACGGCTGGAGCCGAGCAACCGTCGCATAGCCATCTCCCTCGCCCGGAAGCCCGCCTGCGCCACGGTGAGGTTGATGTAGTTGGTGACGGCGAAGACGAGAATCAGGACACCGATGGACATCAGCACCATTACGAATTTCCAATCGCCTTGGCGCAAGAAGGACGGGCTACCATCGAGGAAATAATAGTCGCTGAAGGGGCAGACAACCACCTCCTTCTCCACTCCGTTAGCATAAATCCAATAGAACTCCTTGAACCACTCCCGCATATCCTCCGCGCGGGCGGTAAAGTCGCTTCCCTCGCGGACAAGCACGAAGCAGAGCGTGGAGCCCGCGTTGCTCAACTCGTCCGGAGCGACGCTCCAGTTCCATATCTTCGCGTTCTCCCAACGGATAAGGACATCCAAGCCGGAGGGGAACGACGAACGGACGATATCCTCCATCACGCCTTCCACGGTGACGGAAAGCGTGTCGTCCAACATGATTTGCCGGCCCATAGGGTCGTCCGTACCGAACATCTTCCGGGCGAACGACTCGCTGATGACAGCGGAGTTCATCGCCTCCAACGCCCGGTCGCGGTCGCCCTGAAGCAGGCGGAAATCGAAGAAGTCGAAGAAGGTGGAGTCCACGAACGACAAGCGAGAGAGCAGCCGCTTATCGCCCGACACGGTAAGCGACCGGTCCGCCTGGCCCAATATCACGGGGCAGACCTTCTCCACCTCCGGGTAACGCTCCTTGAGCTTGTAGGGGATGGCCGCACCGGTACCCATATAACCCTCGTTCCCTACCAGATAGATACGGTCCGCCTTGGTGTGCTGCTTGTCGGTCGAGAGCTCCTGCGTCGTGTAGAGGGCGATGAGGAGGACGAACATCAACGAGACGGACAGCCCGAACACGTCTATCAGCGTGTAGGCCTTGTTCCTTCCTAAAAACTTGAAGAAAGATTTGAAGTCTAATAATCGATTCATTTTATTTCTGATTTAAAATTTCAAATGGATGATTTATGAATGACGGGTCACGGGATGCGGATTCTTAAATCCGGAATCACGAATTTGAAATCGTAACCCGCCATTCGTCTTTCGTCATTTATTCCGTTTTTATGCTGAGCGCCGGATTCTCCCGCGCCGCTTTATATACATTATAAATAGATACCGCGGCGATAACCGCCAGCACCGCCACACCGCCGGCGAGGAAGATATACCACGCGAGCGGGGCCTTCTCGACATACTGCTGTTGCCAAATCCGCGCGACGACGAAAGAGATAAGACACCCCATCAAAATGGCGGGCAGGGCGACACGCGCCACGTCCCGCAGGAAAAGCGCGATCACCTCGCCCGACGTGGCCCCGTTGATTTTCCGGATAGCCATCTCCTTACGGCGGCGGTTCACCTCGTCCGCCGTATAGCCCACCAGACCGATGAAGACAATCAGGAGCGTGACAATGCCCCCAGCCAGCACGGCGTCGCGGAAATGACGGGTATCACGCTGCGCGAACTCCAGTTGCTGGTCATAAGGCCATAGCGAGATATCCTTGTCGGGCACGATAGAGGCGATTACCGCCTCGACCCTCTTGACCGCCTCGGGCGTGAGCCTATGGAAACGGACGTACAACCAACTACTTGGAATGGGATTGTAATAGAGCGTACTGGGTGTCGCGAGGCTGGCGTAGTCGCTTGTCCCGACCCGGAAGTTCTCGTACACGCCGCAGATACGTGCCTGCCGGACAGGGTCGTTCGACTCGTGGTGCGCCGACTCGCGGATGTATTTCCCCACCACGCTCTCATCTCCCCATCCCGCGACCTTTCGCAGGCGCTCCGCCGCCTCGCGGCTGAGCATCACCTCCTCGTCCGCCGCCAAACTCGGATTGAACGCCGTACCCTCGATAACCCGAACACCCAAGACTTCAAGGAAGTTCGCGTCGGCATAATATAAGTCCGACACGTTCAACAGCGTCCGGTCATCATCCGGCAAGGAGATATTGTTTCCTCCCATACCGAGAAGCGGTACCGACGTACAGGTCGTCACTCCGGCGACATCCGGCAAACGTCGTAACTCCTCTACGATAGCGAGTCGGCGTGTCGTGTCAGGAATCGCCTCCAGATAAGCGACCGCCAGCTCATCGTAGTCGTAGCCCGGGTCATCATTTACCATCTTATCATATTGCAAGTGTACGACCAACAGCAACGTCACCAAGAAAGCGGCGGCGGCGAACTGCACGAAGAGCAAACCCAATTTCCACGACCGCCGCGACTCCCGATAATTCCGGAA
>CASEGC010000035.1 GCA_949287365.1 uncultured Parabacteroides sp.
CCATCCTTATCCTTCAGGCTATACAGCAAGATGGCGATGGAGACAAGGAACATCGGCACGCAAATCAGCAATCGCTTCATGACAGTACGCTGCTCCATGTGAAGGAAGTCCGCCACGATGAGGCGCGCCGAGCGGAACGCCGTATCGCCCGAGGTAATCGGCGCGGCGATCACTCCCAGCACCGCGAGCACGCCGCCCACCGTTCCGAGCCATTCCTTCGTGATGCTATCCACCACCACGGCGGCGTTGTTCTCTTCCATGCCGTTCGAATGGAAGAAATAGGTGGCCGCGGCCGCCCATATCAGCGCGACGATTCCCTCCGTTATCATCGCCCCGTAAAACACGGGCCGACCGTACTTCTCGTTCTTCATGCAGCGCGCCATCAGCGGGCTTTGCGTGGCGTGGAAGCCGGAGATGGCTCCGCAGGCGATGCTGACGAACATGATGGGGAAAATGGGCAATCCTTCCGGGTGGGTGTTCGCGAGGCCGTCCGTAAGCTCCGGCAGCGGCGGATGATTAACGTACAGCATCACCAGTATGCCTACCGCCATGAACAAGAGCGCGACGGCGAAGAGGGGATATATCTTCCCGATAATCTTATCGATGGGCAAGAGCGTGGCGAGGATATAATAGACGAAGACGACGATAACCCAGAAGGTCGTGTCCAAATACTCCGGCGTAAGGTTCGCCAGCAGCCCGGCGGGGCCCGCCACGAAGACGACACCCACCAGCACCATCAGCACGACGGTGAAAGCGCGCATGAATTGCTTGAAATTGTTTCCCAAGTAGCGTCCCACCAGCTCCGGAAGGCTCTCGCCGTCGTGCCTGAGGGAAAGCATGCCGGAGATGAAGTCGTGCGTGGCTCCGGCGAAGATACTCCCCAGCACGATCCACAAGAAAGAGGCGACACCGAACTTCGCGCCCATGATAGCCCCGAAAATAGGTCCGAGACCGGCTATGTTCAGGAATTGAATCATAAAAATCTTCCAGGTGGGCATCGGAATGTAATCGACACCGTCCTGACGCGTGAAAGCCGGTGTCCGCCTCGACGGATCGACCCCGAACACCCGTTCCACGAATTTGCCATAAGTGAAATAGCCCGCGATAAGAGCGAGCAAGCAACAAGTAAAAGTAATCATGGTTTTTAGAAATTAAAAATGGACAACCGAGCGAATCGATTGTCCATCGTGAGTGAATTATCAATTATTCAAGAGTTTCCTGACCGTCTCGGATATCGCGCGCCCCTCGGCTTTCCCCGCGAGGGCTTTCGAGGCCACGCCCATCACTTTGCCCATGTCTTTCGGCCCGGCGGCGCCCACTTGGGCGATAATCTCCCGCAGGGCGTTCTCCAGCTCCTCGGCTGACATCGGCTGGGGCAAATATCTCTCAATCACCCTTACCTGAGCCAACTCCGCCTCCGCCAAGTCCTCGCGCCCCTGTTGGACGTAGATGGCTGCCGAGTCTTTACCTTGCTTCACCAGTTTTTGCATGATTTTCAAGGCGTCGGCGTCCGTCAGCGTGTCGTTCGCGCCCGGAGCGGTCTTCGCTTCGAGGAAAAACTTCTTCACGTTCCTTAAAGTCTCCAAGGCGACCTTGTCCTTCGCCTTCATCGCGTTTTTGATGTCTTCGCTTACCTTTTCAAATAAATCCATATCGTTTCCACTTAAGTTTTCAACTGAAAATAATCGTGTTCGGCTTGTTCTTGCCGCCGCGAGGCTCGGAAAAGACCGTGTTCGCCTCCCGACGCAGCTTTCCGGCTGACGGAACGGACGGTTGCCTCTCCCTCGTCCGCTGACGGATGTTTTCCACCGCTTTCGAGTCTCTCCTGTAGGTCGGATTCTCCTCCAACATGGCGATGAGCCTGTCGTCGTCCAATTCCTCCGCGTCAAGAATCACGGGCTTGACGGCGTTCTGGAAAGTACCGTAATAACGCTCAATTAAGTTGTCTTCCGCCTCGCGCTCGCGCTCCTTTTCCGCCGCTTTGAGAATATCGTCCTCCGTCATGATTTTCCGAGCCTCTCCAGACAATATATCTTCCAATCCGAAGCCCGTGGCGAGGATGGTAATCTTTATCTTATCGCCTAACGAATCGTCGTAACCGTGCCCCCATTTAATCTCGTATTCCGTCTTGAATCGATCCATGAATTCTTCCAAATCGGCCATTTCAGGCACTTGCAGCTCGTTCTCATGGCTATAATAGATGACCAAAGCGACGCGCTGGGCGTTATAAATCTTATCTTTATCGTTCGCCAGCGTATTGTCCAACGCTTGCTTGATGGCCTCGCGCAGACGGCCCTCGCCCTCACCGATACCGACGCTGACCAAAGCGACACCGCTATTCCGCATCGTCGTATCCACGTCGGCGAAGTCCACGTTCTGTTCCAAGTTGGTCGTGATGATTTCCGCGATGCTCCGGGCGGCTATCGTCAGCGTCTCGTCCGCTTTTCGGTTCGCCTGCGGGACAGATAGCTTCTCGAATCCCAACAACGCCTGATTATTCACGACCACCAGCGAATCCACGTTCTCCGCCATCCTCTGAACGCCTTTCAGCGCCTTGACCAGCTTCGGACGCCCCTCGAAAAGGTAAGGAATCGTCACGATCCCAACCGTCAGGATTTCCATGTCCTTCGATATCCGTGCGATTACCGGCGCGGCGCCAGTTCCCGTGCCGCCACCCATGCCGGCGGTTATAAAAGCCATCCGGGTACCATCAGACAACATCATGCGGATTTCTTCCTCGCTCTCGACAGCGGCGGCCTCTCCTTTCTCGGGGACATTCCCCGCGCCCAGTCCCTTGGTCGTATTCTTGCCCAACAACAATTTATTAGGCACTTCCGATTTACGCAAAGCCTGATTGTCCGTGTTGCAAAGCACGAACGAGACATCGTTAATGCCTTCCGCGTACATATTGGATACGGCGTTGCCGCCTCCGCCTCCAACTCCTATCGCCTTTATAATTTTCTCCGAATTTACCGAGTAATTAAAATTCAATATATCGTCTTCCATAATTTATCGGGTTTTATCAAGTTCGTAGATTACGTTATTTTCTCTCGCCATATTCATCATCAAAAAGAGTTTTGCTAAAAGAGTCCATTTTTTTACCCCATCCACCGAACAGGCCACCGAATCCTCCTTTACCGTTCTTTCCTTTGTTCTTTTGAGACTTCTGCTCCGGCTCCAGTTCGGGGACGACCTCCGGTTCTAAAACTGGCTCCGGTTCGGGAATCACGGGATCCGGCTTATGCGCAGGTTCCGGCTCCTTGGGCAGAATGGCGCAATTCACCGTCCCGCGCGACAAAATACTTAACGCCACGAAATAAAGCGAATCGCTCACGCCCGGCTCGTCATTCGCTATCCAATTTATCCGTAAAAAAGGCTCGCGGACCTTCATCTTGAATACCGAATGGACCATGTCCCATAATCCTTTCAAATTAGCCGCACCTCCGGTGATTATGACACCAGCGTCCAAAGGCCCTGCGTTCACCCTCTTCAGGCAGGCGTTCACGTTCTCCACGATTTCCCGTTCGCGCGCCTCGACGACATTATACAGTTCTTTCAGGGTAATTTTAGTTCCATCATTCGTCTTGGAAACGACCTGCACCTCCTTCTGCTTATCCTCGCATCCGTAAGTGGTTTTAAGACGTTCCGCCTCCTGAGCGGACACGCCCAACGATTCTATATCTCTCGTTATCAAATCGCCTCCAAACGGCACCACCGACAAATTGGCTAAACTTCCACGCTCATACACGGTCAATGTCGTCACGCCCGCACCAAACTCTATCAATGCGCACCCCTGCTCTTTATCCCTCTCGCTCAAAAGAATATCGCCCAACGATAAGGCGGAAATGACGAAACCGGCGATTCCCACATTCGCTCGCTCGAAACTTTGCTTGATATTCCCCTTCAAGGAAGGACGGCCCACGATTAACTTATAGCGCGCTTCGATTCGGCCTCCGGAAAGCCCCAATGGATTAGCTACCTGCTTATTGTCCAAGTAATAGACCGGCGACACGGCAGACAAGACATCCATCATAGCGTCCGAACGATATTTGTCGCACTCCTGACGCAACGAATCAAGCACCTCTTTCGTCACGACCCCATCCGCTCCCAAAGATTTAGAGACATTATGGTCTATCGAGCGCAAAGACAAGCCATTCAAGCCCACATAAACCTTCCCGATTTTGGAGCCTCCCAACTTATTCTCCAATTTACCAATCAGGCGGCGGATTTTCATGGCCGTCTTATCCACATTGTACACACAACCTCTCCGAACGCAAGCCTCCGAGCTCTCATCCTCGTAGGCTATGACCGAAAGCGCGCCAGCCGCGTTCTTCACCCCCACCATCCCAATGATATGCGAGGTCCCTAAATCAATAGCCGCTATAAAGTCCGTGTATGCCATATCTTTTCCTATTTTTTAGTGCAAACTATCTGGTTTTTATATTTCAAATTAATCATTCCATATTTCTCCCATCCCAGCTTGGGAACGGCCTGCTCGTAGAAAAGCCTCAAATTGGCGAGCTTCTCCTCGAAATCATCCAACGTGCCTAACAGAATCCTGTGGCTTCCTACCCGCGGAATCAGTTCCACGTCATGATCCGGATAAACATAGATTTGCTCGATCTGATCATTCCAAAACTCATTCTCTTGCAAAAATAATGCGAATTTATATAAGTCGGTTACCGCGAGCTCTTTTTCCACATATCCATTCACGATTGGCACATGCGCCGTATATCTTTGGCTGATTGGCATCAAGGTTCCGCGGTCGTCCACGTAATAGTTTCCCCTGACGCTCATCACCCGAAGGATAGGCATCTTCTGCCACACCTCCATCTTGACCATCCCCGATGGAGTCTTATAAGCCTCCACCTGAGCGATCATCTCATTCTTGAGCAGTTCTGTCTCTATCCGATCCGTATTCACCTCTTCCAAAGGATGACGTCTCGGGTCCAATCCGGCGTTCCTCAGCGTACGCAAGATATCAGCCTCGTTCACGAAATGTTTGTCTAAGCTGTCTTTCACCTCGATTCGCAAGCCGTGGCAAACATCATCCTGACGTGTCCGAGTCAAAAAAAACAAGGCAAACACGATATAAGCCGCCAATAACGAGGCTATCACTATCGAAACTATCCGAATCACGACATTCCCATTTGCTTGCACAAAACCTCTTTCACGGGCTCCACCAGCCGGTCGATATCACCCGCTCCCAACATCAACACGACCTCAAACGTACCGGAGGCCATCACGTCCAAGAGCTCTTCCTTTCCGCACAATCGCTTCGAAGGAATCGTTACCTTATCCAATATCATCCGAGAGGTCACGCCAGGAATCGGCTTCTCCCGCGCCGGATAAATATCCAGCAGGATCAACTCATCCAATAGCGAGAGGCTTTTGGCGAAATCATCTGCGAAATCCCGTGTACGAGAGTACAAATGCGGCTGGAAAATACCCGTCACCTTTCGCCCCGCATATAATTCCTTTACCGAAAGAATGCTTTGCCTCAATTCCGCGGGATGATGCGCATAATCATCAATCAAGACCAGCCGGTCCGTCTTCAAATGAAAATCAAAACGACGTCTCGGACCGGCGAATGTCGCCATACCGTTCCTCAATTCCTCCGGAGCCACGCCATTCAACCAAGCGAGAGCCATCGCCGCCACGCCATTCTCTATATTCACCTTCACCGGGACACCCAATTCCACATCCGGAACACGGATATTAGGTCCAACGAAATCAAAACTAATCTTTCCATCGCCTATAACTATGTTTTCCGCATGGAAATCCGCGGTTCCCGCCGCGGAATAGGTATAGACCTTCACGCCTTCCTTCACACGAGGAGTCACGTTAACATCTTTCTTCATCAACAACACCCCGTCCGGCCGAATCAAGGAGGTGAAATGCTCGAAACTCTCCCGATAGGCTTCCGGCGTACCATAAATATCCAAATGATCCGAGTCGGCGGAAGTGATGACCGCCATATAAGGCATGAGCCAATGGAAAGAACGATCGAACTCGTCCGCCTCAATCACGATAAGGTCACTCTTGTCCGAGAGCATCAAGTTACTCTCGTAGTTCTTCAGGATTCCTCCCAAAAAAGCGTTGCAATCCACATGCGACTTTTTCAGCAAGTGCGCCAGCATCGAGGAAGTCGTTGTCTTCCCATGCGTACCCGCCACGCACAGGCCCCGTCCGTTCCTCGTAATCTCGCCCAAGACACGGGCACGCTTCATCACCTCGAATCCCCGCGCACGAAAATAGGCCAACTCCGAATGCGACTCCGGAACGGCCGGCGTGTAGACCACCAAGGTTTCGGAAGGCGACTTGAACCCGTCCGGAATCCGCTCGACATCATCCTCATAATGAATGTCCGCTCCCTCCTTCCGCAGTTTCTCGGTCAATCCGGAAAGTGTCCTGTCATATCCCGCTACCCGCTTTCCTTTCGAGAGAAAATAACGGATTAACGCACTCATCCCGATGCCTCCAGCCCCTACGAAATACACCGCTGTTACTTGATTCATATCCATATTCTCACCACTTTACCAAGGCTCAAAATTCCTTCGAACAAAAATACAATTCCTTCGGAAGAAATTCCATTTTCCTTCGAAGGAAATCCCATTTTCTTTCGAATAAAAATATTATCGTTTCTCTATAATATCAATAATCTCATCCACAATCCTTTCCGCGCTATGCGGATGCGCCAGGGAAGTAATGTTCCGGCTCAAATCCCGCAAACGCGCCTCATCACGCACGATTTCCAACGCGGTGGGAACCAAATCCCGCTCCGCGTCCTTGTCGGCCACCATCACCGCCGCGCCTTTGTCCACCAACGCCAAGGCATTCTTGGTCTGATGGTCTTCCGCCACGTTAGGAGAAGGAACCAAAATGACCGGCTTGCCCAATAAGCAAAGCTCGGAAATAGAACCCGCCCCCGCCCGCGATATCACCAAATCGGCGGCGGAATAGGCATAATCCATACGTGTGATAAAATCGAAACACCAAACGGGCATTCCCCGATAAGCCTTCAAATGCTTGGACGCCTCTTGATAATAATAACGCCCGGTTTGCCAAATCACTTGCGTGTCCGAGGCGAAAAATTTATCCAAATCTCCCTGTACGCTCCGGTTGATTGTCCGCGCACCCAAACTTCCGCCCACGATTAAAATCGTTTTCCTTCCTGGCTCAAGCCCGAAAAAAGCCAATGCCTCCTCTTTCTTATCCAATGCCTTCTCCAAATCCTCCCGCACGGGGTTTCCAGTGACCACAATCTTATCCGCCGGGAAAAACTTCTCCATACCCTCGTAAACGACACATATCTTATGCGCTTTCTTGGCGAGTAATTTATTGGTCACGCCCGCATACGAATTCTGCTCCTGTATCAGTGTCGGGACACCGCTCGACGCCGCCATCCACAAGGTCGGTCCACTGGCATAACCACCCACGCCTACCGCGATATCCGGCTTAAATTCCCGAATCGTTTTCCTCGCGAGACGCAAACTTTTCATCAAACGGGCCATCACCTTCACGTTATTCAACAAATGAGCCCTATCGAATCCGCTCACGGGCAATCCCACGATAGGATAACCCGCCGCCGGGACCTTTTCCATCTCCATACGGTCTTCCGCCCCCACGAACAAAATCTCCGAATCGGGAAAACGTTTCTTAAACGTGTTGGCGATAGAGATGGCAGGGAATATATGTCCTCCCGTGCCACCTCCGCTTATTATCATTCTATATCTTTTCATGTATCCTTTCCTCCTTTTGATTTTCAGCATTTCCTATAACGTCCACCGAGGTATCCGGCACCCAATTATTGATTTCCTCCTCTGTCAACGCAGGAGAAACGTCGGCGGGTTTCTCTTCAGGCAACACGTCATCCTCATTCCCGATATGTGCCCCGAAACGACTAACGCTCAGTATTATTCCTATATAAACACAGGAAATGACCGTCGATGTTCCACCCCGGCTTACCAAAGGCATCGGTTGACCCGTGACCGGAATCAGATTCACCGCCACCGCCATATTCGCCAACGCCTGCACGACCAGCAACAATCCGCATCCCAGCACAAGAAACTTCGGGAAGTGCTTGTCACATTTGCGAGCGATCATTCCCACCCGGAACAAAAGCCAAACGTACAACAACATAACGGCCACACCTCCGTACAAACCCAACTCCTCGATAATAATCGCATAGATAAAATCCGAATAAGCTTGCGGAAGATAATCCCGTTGCAATCCATGCCCTGGCAATTGAGGGGACAATCCACCTCGCGCGATCGCTATCTTGGCGTGCGAGACCTGATAATTCTCCTTATTGAATAGCTCTTTCGTGTCGAGCGTATCTCCGTTATTTGATTTCGAGACGATACGTTTCTTCCATGTCGGCACACGGTCCAAAGCCGGTACCTTCGACCATGCCTTATCCGGAATAATAAACCACGAAGCGACAAACAGGCCCAATGCCAATGTCAATATTCCCGCCAGTTTACCCAACCTCAACAAAGAGATTTGCCCCACGAACATCATGAGAAAACACACGCCGAACAACATGAACGCCGTAGAGAAATTCTCAGGCATAATCAATGCGCAAATGATGCCCACTCCCACCAATATCCATCGATAAATCTGTTTCTCCGTGAATTTTCCCCGCCGGCTCAACATAAAAGCGACGAAAATAACACAACCCAATTTAGCGATTTCCGAAGGTTGTATCTGAAAACCAAATATCCTCAACCAGCGATTCGCGTCGTTCTCGCTGACCCCAAAGAAAAACGTCATCAACAACAAAATGACGGACACCGGCAGCAAAAGGATTCCTAACGAGAACAAGCGGCACGGAACATTATGCAAAACCAGCACCGTTATGGCACCGAACAACAGGAATGAACCATGACGAGCGATCGGTTCCCAGTGATTCACGTTTTTATAGGCCAACGTACTCGTGGCGCTAAACACCTCCATCGCCGAAATCAGGCACAAGAATATGAAAATGACCCAAATCACCCGGTCGCCTTTAAACAATTTACTCACCAAATCCATCATACGCCTTTCTTTACACATCGTTATATTTTCATCTATCAATAACGAGCAGACCTATAACTCTCTCACGCAACGTTTGAATTGATCGCCTCGGTCCTCATAACTCTTGAACAAGTCGAAACTCGCGCAGCAAGGTGAAAGCAATACCGTATCCCCTTTACGCGCCATCCGATAAGCCTTCTCCACAGCCTCCTTCATCGAGCGGGCATCTTCTATACGTTCGACTTTACCATCAAAAAAGGCATGTAGCTTCGCGTTATCCGCACCAAGGAAAATCAATGAATGGACTTTCTTCCGCACCAACTCCTCAATCTCGGAATAATCGTTTCCTTTGTCCGTTCCTCCTAAGATCAAGACGACCGGAGTTATCATGCTTTGCAAAGCGTACCAACACGAGTTCACGTTCGTGGCCTTCGAGTCGTTGATGTAATCCACGCCCCGCACACGAAGCACTTTCTCCAACCGGTGTTCCACCCCCGCGAAGTCACTCAAAGAAGCTCTTATCTTCTCATCATGAATATCCATAATCTTGGACGCTATGCCCGCCGCCAAAGAATTATACAAATTGTGTGTACCTTTCAATGCCAATTGATCTTGTTTCATCGTAAAAATTCCATTAGATGTTTCAATAACGACTTGGTTGTCTTCCGTATAACCCTTAACGCCTTCCTCATGCGTCACGGCGAAAGGATAAAGAGTAGCCTCGGGATGGCGTTTGGCTATCTCGCGAGTAATGATCGGGTCATCGTTCCAAAAGATGAAAGCATCCTCTTTCGTTTGGTTCCGCAAAATACGGAACTTCGCATCCACATAATTTTGCATCTCGTAGTCATAACGGTCCAGATGATCCGGCGTAATATTCAGAAGGATGGCGATATCCGCCTTGAAATCATACATATTATCCAACTGGAAACTGCTCAACTCAATCACGTAAACCGCATGTGGGTCTTCCGCCACTTGCAAGGCGAGGCTATTCCCCACATTCCCCGCCAATCCCACATCCATTCCGGCTTGCTTCAGGATATGGTAGATAAGCATCGTTGTCGTCGTCTTCCCATTACTGCCCGTGACACAAATCATCTTCGCATCCGAGTAACGTCCCGCCAACTCTATTTCCGACAATATCGGAACGCCTTTTTTCTTCAACGCCTGTATGATAGGGACCTTGTCAGGAATTCCTGGGCTTTTAACAACTTCATCGGCGTTTAAAATATCCACCTCGGTATGCCCGCCTTCTTCCCAAAGAATTCCATGTTTATCCAACATCTCCTTATACTTGGGTTTAATAAACGCGTTGTCAGAAACGAACACGTCATGCCCCTTCGCCTTCGCCAAGACAGCGGCTCCAGCACCGCTCTCCCCCGCACCTAATACGACCAATCTCTTATACATAACGTCTTATCTCATCTTTAACGTAACTATCGTTATAACCGCTAAAATAATGCCTATCAGCCAAAAACGCACCACGATTTTCGACTCCGGCACGACATTAATCGGTTTTTGAATCAAAGCTTGTATGCCGGCATTCCCCGGTTTTTGGAAATGATGATGCAACGGTGCTATCTTGAAGATACGGCGTCCTTCGCCATACTTTCTCTTCGTATATTTAAAATAAGCCACTTGCAACATAACCGACAAATTCTCCACAAGAAATATACCACAAAGAATCGGTATCAGCAACTCTTTCCGGATAATAATCGCGAACACGGCGATGATGCCGCCCAACGTCAAGCTTCCCGTATCACCCATGAACACTTGCGCAGGATAAGCGTTATACCAAAGAAAACCAACCGTCGCCCCGATAAACGCGGCGGCGTAAACCACCAATTCCTCCGCTCCGGGAATAAACATGATATTCAAGAATGACGCAAACTCGAAATGAGATGACATATAAGCCAAAATACCCAACGCCACACCGATAATCGCCGACGTTCCGGCTGCCAAACCGTCCAATCCATCTGTCATATTCGCTCCATTCGATACGGCGGTCACCACGAAAATCACCATCAGCACAAAGACTAGCCAAGCCGCCTCTTCCTTATAATCGCCCGCCCAGCTTACCAAACTCGCATAATCGAAATTGTTGTTTTTCACGAATGGAATAGTCGTCTTCGTAGACTTGGTCTCATCCGCATGGAAACGGACCTCCTCGATTACGTTATCGTGCCGGACCTCCATATTCTCTCTAATCACCACGTCTGGACTCATGAACAAAACCAATCCTACGATCAATCCCAAGCCCACTTGTCCGACAATCTTGAAACGCCCATGCATTCCCTCCTTGTTCTTCCGGAATACCTTTATATAATCATCCGCGAATCCCAAGGCTCCCAGCCAAACCGTGGTCACTAACATCAATATCACATAAATATTCGTCAGCTTGGCGCAAAGCAATACGGGAATCAATATGGCGATGATAATGATAATACCCCCCATCGTAGGTGTCCCCTTTTTGCTCATTTGGCCTTCCAGACCCAAGTCCCTGACCGTTTCGCCAATTTGCAGTACCCGCAATTTGTCAATAATCCGTCTTCCTATTGCCGTAGAGATGAACAACGACAAAATCAAAGCCAAGCCTGAGCGAAAAGAGACATATTTAAACATCCCCGCTCCCGGGAAATCCAATTGATCCAAATAATTGAAAAGATAATACAGCATCGTTTATAAAATATTAAGCTTGTTGTGTCGCGAAAATCTCACGCAATTTCTCTCGGTCGTCAAAGTGATGTTTCACCCCTTTGATTTCCTGATAATCCTCATGGCCTTTTCCCGCGACAAGAATCACGTCTCCCTTCTTCGCCAACATCGTAGCGACCTTGATCGCCTGTGTACGACCCGTGACGCACAGCGTACGTTCTTGGTCCTCCGGAGTCAATCCGGCCACCATATCCTTGATAATATCATCCGGCTCCTCGAAACGCGGATTATCGGAGGTCAAGATAACCTGATCGCTTAATCGCACGGCCTCTTTCGCCATTAACGGACGTTTCCCTTTATCGCGATTTCCACCGGCACCCACGACCGTAATGATACGGCCCTTGCCATCCAGCACCTCATGAATACTATTCAGCACGTTCGTCAAAGCGTCCGGCGTATGCGCGTAATCCACGATCGCCGTGTAACCCAACGGCGAGTGAATCGTCTCAAAACGTCCCGCCACGGAATGAAGCGTACTCAACACGAGCAAAACAGTCTCCGGCTCTTTTCCTAAAGAGACCGCCGCTCCATACACGGCCAATAAATTATAGGCATTGAAACGTCCCACGAAGTGAACCATAACCTCCCGACCGTTAATAAGCATATCAGTACCCTCAAAATGAGACTCAAGGATTTTTCCTTTGAAATCGGCCAACGTTCGCAAGGAATAGGTCAGTTTCTTTGCTCTCGTATTCTGCAACATTACCAAGCCCGACTTATCATCTGCGTTTGTCAACGCAAAAGCGTTCACCGGTAAGTCATCGAAAAACCGTTTCTTCGCTTTCAGGTAATTCTCCACGGTTTTATGATAATCCAGATGGTCACGAGTCAAATTCGTGAAGATTCCGCCATCAAAAGAAAGACCGCTAATGCGTCGTTGGTCAATCGCGTGAGAACTCACCTCCATGAACGCGTATTCGCAACCGGCTTCTACCATACGGGCCATCAACGAGTGAAGCGTAAGCGGATCCGGTGTCGTATGGTCCGTCGGTATCGCCTCGCCATCGATATAGTTGCATACCGTTGAAAGCAATCCCACCTTATGCCCCATCTTCCGGAACATATTATACAACAAAGTGGCGATGGTCGTCTTTCCATTCGTCCCTGTCACGCCAACCAATATCAATTTCCGGGAAGGATCGCCATACCAACGGGAAACCAAAAGCCCCAACGCCTCCGCCGAATCCTTCACCACGATAAATGTCGTCTTTCCCAACAATCGCTCCGGCACCTCCTCGCATACGACCGCGGCGGCTCCTTTCTCCACCGCGCTTTCTATATAAATATGTCCATCCACCGCCGTACCCCGTACCGCCACGAACAAAGCGCCGGCTGTCACTCGGCGAGAGTCCGATTGGATACTCGTAATATCCAACTCATCCGCTCCCAAGACAGTGGGAGACTTTAACGCTTTCAGTAAAAAACTTAACTCCATAATTACCTCAACTTTAATACCACACCTTGCCCTTTCGATATTTTTCGTCCAGGCTGAACACTTTGTGACACCACTCGTCCGGCACCAGACAAGGAGACTCGCAATCCGGCACGCTCCATCAAATAAACCGCATCCTTGGCTCCCATGCCAATGACCCGAGGCACCAATCCCTCACGAATCGTCACACCGCTCAAATCCACTTTATCATCTTCCTTGTCCGCGGAAGCGATCACCCATTCCGTGTCCACGCTATCCGCCTCAACATCGACATCCAGTCCATCCAACGCCGTCTCCACCTCTTCCAAATCACCTCCTTTGACCATGGGAAGCATCACCGCCATCGAATCCCGTTCCATCTCACGAAGATCCACGACCGTACGCATGGCATAAATCTTCTCGGCGATAGTCTTCAACACGCCTCCCGCCATTTTTCCTCCCGAAGGATAACCGATACGCGGCTGACGTATCAGCACGATACAGGAATACTCCGGGTCATCCGCCGGGAAATAACCGCAAAAAGCCACTTGATGACCCGCCCGACGATACACGCCACCGGAGGCGATTTGCGCCGTACCGGTCTTTCCGGCGATGCGGACAACATCCGAATGGGCATCCTTGCCCGTTCCTTTCTCCACCACGCCAAGCAACATGTCACGCACGATAGCCAAGGTACGGTCCGAGCAAATAGACTCTCGAATCACCACAGGCTGAAAACGCTCCACCGTCTTACCGTCACGCATCAACTCCTTCACGAAGAACGGACGTACCATCCGCCCATCATTCGCGATAGCGTTATAGAAAGCGAGCGTATAGATAGGAGGAATCATGGTCTCGTAACCGAACGACATCCAAGGCAACGTGGTTTTAGACCACGGATTATTTTTATCATCCGGACGACGAATCCGCGCCCGCACCGCGTCCGGAATATCCAAACGCAGGTCCTCCATCAAACCAATCCGCCGCAAGCCCTCCCAATATTTCATCGGATTATGCTCGTAACCTTTCAGGATGGTCTTGGCGACCCCGATATTCGAGGAGTACCAAATCGCCTGTTCCACCGCGATACGATGATAACCACCCTTGTTATTATTATGGTCTGTCATACGGTTGCCTTTATACATATAAATACCGTTGCCCACGTCCACCGTGTCGGTCGGCTGGCACACGCCATCCTCCAACGCCACCATGATAGACGCCACCTTGAAGGTAGAGCCAGGCTCCGTCGCGTCGCCCACGGCGTGGTTCGTATCTTCCCCATAAACACCTTCCGAGACGCGCCCCATATTAGTGATGGCCTTCACCTCGCCTGTCGCCACCTCCATGACAACCGCCGTTCCCGACGCGGCGTCGACATTTTTCAACATATCCACCAGCGCCTTCTCCGTTATGTCTTGGATGTCGATATCGATTGTCGTACGGATATCCAGGCCCGGCACGGGTTCCACCTCCACGACATTCGTCCAGCCACCGCCCACACGCCGCACCGAGTTCACCCCCGGTTCGCCATGCAACAGCGAGTCATACTGCATCTCCAAACCACTCTTCCCTTTCGTCAATCCGGTCTTCGGGTCGATGTCGCTAAACGTATCACCGATGGTACGGGAAGCCAGCGTCCCGAACGGTTGCTCGCGCGCCACCTGTTCGCGTGTGTAAAATCCGGTGCTGTACCGGTTCAAGCGAAGAAAGGGGAACCGCTGTATCTCCTTCAAGTCCGCGTACGAGACCTTCCCCCGATAAATGGGGAATTGCCGGCTCTTCTTCTTGGCGTTCAAACCACTCAACAGATATTTCTTATAACCGGCGGGCGTCCTGTCACGAAACTTATGGGACAAACAATAAGCCAACGAATCGATGCCATTCCGCTCGCTATATAAAAACGTATCCAAGCTACTCCATCTTTTCGTCTTTTGCGAGAAGCAATCGGCCATGAAATCCATATACAAATAATAACGAGGCACGCTCGTCGCCATTAATTTCCCCTCAGAGGAATAGATGTTCCCGCGGCTGGGGTAAATCAGGTTCTTGGGGCGTTCCTGCACGGTCTTGGCCACCTCCAGCCATTTAGACCTTTCGATGACCGCCGTCTTGAACGCGCGAAACAATATCGCCACAGCGAACAAGACAAGCAACACGACCACCGCAAAATAACGGACCAATATACGACCGCTTTTCAGCGTCTCTTCTCTTTCCTCTTTCTCCTCAGACATACCAGCTATTCCTTATCTCACTTATACAATACATAAGGGGGTGTTTTAGCGCCCTCCAAATCAATGCCCTGCTCCTCGATAAGCGACTCTATCTGCGACTGACGACTGTGCCCGGTCAACTCGGATGAGATTGACAACGCCTCGAAACGGGCATCCCTCAAGCGTTGTTGCAACCGGTCTATCTCCCGCAGCTTTTGCATACACGTGTATCGATTCCCGATAAAGAAAAAAATCAACACGACCACGTAGATAATCATCCGCATGTGCCTCATGATAAAATCCTCTTTCAGGATTCCACCACCCAATATGTACCAAAGCGAGAGGTGCCGCTCCTTTTTCCCCGTGTTTTTTGTTCGCTTAGCTTCTTCCATATTCTTTCCCTTTCCTTACAATTTCTCGGCGATTCTCAATTTCGCGCTTCGCGAGCGAGGATTCCGCTCCACCTCCTCGTCCGAAGGAACGATTACCTTGTTATTCACCAAACGGAACAAGGCTCGCGCGTTCCCATAAAAATCCCGTTCGACCTTACCCTCAAAATTCCCCGTTTTCAGGAAATTCTTCACCAAACGGTCCTCAAGGGAATGATAAGTGACTACGACCAAGCGTCCGCCCGGCTTCAACACCCGCAAAGTGGCCCGCAACATCTCTTTCAACGCCCTCATCTCGTCGTTCACCTCGATACGAAGCGCTTGAAAAGCCTGCGCGAGGAACTTCTTCTCCTTATCCTTTCCCGTAAAAGGCTTGAGCGCCTCCAGAAAATCCCCGATGGTCTCAATCCGTCTCTCTTTACGGGCCTTCACCAACACGGCGGCCAATTTGCGGGCCACCTTCAATTCTCCATACAAATAGAACAGGTCCGCCAAGGCCTCCTCCGTATAATCGTTTATGACATCGGCCGCCGTCCGTCCGGCTCTCGTGTTCATCCGCATGTCCAACGCGCCATCGAAACGGAAAGAGAAGCCGCGTTCCTTATCGTCGAAATGATGGGAAGAGACCCCCAAATCCGCCAACAATCCGTCCACGTTTCCCGCCTCCCCGTAATAACGCATGAAATTGTACAAATAACGGAAATTGCTTCGCACGAAAATGAAACGGTCGTCATCGGGTATGTTCCGCTCGGCGTCTTGGTCCTGGTCGAAACCGAAAAGGCGTCCCTCCCCGTCCAGCCGCCGCAAAATCTCGCGGGAATGGCCTCCTCCCCCGAAAGTGACATCCACGTAAACACCCGACGGACGGATATCCAGTCCTTCCAAACATTCCCGTAGCATTACCGGCACATGATAGCAACAAGCCTCATTCTCTTCCATCGCTGTCCTTATGTTAAACTTTCTCTTAAAATAAAGTACCGTACCACCCTGATAAGCACCTCTTTTTATTATTTGGTAAAAGTACATATTTCCCCAAACACCAACCAACATTTACCCAAGAAAAGTAAGAAAAAGTTATCAACAGGTAGCCGGCTCGCGCCGACGTTTTCCCCAAATCCCGCTTGAGAATTAATCGTCCAACAGTTGTTAGACAATCGTCCATCATATGGTAGACAAATACCCAACAGATGGTAGACATTCGTCCAACATCTGTTGGACAATCAAATGACGTGTAGCTTTCATCTTAAGACTCCCGTCGTTTCACGCGTCGGCGAGACATAAGACCGCGGAAAAGCGAAAAGAAACATGAGACGGAAGCAAAAACTTCCCATAAACGCACCTCGTTTTAATTATAAACTTTATCTTTGTTCCATTAAGCTTACATAAATGGCAAAAGAAGGTGTGACAGAGATAGACATCAAGAAGGTTCTGGCCCAGAAAGCGCCTAAAGCGTCTCGCAAGATTCCGGGCTTCGTCGTGGATTACCTGACGCGCCTAATCCATCAGGAAGAGTTGAACGACATATTGGCCCGTTACCGCGACAAGGAGGGCGTGGATTTCATGCGGGAGCTTATCGGATACTTCGACTTGACGCTCGAAGTGGCGCGTGAGAGCGATATCCCGAGCGAGGGGCGTTACATATTCGCCTCCAACCATCCGCTCGGAGGGCTGGACGGCATCTGCCTCTCCGCCATTATCGGCTCGCGCTTCGATGGAAAAATCAAATATCCCGTCAACGACCTTTTGCTCTACATCCCCAACCTCCGTTCCATTTTCATCCCCATAAACAAGCACGGCTCGCAAAGCAAGGACAACGCCCGCCTGCTGGATGAGGCTTTCGCTTCCGACAATCAGGTCATCACGTTCCCGGCCGGGCTATGCTCCCGTAAAATCAAGGGAAGAATACAAGATACCGAATGGAAAAAATCGTTCATCCAAAAAGCGGTACAGTACGAACGGGACATCGTCCCCGTCTTTTTCGACGCGAGAAACTCCTCCTTCTTCTATAACATCGCCCGGGCGCGCGAGGCATTGGGGATAAAGATGAATTATGAGATGATTTTCCTTCCGGACGAGATGTTCCGGTGCAAGCATAAGACTTTCCGGATTTATTTCGGGAAACCTATCCCATGGCGCACGTTCGACGCGAGCAAGAAAGCCTCGGAATGGGCGAAATGGGTGAGAGACATCGTTTATAAACTCAAAGATTAAAATCGACAACATTATGCAAGATATCATAGCCCCGATAGACAAGGCGCTCCTGAAAGCGGAACTGACGCCGGAGAAAAGACTGAGAAGCACCAATAAGTCGAGAAACGAGATATACATCGTCACGGCGCACAACTCACCCAACGTGATGCGCGAGATCGGCCGCCTGCGCGAGTGGGCGTTCCGCTATTACGGAGGCGGGACGGGCCTTTCCATGGACATCGACGAATATGACACCATGGAAAACGCCTATCGGCAACTGATTGTCTGGAGCCCGGAGGAGGAGCAAATATTGGGTGGTTATCGCTTCATTTGCGGCTCGGACGTGAGATTCGACGAGAACGGCAAGCCGATATTGGCCACGTCGCACCTGTTCGACTTCTCGGAAAAATTCATCAAGGAGATATTGCCTTACACCGTGGAGTTGGGGCGGTCGTTCGTGGCGCTCGAATATCAATCCACCCGCTCTTGCGCGAAAAGCGTGTTCGTGCTGGACAACCTGTGGGACGGATTAGGCGCGTTGTCCGTGATAGACCCCAGCCTGCGGTACTACTTCGGGAAAGTGACCATGTATAACACCTACAATCCGGACGCCCGCGATATGATACTCTATTTCCTTGGGCTGCATTTCCCGGACCCGGAGCGCCTGATCACTCCCATACATCCCTTAGAGACGCACATGGACAGGGAGAAGATGAAAACGCTTTTCCACTTCGACAATTTCAAGGACAACTATAAGGTCTTGAATCAAGAGGTACGCAAGTTCGGCATTAACGTGCCCCCTTTGGTCAACGCCTATATGAGCCTGTCGCCCAAGATGCGTGTGTTCGGCACCGCCATCAATCATGAGTTCGGCGACGTGGAAGAGACCGGTATCCTAATCGCCATCAACGAGATTCTGGAAGATAAGAAGAAACGGCACATCGAGACTTATCTCCGGGAAGAATACAAGTCGGCGGAACTGATACGCAACAACAATAGCTAAACCGAAAGAAGAACCGTCATGCTGACCCTCATTCCCATACAGCACATCATGGGTACGATACTTATCCTATTGTACACCATCACGATATTGGGCTTGGTTTTGGTCATCATCGCGGAAAACCGGAATCCTTTGAAAACGATACCGTGGGTCGTCGTGTTGTTATTGGCGCCGGGTGTAGGGTTGGTGTTCTACTTCTTCTTCGGACAGGACAACCGTAAGCAACGCGTCATATCAAGAAGAACCTACAAACGAATCATGAAAGGCGCGCAAGAGGGGAAATTGCCTCAAGACTTTTGCGTCGTCCCCGAAACGTACAAACCTCTTTCCCGCCTTTTAAGCAACAGCAACCGCTCTTCCCTGCTTTACGGAACCCAAATCACGGTTTACACGAACGGAACCGACAAATACAAGGCGTTGCTAGAGGAAATAGAGAAAGCGAGACATCATATCCACATACAATATTACATATTCAACGACGACACGATAGGGAACCAAGTGAAACGCCTCTTGATAAAGAAGGCGAAAGAGGGAGTGGAAGTCCGTGTCTTATACGACGATGTCGGGTGTTGGAACGTGAAAAACCGTTTTTTCAAAGAGATGAAAGAAGCCGGCATCGAGGTACACGCCTTCTTACGGGTAGTATTTCCTATATTAACCAGCAAGGTAAACTATCGGAATCATCGCAAGATCGTCGTGATAGACGGAAAAGTCGGTTTCATGGGAGGCATGAATCTGGCGGACCGCTATGCCCAAGGCACCTCTTGGGGGACATGGAGGGACACGCATTTCAAGTTCGAAGGGAAAGGCGTACACGGATTGCAATCGGCGTTCCTCATCGACTGGTACGTGGTCAGCAAGAATCTGCTCAACGACAAAATATACTATCCGCCGGTCCCAATCTATAACGACAATATCATGCAAATCGCCACCAGCGGCCCGGTCGGTCAATGGAGGACTTTATTGCAGGCGACTATTTTCATGATCGCCAACGCGAAAAATTACGTTTATATCCAAACGCCCTATTTCCTTCCCACTGAAGGATTGAACCAAGCGTTGCAAACAGCCGCCTTGGGTGGAGTGGATGTCCGATTGATGTTACCGAAACGCTCGGATACGCGCACGGTCAACATGGCCAGCCATTCCTTCATCGACGAGATGGTGAAAGCCGGCGTATCGGTCTATTTCTACAAACCGGGATTCCTGCACGCGAAACTCGTCGTCTGCGACGACGAACTGACCAGCATCGGTTCAGCGAACATGGATTTCCGGAGCTTCGAGCATAATTTCGAGATAAACGCTTTCGTTTATCAGAGAGAGTTCGCCCTGCGGATGAAAGAGGTCTTTCTAAACGATATGCTCCATTGCGAGCATCTGACCCCTTCCCGTTGGCTTAAACGTCCTCATAAACAACGTTTAGCGGAATCGTTCATGCGTCTTTTCTCTCCGCTTCTTTGATAAAGACACTGAAATTCACGGAACCATAAGCCCGATGTTGATGGAAATAGGGCAAAGAGGAAAAATCATTGGCACTCGAATGTTCCATGACAAAAATACCGCCTTCCCGCAATAAATCATGTTCGATGACCAACTTGGGAACATCCGGTAATTCCGGCAACTTATAGGGCGGATCGGCGAAAATAAAATCAAAACCACCTTTCGGAGCGGAACTCAAGTAACGGAAAACGTCGCCTCTTACCAAATCCAGAGCGTCTGTCTTCAATTCCTTGGCGACCTTGGCGATAAAAGAGGCGTGAAGTCCGTTCTTCTCCACCGCCGTCACTTTCCGGCATCCGCGGGAAATCAACTCAAACGAGATACTGCCTGTCCCAGCGAACAGGTCCAAAGCGTCCATTCCCGCAAAATCCACCAGATTACTAATCACATTAAAAATGTTCTCTTTCGCGAAATCAGTCGTGGGACGTGCGCTAAAAGAAGAAGGCACGTCAAAACGACGACGACCATAGATGCCACTTATTATTCGCATAACAATAAAGAAATTAAATCCAAAGGAGCTTTCGCGACCTCCGTTCCCAACAAATAAGCCTCAGCCGGCATTTCCATGAGCTGGGTACACGACAAATAAATCTTCAAGGCCTCGAATATTCGCCGCCTCAATAAAGGCTCCACCGACAAATATAACTCATCTATCCGCGGGTTCAATCCCACTTGCTTCCACACATATAATATATAATACAATATGTCGTTCAACTGCCCCACACGGAACGTGTTCGCGAACAACAAATCCCCGCCGGCTCCAAAGCAAGCGATATCCATCCGCTTACGCTCTATGACGGCATACATCCGTCCAACACGCGACAAACGGCTCCGCTTCTTCCAAAAATCCAACAAAGGAACCATCGCATGCGTAAAATGGGGGCTCGACAACGAACGCGAAAGAAACTCATAAACCTCCACATCCACGCCGAAAGCCAATGTCGCCTTTTCCTCCTTCAAGGAGTCCGTCAGGCAGGCGGCGCTTGGAACGGAAAGATTAAAATCCAGCTGTTCCTTCTTCTTCTCCTCAAGGAAATAAGCGTCCGGAATTATCGTATAAGGCGAAAAAGCGCAAATGACATGGACACGTCCGTACGGCCAAGCCAAGAACTCATGAGCGAAAAAGAAGTCCTTAACCGCCGCGCTCAAGGAAATCGTCCGATCAAATTCAGTCTCCCGATGAAAGAAACTTCCGCTCACCGACGGCTCATATCCGGAAAAAGAAAGTCCATCCGGCCAAAGCCGGATGGACACTATATACTTTCCCGCGTTATCGACAGTCAACGTATCAGGAATACTGATAGTCATAGATAACCGCCGGATTATTCCCAGTTACCCGCATTGTTGTTAATCTCTTCCAAAGAACCGACGCGCAAACCCGGATACTTGCTCTGCTTCTCAGCCTTGTCAATCAGGTTGTAAGTCAGCTGAGCGTCCATGTCACGCAAGTAATCCTTGAAAGGAACCTCGCAAACGAATACCTTGATCTCATAGCCAGAGCCTGACGACAACGTAGCCGTATCCATATGGAACGTAATCTTATCGCCCGGAACGCCCGGCACATAACGCATATTGGCTACGTCATAATCCTTGCCCAGCAAAGTATCCTTCGCCAAAACCCATACGGTATCACGTCTGATCAAGCCTTTCTTTACGGCTTCCTTCTCCGTCATACCTTGCTCCAATTGCTCGTCCGTCAACTCACCTTCCTTAATCAAGAACGGCAACTTGTCGGTCGTCAAGAACTTCTCCAGATCATCAAAGCTTCCGGCGTGAGTCTTGTACACGTTCTTGTACTCGATCTGAGCCTTACGGATCTCCACCAGACGCGCGATGATCGCGTTGTCACGAATCGCCTTCTCTGCGTCGTACTCCATCGGTGTTCTAACACTGCGATAACACATGTAACACAGCACTACGACTGCGGCAACTAATAAAATCTTCAATGTAACTTTCATGGTTCGTATTGTTTTTTGAATTTATTTCGTTCGGCAAATTTAAAAAAGAATATTTAATGCACTACCTTTATCGCCAAAATTCTTACGAAGAAAATGATAAATAGTTATATAAACCAGCAAATCGAGCGAAATTTTCCCCATAAACCCACGGAAGACCAGCTCGCGGCCCTCCAATCGCTCTCCGAATTCCTGCTTTCCAGAGAGCCTGACTCCCTCTTGCTGCTGAAAGGATACGCCGGGACCGGAAAGACCTCCTTGGTCGGGGCGTTGGTGAAAACGCTGAAGGAGATGAAATGGAAAACGGTCTTGCTGGCACCCACCGGCAGGGCCGCCAAGGTCTTCTCCAACTACGCGGGACAGAAGGCCTACACCATCCACAAGAAAATCTACCGGCAGAAGGCTTTCTCCAACGAGCCCACGGGTTTCCTCCCCGCCGAGAACCTCCACAAGGACACGCTCTTCATCGTCGACGAGGCGTCCATGATAGCGAACGAGGGATTGGATTCCTTCGTTTTCGGTTCCGGACGTTTGCTGGACGACCTGATACATTATATTTATACCGGCGAGAACTGCCGGCTCATCCTCATGGGTGACACCGCCCAGCTGCCGCCCGTCGCGCGACAAGAAAGCCCCGCCCTCAACCCGGAAACGCTGAGAGGATACGGCCTGAAGGTCCGGGAAGTCACCCTGACGCGAGTGGTCCGCCAAAGCGAGGATTCCGGCATATTATATAACGCCACCCGTTTACGCGATAGTTTACGAAATAACATGGTCGAGTTTTTTCCGAAACTTCGTATAGAAAATTTCAAGGATTGCACGAGAATCGGAGGCGACGAGCTGATAGAGGAACTCTCCTCCGCCTACGGCAGGGACGGGATAGAGGAGACGACGGTAATCGTGCGCTCGAACAAACGGGCCGGGATTTACAACAACGGCATACGCGCCCGCGTCTTATATATGGAAGAGGAACTGTCGGCCGGCGACCGGCTGATGGTGGCGAAAAACAATTACTACTGGATGGCCGACCAGCGGGAGATGGATTTCATCGCCAACGGCGAGATTATCGAGGTCACGCGGGTGCGCCGCGTCACGGAGATGTACGGCTTCCGCTTCGCCGACATCACCGCGCGATTCCCGGACTATGACATCGAGGCGGACCTGAAAATCCTGTTGGACACGCTGCGGACCGACTCGCCCGCGTTACCGAAAGAACTGAACGACAAGCTGTTCTACACCGTGCTGGAGGATTACGCCGACATCCCGACCAAGGCGGGCCGCATGCGGAAGATGAAAACCGACCCCTTCTACAACGCCGCCCAAGTGAAATACGCCTACGCCATCACCTGCCACAAGGCGCAAGGCGGGCAATGGGCCAACGTCTTCCTCGACATAGGCTACGTAGCCGAGGAATATCTGGGCGAGGACTTCTACCGCTGGCTCTACACCGCCTTCACCCGGGCGACCACCCACCTTTACCTGGTGAACCTGCCGGAAGCCTTCCTGGAGAACTGAACGAAAGAGAAAAGCTAGAAAAAAACCAAGAGCCTCCACGATATTTGGAACACGACGCTCCCGATTTTGACAAGAAATGGCTACTTTTGTCACAATCATTAAAACAAAAAAGGTTTAGCGCATGGAATTTCAAAAGAAAATAGACGGCTTGTGGGCCGACGCGTACGAGTTGGATAGACTGATAACCGAGCACAAGGAAACGGATACCTATCCCCCGTCTTTCTTCGAGCGGACGATACATCTGCTCTATAAGTTAAAGGTCGGGCTGCGCGAGCTGGAGGAATATGAGATGGAGCTCACGCGCCAGCGGATGGAGGAGCACAAGCGGCTTATCGAGTCGATGCCCTTGGACGACGAGCCGCTCCCGGAGGAGACTCTCCCGCAAGGCGGGAAGGAGGCGAAGGAGGTAACGGAAGAGTCCGCGCCCACCCCCGAAGCGGAGGAGGTGGTCCGGAAGCTCCCGGAGGTGGAGACGAAGGCCCCGGAGCCGGTGGCGACGGCGGAGAAACCCGGCCGCTCACTCAACGACATGCTGGAAAAGAAAAACCTCGCCGACTTCCGCAAGGCGTTCAGCCTCAACGACCGCTTCCGTTTCCGCAGGGAGCTGTTCAAGGGGGACGAGGAGGCGATGAACGAGGCCATCGACGCGCTCAACAGCCTCCAGTCGTACGACGAGTCGGTCGCCTACCTGAGCGAGGCGTTGAAATGGAACCTGGAGGAGGCCCCGGTGGCCGATTTCCTCAAGCTGCTGGAAAAACGATTCTCCTAAACGATAAGAAAGGTATATGGCACAACTCACGATAGTCCCTACGCCGATAGGCAACCTGGAAGACATGACCTTCCGGGCGGTTCGCGCCCTGCGGGAGGCCGACCTCATCCTCGCCGAGGATACCCGGACGACGGGCGTCCTGCTGAAACATTTCGAGATAGAGAAGCCAATGCTGTCGCACCACAAGTTCAACGAGCATAAGACGGTAGAGCGGATAGCCGAGCGCATAAAGGGAGGCGAGAACATAGCCCTCGTCTCCGACGCGGGCACGCCCGCCATCTCCGACCCCGGCTTCCTGCTGGTCAGGGAGTGCGCGCGGCAAGGGATACGCGTCGAATGCCTGCCGGGGGCCACGGCGTTCGTCCCGGCGCTGGTCGACTCGGGGCTGCCGTGTGACAGGTTCTGCTTCGAGGGATTCCTGCCGCAGAAGAAGGGCCGGCAAAGCCGCCTGAAAGCCCTCGCCGCGGAGGAGCGCACCCTCATATTCTACGAGTCGCCCTTCCGGATAGTGAAGACGCTCGCGCAATTCGTCGAGTTCTTCGGCCCGGAGCGGCCCGTGTCCGTCTCGAGGGAGATATCGAAGCTCCACGAGGAGACCGTGCGGGGTACCTTGGACGAGGTACTGGCCCACTTCCAGGCGAACGAGCCCAAGGGAGAGTTCGTCATCGTCCTCGCGGGCCTCAAGGAGGAGAAAGACAAACGAGAAGACAACTAACAAAGAGAGAGATACAATACGAAGTTTAACTTAACAAGCGAAAAGAAAATGAAGAAGGTATTGATAGCGTGCGTTAGCGCCACCATGTTGGTATCCTGCGGACAAAATTCCGCCGAGTACAAGAAACTGAAAGCGGAGAACGACTCCCTTCGCGTAGAGAACACCAAGAGCGCCGACGAGCTCAACGAGATGCTCTCCATGCTGAACGAGATAGAGACCGACCTCCAGTCCATTCGCGACGCGGAGAACTACCTTAATATCGAGCAGCGGACCGGAGGCGAGCTGGACCAGACGCGCAGGGAGAAAATCCGTCAGAACATGCGACTTATCCGCGAGACGCTGAAGCGGAACAAGGAACAAATCAGCGAGCTGGAGAAGAAGCTGGAGAAGAGCGGAATACAATCCGCCGCGCTCAAGAAGACCATCCAGCGGCTATCCGCCGAGCTGGACGAGAAGAACCTCACGATAGCCGAGCTGCAAAAAGACCTGGAGAAGAAGAACGTGCGCATCCAGGAGCTGGACGAGCAGGTAGCCGAGCTGAACGAGGACGTGGAGGAGCTCTCCACCACCACCGAGGCGCAGTCCGAGACAATCAGCAAGCAGGACAAGGCGCTTCACACGGCCTACTACTGCTTCGGCACGACCAAGGAACTGAAAGCGCAGAGGATTCTCTCCGGAGGAGGGCTCTTCTCGAAGTCCAAGGCGTTGCGGGACGACTTCAACAAGGACTATTTCATTTCCATAGACATACGCGAGGTGAAGGAGATACCCCTCTTCGCGAAAAAAGCGAAAATCAAGTCAAACCATCCGGAGGGTTCTTACGAGTTCGTGAAGGACGCCGACGGAAACCTATCCCTCAAGATAAACGACGAGAACGCCTTCTGGAGCCTCGGGCGGTATCTGGTGATAGAAGTAAACTAATTAAATATGTACAAGAACATTTTTTTCGACCTTGACAACACCTTGTGGGACACGAACCACAACAACAGGGAATGCTTTGAGGAGTTGTACGCCGAATATGGCTTCGGAAAGTATTACGCCACCTTCGAGGACTTCTTCGAGGAGTACACGAGAAACAGCGACGAGCTTTGGGAGCGGTACCTGAACGGCGAGATAAGCCGCACGGCCCTCTTCGTGGAGCGCTTCCTGGGCGTCTTGCGCCCGTTGGGCTACACGAAGATGCGGGACGCCTTCGCCATCAACAACGAGTTCCTCTGGCGCGCCGCGCGGAAGACCCGCCTGGTTCCCGGAGCCATCGAGCTGCTGGAGTACCTACGTCCGAGATACCGTCTGCACATCCTCTCCAACGGCATAAGCGAGATGCAAAACCTCAAGCTGAACGGGTCAGGCCTCGCGCCCTATTTCGACAAAGTCATCCTCTCCGATGAGGCCGGCTTGTACAAGCCGCAAAGGGAGATGTTCAACCACGCGCTGAGCTACACCAACTCAAGGCGCGCGGAGAGCGTCATGATAGGCGACTCGTGGGACTCCGACATGGTAGGGGCCCGCGAGACACACATCGCGCAGATATGGTACAACCCCGAAGGCTACCCCCCGAGGGGTTTCGCCCCAACCTATATGGTCAACTCACTGCTGGAGATAAAAGACATCCTT
>CASEGC010000036.1 GCA_949287365.1 uncultured Parabacteroides sp.
ACCGACACCTGCTTTTTCTCTAACCGTACGATGCGGCTCACCACCTGCCTCGCTAAAGACAAATCTATCCGCCTATTCAAGGATGTCGAATGAGCCAACAACGAGAGTACGATTCCCTCTACATCACGTACATTCTCTGTCACGTTACTAGCTATGAAATTAAATACATCTTCTGGAATCTCCACACCATCTTGACCTATTTTATATTTCAAGATTTTCTTGCGCAAATCCAGGTCCGGACGTTCCAATTCCGCCGTCAAACCCCATTTCAAGCGCGTGATCAGACGTTCCTCCATGCCTTGCAAATCGACAGGAGCCTTATCGGATGTCAATATCAATTGTTTACCTAACAAATGCAAGTGATTGAAAATATGGAAGAACGTATTCTGGGTTTTATCTTTACCTATCAACTCTTGAATATCATCCAAGATCAATACATCCACGCCCTGATAGAAATACATGAAATCATTAGTCGTATTCTTCCGGATAGCGTCTGTATATTGAATCGTGAAAAGATGAGCGGAAATATACAAGACTTTCTTTTCCGGATGCACTTCCTGAATCCGGTTACCTATCGCATGGCACAAATGAGTCTTCCCTACGCCAGACGGACCAAATATAAACATAGGGTTGAATGTCTTTCCCGGATTCTGAGCGATCGCCTCGCTTGAAGAACGCACCAACCGATTGCTAATCCCCTCGAAATAATTATCGAAATTATAGACCGGATTCAAGTAAGAATTCCAATCTTGACGAACGGTAGAGTCAAACAAGGTTGGGATTTTCCTCTCATCTTTCACCGCGGCACGGGACTCGCCTCCGGAAGGCAACATCACCTTCCCATCATCCGGAGTTTTCTTATTATCCTTACCTTCAACCACGTTAACGATATAACGCAACTCCGTCCCTGGTCCAAAGACCCTATATATGGTTTTTTGCAATACGTTAATATAATGCGTCTCCAAATACTCAAAAAAGAATTGGCTTGGCACTTGGATAACAAAGCACTTCTTCCCCTCCGACTCTCCATATGAATACGGTTTAATCGGCGAGAACCACGTATCAAAAGGAGCCTCGGCTACGATATCCTTAATCACCGCAAGGCATTCCTCCCACAATTTTCGATAATCAGTCTGCATATTTTCTGCTTTCCCACTAATACTTTTCACTTCCGGAGTACAAAGTTTAGAAATTAAATCCGAAAAAAAAAGTACGATTTTATTTGGTATTTTTGATTTTTCAATATCCCTTTTAAAGTCAGATAGTTATATATAACATATTGATTTATTTGATTTTAAGGATAAGCATAAAGAAAAAGGACCGAATTTCACAATCTTTTTGGACATCCGTACAGAACATCCCGATGACACCGTAAGGTCTTAGGAAGCGTCTATCTCACTTTACCTAAAGACCTTACACCTACACCATCCGCCAGCCCTCCGGCTTTTTGGATCATCGGATACGATTTTAAATTCTATACTTCCCGATATATATTTTTAACACATTCAGAAAACAGAGAAATGAACATACCTTTTCGGATTCTCACGCAGGTCCAATAACAATTTAGAGGCGTTGTCCATAGTGCTGTTCAAGTTATCGTATAACCCTTTATCGTTGAGCAATAAGCCAATACTATTATCGGTGGAGTTCAGTTTGTCAGTCGTCAATTTCAAGTTCGCCAACGTCGCATTGATAGAATTGACCGTCGAGGCCAAATCCAATCCTTTCAAGTTCTCGCTCACCGTGGAGAAATTGTCTGTCACGGTCTTGAGATTGTCCACGATACCAGGCACGTCCTCACTCATGACCTGATTTAATTGCCGGGTAGACACTTCCAGGTTACGGGTCGTCTTCTCGATATGGTCCAACGATTGAGCCAAAGCGGGATGAGCGATCAATGCCTGCAAACTCCCCAAGATAGAGTCTATCTTCGGCAATATATTTTCCACGGTCGGCAAAATGTTCTCCTGTACGGATTGCATCATCTCTTCCTCCATCCGCCCCTCGATTGTCGCACCCGGTTTCAAGAACTCATCCACGAAAGTATTCAAGTGTATATGCAATTCGGCTCCACCCAGAAAACTATTGAATACCGTGATATAACTGCCTTTATTCAACCTCATCTTATCCTCTAAGCTGATTTCGACGGTAATCTTTCCTGTCGTATCATAATCATAAACGATGTCGCGGACCAATCCTACCTTAAACCCCTCTACATAAACCGGACTAGAGATTGTCACGCCCTTCACGTTATTGAAAGCGACGTAATAATGATTCACCGGTTTAAAAAGATTAATTCCTTTCAGGTAATTGATCCCCACATACAATAAAATCAAGCTGATAATCGACACCAACCCGATCTTCGCCTCTTTCGTAAATACACTCTTCATCTCTTTTATCTTCTAAAATGTAATTATCCTATTTCATTACTTTACCTTTTCCCCGTTCTTGAAAGCCACGATAAAGGCATCCTTGAAATCCTTCAACAAGCTTTTCCGGATTTTCCGAATCGCGTTGAAATCCGTCGTCTCTCCATATGTGTATTTATAGATGCCTTTCTCCACGTAATAATCCACGTTCTTGTAACCTTTCAATAAACGAGAATTGGCGGCAAGCTTCTTATCGGATGTCAGTATCTGAACCTTGTAAATGACTTTTCCTTCCGTATTTTCATGCGGCCCGTTCTTCTTTGAAAGGATATCCGCCTCGCTTCCCGTTGGAGGAGATGCCGTTCGTCGCCTTTCCGTTACGGAAGAAACCACCCCACCCTGACGCTGGTCATATTTCCGTTTATAGGTAGAGAACGCCTCATATAACGCCCCCGCCAACTTGTCCTGCCCCGCTGCCGACCGCATAAACCGTTCTTCTTGGCGGTTAGATATATATCCCAACTCCACCAAAACGCTTGGCATGCCGGTCTTCCTTAACACGAGGAAACCGGCCTGTCTCACCCCGCGATCCACCCGCTTGCTCGCCTTAAACGCTTTCTGTATCTCGGAGGCAAGATTAACGCTCTGTTCCATGTGTTTATTTTGCATAAACTCAAAGATAATGTAAGATTCCGAGGAGTTCGGGTCAAATCCCTCGTAACGCTGTTGATAGTTGTCCTCCAACAAAATCGCCGAGTTCTCGCTCATCGCCACCTCCAGATTCTCCTGACCACGGGCCAAACCCAACGTGTAGGTCTCCGTACCTTGCACCGAGCTTCCACGTTTCACGGCATTGGTATGAATCGACATGAAAAGATCCGCCTTCTCGCGATTCGCTATATTCGCCCGCTCATCCAATTCCACGAAACGATCGTCCTTCCGGGTATAAACCACTCGCACATCCTTATGGTTCGCCTCTATCAAACGCCCCAACCTCAATGCCACGGCCAGATTTATTGTCTTCTCGGTGACGTTGGTGCCTTTCGCTCCCGGATCTTTCCCGCCATGCCCGGCATCGATCACGACAGTAAAACTCTTTCCTTCAGCCGACACGTAGACCGGTCCCAAAAGAAACGATAAGAATAACAAGTTTATATATAGAAAGGACTTTTTATCCACCGTTCAGGAACTATTACGAATTCAAGGACAAATGTAGTGTTTTTTACGGACCGGCAAATCTCTTTTTTGATAATTAAAACAAAAAGAGAGAGCGATAACACCGCTCTCTCCCCTATTCTTCTATGCTACTTCTCTCTCATGAGAGAACGAAGATTTTTTCCATTACTCAGAAACCACTTCGAACGGAATCTCCACGGAAACCTCCTTATGGAGTTTCAACGTAGCCTTATAATTACCGACCTCTTTCACGGCCTCCTTGAGCGTAATGATCTTACGGTCGATATTCTCGAAACCTGCCTTAGCCAAGGCATCCGCGATTTGGATATTCGTGACGGAACCGAAAATCGTGCCGGTAGAGCTTGTCTTCGCACCAATGGTCAAAGACACGCCTTCCAACTTAGCGGCCAACGCCAAAGCGTCTTCCTTGATTTTCGCCAACTTGTGAGCACGTTGTCTCAAATTCTCGGCCAACACTTTCTTAGCGCCTTCCGAAGCGATTACCGCCTTACCCTGGGGGATTAGAAAGTTACGTCCGTAACCGTCTTTTACCGTTACGATATCGTCCTTGTAGCCTAAGTTCGCTACATCTTCTTTCAAAATAACTTGCATATTCTGTCTCCTCTCAATAATTATTATTTCAACAAATCGGTTACGTAAGGCAGCAAAGCCAAGTGACGAGCGCGTTTTACGGCTTGAGCCACACGACGCTGGAACTTCAAGGAAGTACCCGTGATACGACGGGGAAGGATTTTTCCTTGCTCGTTCAAGAATTTCTTCAAGAACTCAGGATCCTTGTAATCGATATACTTGATACCGTTCTTCTTGAAACGGCAATATTTCTTTCTCTTAACGTCTACCGTAGGCGGGGTTAAATATCTAATTTCTGATTGAGTTGTTGCCATGATTAATTCTCCTTTACTGTTTCTTTAGATGCTTTCAGATTTCTTCTCTTAACGGCATATTCGGCCGCGTACTTGTCTTGACGGAAAGTCAGGAACCGGATCACACGCTCGTCACGACGGAAATTCACTTCCAACGTCGCGATTACGCTCGGTTCGGCCTTGAACTCGATCAATTGATAAAAGCCTGTCGACTTTTTGGCGATAGGATAGGCCAACTTACGTAAGCCCCAGTTTTCCTCGTTCACGATTTCCGCTCCTAATGATTTCAAGAGCCCCGTGAATTTCTCTACCGCTTCCTTCATCTGGACATCAGACAAAACGGGAGTCAAAATGAAAACGGTTTCGTAATTATTCATAAAAACGCTGTTTAAAAATGATTAATATATTTTTGCGCCGCAAAGGTAGACATTCTTTCCGAATCCGCCAAATAAACCTTGTGTTAATTATGACTCACGGATTACAGAGACTTCGACAGAGACTTCGCGATAGCTCGCAACTCGTAATTCACAATCTCACCTTCTCCGGCACATGTTCCAAATCATAATACTCGGAGACAATCCGGTCCGGATAGACCTTAACGATTCGGAAACCCACCTTGTCCTCTCCCAAAGGCACGCAGACCGAACTGGTCACCGTCGTCTTGAAATCCTTATAGGAATTGGTCAGGTTATAATGCAAATGGCCCGCGAACATATCGCTTACCCGATACTTGTCCGCCAAATCCAGATAAGCCTGTCGCCTCTCCGCGGGAAGGTTTTGGTAACGGGTCTCCTCCTCCGGCTCTTCCAAGAAGAAAGGATAATGCCCGAACAGCACGCGACGCTCGCACGACATGGCCTCCTTCAAGGTCTTCTCCAGCCATACCCGCTGCGCCGCCTCCCTCTCCGGTCCGCCCGCCACGATTAGCGAAGTGTTCAGTCCTATAAAGCAGACGTTATTCATCCGAAAAGCGAAATGGTCATACCCATATTCCCCGATATAGGAGTCGACAATCTCGTCTGTGGGCTGGGGAAGCAAATCATGGTTACCGGGCAACAGGTAAACGGGAATCTCTTTCCTCATCAATCCCATGACGCGCTTGAACTCATCGAGCTGCGCACGATTCCTGCCATCGTTCACCAAATCGCCAGTCATGACGACAAACGCCGGCTCCAACCGGTTCACCGCGGCGACGGCCCGCTCCATCAGAGCTGTCTCTTGGGTGAAGCTCTCGTTATTCTCCAGCATCCCGAATTGGGGATCCGTGATTTGGATAAAATAAAACGGTTTCGACTGGGCATGACACCACGCCAACGAAACGATAAAGGCCAACCAACCTATCCACAATCTTCTCATATCACATCTCTTATTACATTATTCTATATACACCTTCTTTCCCTCTACATGATAATCCATAGCGGGAATCATCACTTTAATCAGCGCGAGCACGTTCTCCAACGACTCGTTCTTGTTCAGATGCATCGTCAGCCGGTTGGCGTGATACGCGGAAGTACGCAAATGGATTTCCACGCCATAAACGTGCTCCAAAGTCTTCAGGATATACTCTAACGAGTCGTTGTTGAAGAGCAAGCCCCCCTCTTTCCAACTCGAATAATTCGAGGCGACCACTTTCCGCAAGCTCATCTCCTTCAAGGCCGGGGCATATTCCAACTGCTCGTTAGGTGTCAATACATGCGACTCCACGGAGGGGTCGTCCGGCAACACCCTCAACGAGCCTTCCGCCAAGGTCGTGGTAATCTTCTCCATACCCGGATAGGCGGACACGTTGAACGACGTGCCCAACACCTCTATCCGCATCGACCTCATACGCACCACGAAGGGTCGCTCCGGACGCTTGGCCACCTTGAAATAGGCCTCTCCTATCAAGTAAACCTCCCGCCGGTCGCCCGTGAACTCGGAAGGATAAATCAATGAGGTACCGGCGTTCAACCATATCTCGCTGCTGTCCGGCAGGACAAGCCGGTCGCGTTGGCCAGCCGGCACGGAACGTTCCATCCAAGCGAAAGTCTCCTTCGGGGCGACTGCGGGGACATCCCTCCCGCCAATCACCCGGCCGTAAAGATAAATCGAGATACCCAAAGAGAGCAACGGGATGAACCAGATGGCGGCGCGCGCCCACGTGGGAATAAGGAAACGCCTCCAGCCCAGCCGTTCCTTGACCCGCCGCAAAGAGGCCTCGCTCCGTCTATCGGCCCCCGGAAGGCCTATCTCGTCCCATAACTCACGCAACGCCTCCTCACACTCGCGCTCGTCTCCCGGCTCGATTAAACGTCGCTGCACCCGCTCCACCATCTTGTCAGAGAACCGATGGTGAAAATAATAACGCAATATCTTTTTTATCCGACTCATTCCTTAACCCATATAATCGCGACTCGCGACCCGACAAAAAATCCTCTTTATAAATGAAAGAACGCTTTCCCGACGTTTGCCCCTAAAACATTAACAAAACATAACAAACGGCGAGAAGAAACATCGCGTTTCTCAACTCCTTCAAGGCCAAATTCAAGTGATTCTCCACCGTCCTTTTCGAGAGCCCCAGCCTTTCCGCTATCTCGGCGTTCGTCAGGCCCTCGCTCCGGCTCATCCTGAAGACGCTCTTCCGCTGCGGCGGCATCGCGTCCACTATCATATCGATCATTAATCGCAAATCTTTTGCGATTAATACCTCATGAGGTATTTCCTCTTTTCCACTCTCCACGTTCCTCGCCGCATCCAACTCCTCCAAATCCACCCGCCGCGCCTCGATATGGTTCAACACCGTGTACTTGGCCAGCACGTAAAGATAGGAGCCGAAGACCTTCACCTCCGCGAAGCGGGAACGGTTCGTCCACACCTTCAGGAAAATGTCTTGCGTCAAATCTTCCGCCTCCGCCTCCGATTTGACCAAGCCCAACACGAAATAATAGACCTTTTGGTGATAACGAAGGAACAATCGCTCGAAAGCGTCATGGCTGCCCGCGGCGAATCGCTCTATGAGGGATTTCTCATCAAACATCTCGGTCTTCTCCTTACAACGGGCAAAAAAAAGGAATAAAACGCGAAAGGCCGCTTTTCTTTTTTATTAATAAATACAAATACCCGACACGTTTCGGTTCCCTTCCCGTTTCCATGGAAGGGAACTTTCGTTTCCTTATAAGGGAACGTCCGTTTCCTCGGTAGGAAACGCCGGTTTCCTTAGCGGGAAACAACAGTTTCCTCGCATGGAAACTTGAGTTTCCTAACAAGGAAATTTAAGGAAACTATAAATATCTGATTTCGTTTAACATAGCGTAAGGCGAGAAACCGGCTACGCTCGCTCCGCGGAAGCGCGGCCCGAAAGCGTAGCCGACTCATCCCGCGAGCCAGCCGTTTACCTAATTTAACATTACCCGATTAAGTAAGAAAAACAAAAATATTGTCCTTAATGTAAATTGTCGAACCTTCTAATAACATGACACGCATGAAAAAGAAATTCTATCGAGTGTCTATTCTCTGCTTAGGAGCATTGATGGCGGCCACTTATTTGCACGCCAGCGCGCAGAAAATCACCCTACGGGAGAATAACATCTCCTTGAAGCAAGCTTTCGAGCTGCTCGAGGATGCCTCACAGTACAAGATCGCGTACAACGAGAGTAAATTGGATGTCTCACGGAACGTCTCCATCCATGCCGAGAACCAAGAGGTGACGGAAGTGTTGGAGAATCTGCTCGCCCAAACGGGATACACGTTCAAGGTAAAAGACAACTACCTCGTAATCGTCCCGGCCAACCAACAACAGAAGAAAGTAATCAAGGGAACGGTGTTTGACGAGAGCGGAGCGCCCATTATCGGGGCCAACGTCATCGAGAAGGGAACCACGAACGGGACCATCACCGACCTGAACGGTGGTTTTCGTCTGGAGATATCGGACAACGCCTCCCTCCAGATTTCCTACATCGGTTACGTCAACCATGAGGTCAAGGTGAGGCCGGACATGACCTCGCTATCCGTCACCTTGCGGGAAGACACCGAGCGGCTGGACGAGGTGGTGGTGGTAGGTTACGGCACGCAGAAAAAGGTGAACCTGACCGGTTCGGTACAGAGCGTATCCAGCGGCGACTTGGTCAAACGAAACCTTTACAGCTCCTCGCAAGCGTTGCAAGGATTGGTGCCGGGCATGATAGTGACCCAAAGCTCCGGTGCTCCGGGCGCTACCGCCTCCATCCAAATACGCGGTACGGGCTCCATCAACTCCAATACCTCACCTTTGGTATTAATTGATGGTGCCGAGGGTGACATGGATTCTATCGACCCGAATGCGATAGAGTCCATCTCCGTCCTGAAAGACGCGGCCTCCGCCTCCATCTACGGTTCGCGAGCCTCCAACGGTGTCATCCTCGTCACCACCAAACGGGCGAAAGAGAACAAGCTGTCCGTATCTTACAACGGTTGGGTAGGTTTCCGCACGCCGACCGAATTGCCGACCCCGGTCGACGCAGTCACTTACATGGAAGCTATCAACCAAGCGAGCCTCAATAATAACCAGGCTATCCAATACTCCGAGGATATCATAAATATGTATAAGACGACAGGTCCCGATAACGTACATTACTTCGATACCGACTGGAGAGATCTCGTGTTCGATAACGTGACGCTGACACACAACCACTCCTTGAGCGTTAGTGGTGGCAGCGACGTGTTAAGGACTTTCGTCAACGCTTCTTACAACTATGAAGATGGTTTGATACCGAACAATACTTCCACACGTACCGCCATCCGCTCGAATACCGATGCGAAAATTACCGACTGGTTGCGCGCGGGCCTGAACTTGAATATCCGCAGGACCGTGCAAAAGAATCCAACCTATGGAACGAATAGTATCATCAATAGCGTATTACGGTTCACTCCGCTTTTCGCCGCGGTCAACCAAGACGGGACATGGGGTAACGGACAAAACGGTAACAACCCGTTAGCGATGTCGACAACAGGAGGAGCCTCGACCAGCGATAACAACGACATCGACGTGAAAGGAACTATCGCCTTAACTCCATTCAAAGGGTTTGAGGTTTTGGCAAGCTACGCCAGCCGTCATTACGAGAACAAGACGGACAGTTTCCAAAATACGTATGATACTTATGAGGATGGTAACTTCATGATGACCTACCCGACTCGAAAATCAAGGTCCGAATCATGGAGCCGACTGATAAAGAACCAGTTCAATGCGCAAATCACCTACGAGAACACCTTCAACGAGAAGCACTATTTCAAGGGATTAATCGGTTTCCAGACCGACGAGTTGAAGAACAAAAGCCTCAGCGGAGGACGGAACGGTTTCTACTACGACGGCTATGAGGAGATGATGCATGGCGACGCGTCCTCGTCTTCCATCACGGGCAGCAGCTCCGAGTTGGCGATGATGTCTTACTTCGCCCGTTTTAACTACACCTTCGCGGATAAATACCTGATTGAGCTGACCGGACGTTACGACGGTTCTTCCCGTTTCACGCCCGACAACCGTTGGGGATTCTTCCCGTCAGCGTCCGTAGGATGGCGAATCTCCGAAGAGAATTTCTTCAGCCCCCTGAGAAAAACCATCGACAACCTGAAGATTCGCGCCTCTTACGGCTCTTTGGGTAATCAAGATATCAGCGGATATTATCCGTATGCCGCGAGTTTAGCTTCCGGAGCCTCTTATTGGTTCGGCGACGCGAAGAACTATACGACAGGTATCTACGCGTCCGCTCTATCCAATCCGCTTATCACTTGGGAAAAATCCGAACAATTCGACGTTGGTTTGGACTTGACGGCGTTCGACTCTCGTTTGGACGTAACGTTCGATTATTACGTACGTAACGTGAGCGATATGTTGCAACAATTTCCGGTCACCTTCGCGGTGGGTCTTTCCTCCGCCTGGGAAAACGCCGGAGACATGCGGAACAAAGGTTGGGATTTGAGCGTGACGTGGCGCGACCAAATCGGGAAAGTGAAGTATAACGTGACCGCCATGCTCTCCGACGTGAAGAACGAGGTGACGAACCTGTACGGCAACGAGTACATCAACGCGAACAATACGACACAAGAGGGTTATCCGATTTACTCTTGGTACGGATACGTAGCCGACGGGTTCTTCCAATCGCGTGAGGAAATCGAGGCGAACCCCGTTTACGGCAACAATAAGGACAACGTGAAACCAGGATACATCAAGTACAAGGATATCAGCGGACCGGACGGCGTACCCGACGGACAAATCACGGACGCGGACCGGACGATTATCGGCGACCCGCAGGCTCGTTACTCTTTCAGCTTGAACTTGGGAGCGGAATGGAACAATTTCGACTTTAACGTATTCCTGCAAGGCATCGGCAAACGGGATATCTTCTTCGATGGAGCTGGAGCCAGACCATTCTACGTGGGTGGTACCATCTACGAATACCAATTGGACACATGGACAGAGAATAATCGCGACGCAGCATATCCTCTGTTGCTAATCGAAGGTAATGCTGGCGGAAACATGAACAACATTCCTTCCTCTTTCTGGGTAAAGAGTGGAGCGTACATGCGTTTGAAAAACGTGAGCATCGGATACTCCTTGCCGAAAAAACTCTTGGCGAAAACGAAACTGGGTAATGTCCGCTTTTACATAAGTGGCCAAAACCTGTTCACGATATCGAACGCTTATGAGGGATACGACCCGGAAGGTGATATCGCGAATTACTATCCGGTCATGCAAGTTTATACATTTGGAGTTGACATAAGATTTTAAAACGAGATTATCATGAAACAGTTTAAATATATTCCATATTTATATATGTGCGCTTTAATGTTCACCGGAATTTCCTGTAGCGATTTTTTGGACAGGGAAGACACGAACACGGCGTACACGAGCGAGGGATTCTTTACCAGCGAGGCCGCCATTAAAGAAGGGGCTACCGGGTGTTACGCGAACCTTTATATGGAGATAGAGGGCAGTATCGCACACTCCACCATATTTGATTTCTATACGGGACTGGCCTGTGAAAGAACCGAGAATACGACCATTGGAGCGGGAGGCGCATTAAATGCGGACAACGCCACGATTCAAAGCCTTTGGTCGAATCTATACACAAACGTCGCAAGAGCGAATTCTTTCCTTTCGGGCGTAGAACCCAATTTAGCCACATTGAACGAAACTTGCCTGCGATACGTGGCGGAAGTGCGCATCTTAAGAGCTTATAACTATTATCTATTAATCGCGTTGTGGGGTGACGTGCCTTTCTATACGACACCACCTACACCGGAAGAATACGAGGTAGCGAAAACCTCCAAAGTGGAGATTTTGGATTTCATCATCAAGGAATGTACCGAAGCGGCGGAATATCTGGATTGGACAGCGGAAGAGCGAGGACGTGTGGATAAACCGTTCGCGTTAGGCATGATTAATCGTGCGGGTTTATTGGGTGGTAGCCTGGATTACGGAGGCAAAGGACAAGAATATTTCCGGACCGCCGCCGACGCGGCTTCCCAAGTGATAGGGAAACGAGCTTTGGCAAACAATTACGAAGATTTGTTCTATGTGGCAGGACAAGCGAAATCCGATGTCCGCAACGAGATGATTTTTGAATTAATGTATACGGTTAACGGAACAAACGTACATCGGAATTGGACCGGTTTCGGATTTGTATCCCGCATGCAAGGACAAACTTCCCGTCATCCGACCATGATGTTGGCGGATACTTACGAGTGTATCGACGGAAAGCGTATCGACGAATCACCGCTTTACGACCCTCATCATCCGCAATTGAACCGCGACCCGCGCTTCAAAGCGACCTTATGGATGCATGGCGATACCGCCACCTGCAATATAGGCTCAATGAGTTCCGTCATCATCAACGCATATGATATAGAAACGCAGCAGTATAACTATACGACCGGTCTGTGGGAAGTACGGAATAACGACGACGTGAACAGCGCGGCGGCTTGGGCGAGTTTCACCAACGCTGGGTGCGGTTATATAGCGGCCAAGTATGCGAAAGAGACCTCCGAAAATATCAATTACACGGGGCAGAACGTACCTATCATGCGTTACGCCGAAATCTTGTTAGGTTACGCCGAGGCGAAAATCGAATTGGGCGAGTTGGACCAAAGCGTATATGACGCGATCAACCAAGTAAGGAACCGTGTGGGAATGCCAAACGTTTCCAACGATAGAATAGGCAATATCGACAAGATGCGCCAATTGGTCCGTAGGGAACGTAAGGTAGAATTCGCTTTAGAAGGCTTGCACATAGTGGATATGCGGAGATGGGGTATCGGTGATTTGGAAAACGAAGGCCCGCTTTATGGAAGGCCTAATGAGGATATCCGTTACGAAGGTTTGGCGGATACCGATATACCGAACTTCAAGAAGACGGAACGTCATGACTTGAACGATATAGCGACTTACGACGCATATAAAGATAAACTAAAAATGCGTGACGCGAACCGCTATTGGGAACCGAAGTTCGCCTTATGGCCGATTCCACAACAAGAGTTAGACCGTAACCCGAATCTGGTACAGAACGATGGGTATTAATTTTTAGTTCCGGATTTATAAGTTTTTTGATTTCTTGAATTTATCTTTGGGAAGAAAATCAGAAATTTACAAACCCGGAAATTTAAAAACAAAGAAACTCCAATAACATGAAACGAAGAGACTTTTTGACTTATAGTATGTTAGCGGGAGGAAGCTCGTTACTGCTTCCTTTAGCGAGCGCTTGCCAGCAAAGTGGGAAAACGTCCATGTCTTCCCCTATTGGCGGCAAAGGAAAAACAAGTGAGCTCCAAGCGGACCTCGCCATCATCGGAGCCGGTTTTGGCGGTTGCGCCGCGGCATTGGCGGCTTGCCGGAACGGAATGAATGTCATACTGACCGAGGAAACGGATTGGATTGGCGGACAAGCTACCCAACAAGGCGTACCGCCCGATGAGCATCCTTGGATAGAGACACATGGGGCCAACGCCTCCTATCGCATGTATCGAAACAAGACGCGAGAATATTATCGACGGAATTATCCGCTTACGGACGAGGCACGTGCCAACATGAACCTGAATCCCGGAAACGGAACAGTCTCCCGAATCTGCCACGAGCCCGCCGTAACGGTAGCGGTGCTGATGGAGATGCTGATGCCTTACATCGGTATGGGACGGTTATTGCTTTTACTGAATCACAAAGCGACAAAGGCGGAGACGCGAGGCGACGAGGTCTTGTCTGTCACCTTGCGAGATTCGCTCAGCGGAGATGATGTCACGCTGGTCGCTCCCTACTTCGTGGACGCTACGGAACGTGGAGACCTTTTGCCATTGACGAAAACCGAATACGTTACCGGAGCGGAATCGAAAGAAGAGACCAAAGAGCTGCATGGAGCGGACAAGGCGGACCCGACCAACAATCAGGCGTTCACGGTCTGCTTTACCGTGGAATACGTGGCCGGAGAGGACTGGACCATCGACAAACCCGCCAATTACGCCTTTTGGCATGACTATGTTCCCAACTTGATCCCCGCATGGACCGGCAAGCTACTGGACCTCACTTATCCTACTCCATCCACGCTGAAGCCGAACCACGCCACCTGCGTGCCGGACGGCTCACAAACCAAGGCGTTCAACTTCTGGACTTACCGGCGAATCATCGACCCAAGTAACTTCATGCCCGGAACCTATAAAGGGAGCACGTCTCTCATTAATTGGCCGCAAAACGATTATTTGTTGGGCAATATCATCGATGTTTCCGAAGAGGAGTTTCAAAAACACGTGAACGCGGCGAAAGAATTGAACCTCTCGTTACTCTATTGGCTTCAGACAGAAGCGCCCCGCCCCGACGGAGGAAGCGGATGGAAAGGTTTACGGCTGCATAAAGGTCTGCTCGGCACGCAAGATGGCATGGCCAAATATCCCTATGTCAGGGAAGCTCGCCGAATCAAGGCGGAATTCACGGTCTTGGAAGAACACGTGGGCAAGGAAAACCGAAAGCTCGTCTCCGGAGAGGAAAGGGCCGCATGGTTCGAGGATAGCGTAGGCGTAGGTTTCTACAACATCGACCTGCATCCCACTTGTGGAGGGAATAATTATATCGACTTCAGGGCATTACCATTCCAAGTACCTTTAGGAGCGTTATTGCCTCAACGGGTGAATAACCTGCTCCCCGCTTGTAAGAACATCGGGACAACCCATATCACGAACGGTTGTTATCGTGTCCATCCGGCGGAATGGGGAATCGGTGAGGCGGTAGGTTTGTTGGCTACATTTGCCAAAAACAAGAAACAACCGCTCCGTGCCATTCGCGCCAACAAGCGATTATTGGCGGACTTCCAACAATGGATTCAACAGCAAGGCGTGGAAATCGCCTGGCCTAAAGACTCTATCTTATAAAAATGAAACGACGTGATTCTTTGATACTCATCACATTGGCGAAAGGATTCATAAAGAGACCTCCTTTCGCCAATGTCCATTCCGACAATAATCTAGCCACTTTCTTTTTCGCTAGTACAAACGAGCAAAAAACAGATAGATAAAAGGAATCATTTAAGCTTAAAGAATTATGAATAAAGTGATTTTTATGTTCTTAATCCTGCTGTTTAATACTAATATTTACACACAGGAATCAAATATTCGTTATATAAATGCGGATATTTTTCCCGTATTAGGAAAAGCGACAGAAAACACGCTTACACGGTATGAGCGACTCCCTGACTCGCTACAACAAATGATTAGTCCAATATTGTGGAATCTGGGATGTAATAGTGCCGGATTAGCCGTACGCTTTCGAAGCAATTCCAGCACGATCGCCGCCAAATGGGAAGTACGTGAAGACGTAACCTTAAATATAATGACATCTACCGCCATTAAAGGTCTCGACCTTTATTGTTTGAACGAGGATGGCAAATGGCTATTCGCAGGGAGTGGCCATCCACAAGGCAAATCCAACCAGGCAATACTCGCAACAGATATGCTTCCTAAAGAACGAGAGTTTATGCTATATCTATCCTTATACGATGGAATAACCTCGCTGGCTATCGGCATAGATTCTTTAGCGTCGATTAAACAACCACAAATAGACTCTCCGAAACAAACTAAACCTATTGTTTTTTATGGAACCAGCATTATGCAAGGAGGTTGCGCTTCTCGTCCCGGTATGGCACATACTAATATTTTAGAACGATGGTTCAACCGGGAATGTATTAATTTGGGATTCCGCGGGAATGGATTGCTTGATCCTGAAATAGCGGAAGTGATGGCCGGAGTGGACGCCTCTCTATTTATCCTAGACTTTCTGCCAAACGCTACAGCGAAACATGTGAAAGAACGGGCCGACTTATTTTATTCCATCATTCGTTCCAAACATCCCGATGTCCCTATCTTATTTACAGAAACGATTTTTGTCCGCTCCACATTCAATGAGCAATGGAAAAAAGAAATACAAGAAAGAAATAAGGCCTTACAGTCTTTTTTCAACTCATTAAAACGACGGAACGAGAAAAACATTTACTATCTCTCCGCCAAAGATATCATCGGCCATGACGGAGAAGCCACGGTAGATGGTGTACATTTCACTGACCTCGGTTTCATGCGATACGCAGAAGTCCTCTATCCGATATTAAAAAAACTCATAGAATGAAAACCGATACCGATTATCCCCCATTTAATCCCGTACCGACAAGACCGCGGTCCTGAGCTATTAGGACTGGAGTCCTGACGCTAAAGGACAGCAGTCCTGACAGCACGGGACTCGCCATGCGATTAACCCTTGACGCAGCCGGCAAAGCGACCGGTCGCCTCATTTCTATATAGCTTGGGATTCGCGGATATTCATAAAAAAGCTATGCCTTCTTACCCAGCATAGCTTTATCGTTCGTCATCCGATTTACTTTACTCAAAATGGAACCTTTTCCATTTATAAACCCGAGGTTCGCTCAAATAAGGCTGGAGCTTTTCCCGTTCCTCTTTACCTAAGTATAGCGGTGTCGTATAAGTAGCCGTCAAAGTCAAATCCTCCGGACTTAACTCATACCGCACCAAGTCCATATCCAAACGAGAGACCGCCTCTTGGAAAGCGTCATCACGCCGGTCTACACCTTCTTTTATATACCAAGCGCCTTCCGGACGCGCGAATAAATCCGAGGTCGATAAAGGTGTCCATTCCGTCGTGAAAAAACTGATTCGGCTATCCGGAACCGGCCCGTTCACGGTAGAGACCAAACAAACCACATAGGTCTTATTGACCAACGGCAACAACTTCATCTCCACCGTACTGCGTTCCGTGGCCTGCAACAGTAAGTAATCCGCGGTCAATTCCTTCAAACAAGAATATCCGTTCATCGTATTTTTCAAACGAGCCTCTTTTCCCGAATTATACAGGTCGACCAAATCTTTCCGCCAAGCGTGCTCCAATTGCGGAATATATTGGTCCGGCATCGAAGTAAACACCGCGGTCATATCTTGAGCGTCCATGCCAATCGCGCAAGCGCACGAAACAAAACACGCTATCATCAATCTTCTCATCGTTCAAATCCTCTTTTATTTTGTCCCCAAATATAGAAATATCATTCCTAACAACACAAGAAATAAATCGATAGCCTTGTTCTTTAAGTTTTTTTCATGGAAGAAAATCGCTCCCGCCGCGAATGTCACCAGCACGTTGCTCCGTCGCACCATTGAGACAATCGAGATCATGGAATCGGGGAATGTCAACGCATAAAAATAAACCCAATCCGCCACGCATAAAAAGACCGAGATGAAAATAATATTCCAACGCCATTGGAAAAGCGTGCTTTTCCGCCTACGCGGATACCACAAAAGCATCAGGATTACTCCCATGATAACACATTGATAAATATTGAACCAAACTTGCACGGTCATCACGTCCATGGTCCGCATCAAATACTTGTCATACAAACCGCTCAAAGCTCCTGTCACGATAGATAATACCGTCAGTAAAATCCATTTATTATGTTTGAAATCTATACCTTCCTTTTTCCCGGAAGAGGAAAGCAAATAAAACGAAGCTACGGACAACAATACGCCAATCCATTGATAGAGATTCAGTCGCTCGCCAAAAATCAAAAGCGCACCCAGCAAAGTAAGCACTGGCTGAGTAGCCTTGATTGGTCCGGTAATCGTCAAGGGAAGATGTTTTAAAGCGAAATAACCCGAAATCCACGATGACAATACGATCAAGGCTTTCAACAAGACCCTTAAATGCTCCTCCAGCGAGACACGAGGCACGTACATCATCGTCCCGTCCAATACATCCGTACAAAAGGAGAGCAAAATGAACGGAACGAAGAGCAAACTACTGAATAACGTATTCAAAAACAAGACCGGGATTACGGCATTCCCGGTCAACGACATTTTCTTGTTTACCTCATAACAACCCAGCAAGAAAGCGGATAAAAACGCTAACGCCAACCACATAATCAATCCCTTATACTTTAAACAAATGCTCCGGATAGGCGATATCCTCTAAAAAAAGAGCGTGTCCGGGAACGGACATACCCGCCTTACAACGGTTCTTCGCCTCGATTACCTTCCGGAAGCCCGCTATTGTCAACCGGCCACGTCCAACTTCCAGCAAAGTTCCCACGATAGCGCGCACCATATTCCGCAAAAAACGATCCGCACGGATAGTAAATACCCAAATGTCCTCTTCTCGTTCCCATCTCGCGTACTGAATCCGACAATTATTCGTCTTCACGTCCGTATGCAACTTACTGAAACTCGTAAAATCGATGTATTCAAACAGAACCTCGCACGCCGCGTTCATCGCCTCGAAGTCCAAATGGGCGGGAACCCAATAAACCCACGCATAATTAAACGGATCCTTTCGAGAACTCACATAATATCTATAAGTTCTTGATAACGCGTCAAACCGAGCATGCGCGTCAGCTACGACCGGCACGATCTTGTAAATGGCGATATCCTTAGGCAAAAGACGATTCAATTTCTCGACGAGAAACGCTAAATCACCAATCGGCTCCTCCCAATCGAAATGAGCGACCACCAAACGAGCGTGAACTCCCGCGTCCGTACGTCCCGCACCAACAATCTGGACCGGCTTACGTGTCAATACGCTCAACGCTTCCTCTATGGAACCTTGGACGGTCACGCCATTCGGTTGAACCTGCCATCCACAAAAATTTCGTCCGTCGTATCCCAAATAAATAAAATAACGTCTCACTTTACCTTCATTCTCTTCGCCTCATTCGACCTTAACGCTATTTCCTCAACTCGAATCCCACCATCAAGCCGTCATACTCGCTCGCCAACTTATTAACGGCTTGTAATGTCGTACTACCAGAAATAGAAGCGACCGTTCCTAAAAAACTCAATAACTTATCGGCGTTAAAAAGCAATGTCAACTCATCACCGGCTAAAACGGCATGGGCAGTCAACGTGGTAATCGATTTTCCCGCGACCGTATAACGCAACTCCAATGTTTTCTCCTTCTCATCGATGGAATAGGTACCTTTCAAGCTTCCTTTCCTCAACGCGCTCGTGAAAGTATTATCAGCGTTAAACACGAAATTGAACACACCTTCCACGATTCCAACTTTCTCACAATATTCTTTCAGCGTTTTCTCTATTTCCGATGTCGCCAAACTACCCGCCACATTCTTCAAGGTATTATCGCCCTCCAATTGTACCGCCGGAGTTTGGTAAACCCATGTCCCACGTACGCTCTCATTGGTCACCGCCTCGCCTCCGGTCACGGAAGTCACGGCATTTTTCACCGCGGACGAATTCAAAATATCTTTCAAGGATTGCCCTCTCATATCGCGAGGAACTAACAACAAGCCACATAAGGCTATCCACATACAAATTAACTTTTTCATTGTCCTCATGTTCTCAATATTAATATCGCAACAAAATTAACTTTTCCCACCAAACAAAAAAGGAGTCACTTTATTAAGTAACTCCTTGACTCTCAATAGTCGGGGTACCAAGATTCGAACTTGGGACCCCCTGCTCCCAAAGCAGGTGCGCTAACCGGACTGCGCTACACCCCGTCTTTCCAAATAACGATTCCTTAATCGTGGCGCAAAGGTAAGCATTTATTTTCTAACGCCAAGCGTTTCGTTCATTTTTTTTCATGAACGACATCAAATTCTTTCACAAATTCTTTCACGGATGTAGGTCCGATAGACACGAATATATCGTATGATTCAGGATAAACCACGCAACAAATCCAATAACATCCCTAAAGCCGCCTCCGCGGATAACTGGATGTTCTCCTCACGAGTGTTTTTACCGAAATAATAACATCTCGAATATATCTTCTCCTTATAAACGGCGGCTATCCATACGGTTCCCACCGGTTTGTCCGGACTACCACCTCCCGGCCCGGCGATACCAGAGGTCGCCACGGCACAATCGCACCCAAACGCACGCACTGCCCCTCGTGCCATCTGTTCCACGACCGGCTGGCTAACGGCTCCATAAGCCTTCAGGTCCTCTTCGGAAACGCCAAGCATTCCATGTTTCACCTCATTACAATAAGCGACAACGCCACCCTTGAAATACTCCGAGCTACCCGCCACCGAGGTGATCAAAGACGCTATCTTCCCCCCCGTGCAACTTTCCGCCGTCCCCATAAGCAAATGCCTTGATTTAAGCGCTTCGCCAATCTCTATTTCTATCAAGCCATCTCCTCTCATCCTATTCGTTCTCCCTATCGCTTTTATATCACGACCCTTGAGAAAGGAGCCGCGTCTATCGGACAAAAATCCTTATCCATGTATTTATAATAGCCGGTAATCGCCACCATGGCCGCATTATCCGTGGTGAAAGAGAATTTAGGAATATAGACCTTCCACCCGTAACGTTCGGCGTGATCAAGGAAAGCGTCGCGCAACCCTGAATTGGCGGAAACGCCACCCGCCACGGCCACCTCTTTAATCCGCAAGTCCTTCACCGCCTTACGCAACTTATTCATCAAGATATCAATAACCGTCGCTTGCAACGAGGCGCAAAGGTCCCTCTTGTTTTTCTCTATGAAATCCGGGTCCTCTCTCAAACGATCGCGCAAAGTATACAAGAAAGAGGTCTTCAAGCCGCTGAAGCTATAGTCATATCCCGGGATATGCGGCTTACTGAAGGCGAAGGCCTTCGGATCGCCCTCGTTGGCCAAGCGATTTACGACCGGTCCGCCTGGATATCCCAAGCCCATCACCTTGGCGCATTTGTCGAACGCCTCCCCCGCGGCATCGTCGATAGTCTGGCCAATCACCTCCATATCATCGTATGCGTTCACCTTAATGATTTGCGAGTTTCCGCCGGAGACCAGCAAACAAAGGAACGGGAACGAAGGCGAATGCTCGTCTTCTGGCGTCTCCTTGATGAAATGAGCTAGCACATGCGCCTGCAGGTGATTGACCTCTATCATCGGAATCCCCAACGAGAGAGCCAAACCCTTCGCGAAGGAGGTCCCGACCAATAAAGACCCCATCAAGCCCGGTCCCCGAGTGAACGCGACCGCGCTCAACTCGGACTTGTCGATACCTGCCCGCTTAATCGCCTCGGACACGACGGGAATAATATTTTGCTGATGCGCCCGCGAGGCCAATTCCGGGACTACTCCTCCATAAGCCTCATGAACGACTTGCCCGGCGATCACGTTGGACAACATCACGCCATCGCGAATCACGGATGCGGAAGTATCGTCGCACGAGGACTCTATTCCTAATATCGTCACGCTCATATTCTCTTTTTTCCCGCAAATTAACGAAAACTATCGCAATAATATCGTAGATTCGCGCTAAATAAATAGAAAAAGATATCAGAGGATTAAAATACATAATCATCACCCTGCTTTCATTGTTCTGGATATTCTATGCGTTGCCGAGTCTATCGCTAAGAGTTCCCTTCGTTCAAGCTAAGGTATCGGAAATAGCGACGGCCCGATTATCCGAATATCTTGGCGTGCCCGTGAAAATCGAACGTATCGGTATCGAATGGTTGAACAAGGTCGTATTGGAAGGCCTTTACCTAGAGGACCAGGAAGGGAAAGCCTTGTTGGAGGCGAACCACGTGACGGCGGGTTTCGAGGTCATGCCCCTGTTCGAGAAGAAAATCGTCTTCAATACGGTACGTCTATTCGGATTCTCCCTTAACTTAAGGAAAAAGACCCCGGGCAGCCCATTGAACCTACGATTCGTCATAGATGCTTTCGCCCGGAAAGACACAGTCAAAAGGGAGAGGGACATCGACCTCCGTTTCAACTCGATATTGCTCCGAAGAGGAAATGTTAGCTATCACGTGGCAAGCGAGGAACTAACCCCCGGGAAATTCAACGCGAAGCATATCGATATCCAAAACCTCAGTGCGAAGATATCGCTCAAGGCTCTTACCAAAGATAGCCTGAACGCTTACGTCAAGAAAATGAGCTTCGACGAAGCCTCCGGATTTTCTTTAAGGAAATTATCGCTAAGCGTCATAAGCAATAGGGACAGCGCCAATCTCCAGGATTTCGAGGTCCACCTGCCTCAAACCGACCTTTACATAGGCTCGGCTCACATCGACCTGACTAAGGTAAGGGACATACCCTCTTTCTTGAACCACGCCGCGATCGGATTAAACATCGCCCCTTCGCGGATATACCTGAAAGACTTGTCCCCGTTCGTACCCACGCTGAAGAACTTCACCGATTCCATCGAGTTCTCCGCCGAGGTGGACGGCTTCATCAACCATTTCAACACGCAGCGCATAACGCTGAAATATAGTGACAAGATGCTGTTTGTCGGACAGATGGAGCTAAAGAATATCACTCATCCCAAGGAAGCATACATCTTCGGTAAAGTCAACAAGATGTATCTCTCCACGGATGGCATCGCCGATCTGGTCCATAACCTCAACAATCGGTCGATACGCCTTCCCGAGCCGGTCGCCCGTCTGGGGACCATCAATTTCACGGGAGAGATATCCGGCTTTCCCGACAATCTCGTGGCGTTTGGCAAGTTCTCGTCCACGATTGGTTCCATACAAGCCGACTTGATATTCGGCCACGACAAGGAGAGGAATATCGCGGCGTATTTGCGCGGGCACGTCTCTTCCGACAACTTACGGATTCACGAGCTTTTCGAGAAAAACAATCCTTTCGGAAAAGCCTTGTTCGACATCGATATCGATGCCCACCGTCCCATAAACGGGAATTTCGGGGGAAACATCCAAGCCAGGATAAAAGAGTTCGATTACAAATCGTACAAATATAAAGACATCGGTCTGTCCGGGAATTTCAAGAAAAACAGTTTCGATGGGACCATACGAATAAACGACCCGAACGGCGACCTGTATGCCAAGGGATTTTTCCGGCATCAGGGACAAAACTCCCTGTTCAATTTCACCGCCCGGCTCGACCATTTCCGGCCGGACCGGTTGCACTTGACGGACAAATACGAACGACCGGATATCTCGTTCGCTTTGAACGCAGACTTCACCGGCGACAATATCGACAATCTGGAAGGCTCCATCCGGATGGACAGCCTCTCGTTCAATACCGCCCCCGATAGCTTCTTCCTCAAACGGTTGGAAATCGTGGCGTCCGGACATCATCTCGACAGACGGCTGGCAATCCATTCCGACATCCTGAACGGAGAGGTGACCGGAGCCTACTCGTTCCGGACATTGACGCAAAGCTTGATAAGTACATTCGGGGAATATGTGCCCGCCTTGGCGCGTACGCTTCCCGAAAAGCGGGCCGACACGGAAAACAACTTCGCACTTTTGCTGACCATCGGGAACACGGAAGCGCTCTCCTCCACCTTAAAACTACCTTTCACGATGGTCCAGCCAGGACGCGTCGCAGGGCATTACAACAATATCTACGACAAGTTCAGGATAGAAGCTTGGCTCCCGAAATTCAAGTTGGGTAAATCCACGTTCGACTCCGGCCATCTGCTCTGCGAGAACCCAGGCGATAAGGTTGACCTGCGGTTAAAGGCAACCCACTACAACCGGAAAGGATTACGTAATTACCTCGACCTGAAAGCGGACGCCAAGGACAATAGGGTGAACACAGCGATCGAATGGGCCACGAACAAGGAACGGCTTTTCAAGGCGGACATCACCGCCTCCACCCGTTTCGTTGAGGAGGAGACGGAATATGGTGCCCGTCCGCATGCGGAGATGACACTCAACGAAAGCCCGCTCATCATCAACGACACGACCTGGCGAATCAACCCGGCCCACATCACCCTTCGAGACGGGAAGATCGATATCCGTAACTTCCGAATAGAACGAGAGAACCAACACCTCACGATGGACGGCTTGATATCGAGAGACCCAGCGGATAGTCTGTTGGTAGACCTGCGCCAAATCGAGCTGAGCTACGTGTTCGATATCCTGAATATCCCCGTGCTTCAATTCGGGGGGAAAGCGACCGGACGCTTCTATGTGAACGACCTCTATAACAGTCGGCGTTTGGACACGAACCTTGAGATACGGGACTTCTCCTTCAACGATGTCACCTTCGGCCGCCTGAACCTATTCAGCGCATGGGACGACAAGCGGAAAGGAATCCTCATGCGAGGTAATATCTACAAGAACGACAGCACTTGGACCTACGTGGACGGCTATGTCTTCCCCGTAGGGCCCAAGGCGGGGCTATCGCTTTATTTCGACGCGAACGACATCGACCTCGCCTTCTTGCGCCCCTTCGTCGACAAGGTGGTGAAAGACTTGAGCGGACGGGGCTTCGGTAGCGTGCATCTTCACGGGCCTTTCAAGAATTTGACGGTAGAGGGCGACGCTTTCGTGGCGGACGGAAGCCTTGGGGTCGATTTCCTGAACACCTATTATACCTTCTCGGATTCCGTGCATCTGGATTCCACGTCGGTCAACTTGCGAAACGTCACGCTACGGGACAAGTTCGGGAACACAGGCAATGTCAACCTCAAGTTCAACCATCGCCACTTCAAGGACTACAGTTTCCAAGTCGATTTGCGGGGGCAAGACTTACTCATGTACGACGCGGACCAAAAGAAGAACCCGCTCATCTACGGCACCGTATTCGCCAGCGGGACCGCCCGCATACAAGGGAACAGGCGGCTGGTGGATTTCGACATCAACTTGCGGAACGAGCCGAACACCTCGGTGTACCTGGACTTCATCAACAACAACCGGGCCACCGATTACGATTTCATCACCTTCGTGGACAAGAGCGAGCTACCGCACGCCACCGACTCGGCAGCTTTCTCCCCGCCCGATTTGGCGGACCAGCCGGAAGAGGGAGCGGAACTGCGGATGAACTTCTCGCTAGACATCACGCCCGACGCAAACATCGAACTGATCATGGACCCCGTGGCGGGCGACCGCATCAAGGGGAACGCCAGCGGAAGCCTGCAAATCCAATACGGGACCCGAAGCGACCTCAAGATGTATGGCGACGTGAATATCGTAGAGGGCGATTACAACTTCAGCCTCCAGCAAATCATCCGGAAAGACTTCAAGATAAGGGACGGGAGCACCATCAGTTTCCAAGGCGACCCGTTCAACGCAAACATGCACATCGACGCGATCTATAGCCTGACCGCCAATATCGGCGACCTAGACCAAAGTCTCCTGAACGAGAGCGTGCGGACCAGCGTGCCGGTCAATTGCGTCTTGAACCTCGACGGGGCGTTGCGAAGCCCGACCTTCTCGTTCGACCTTGAGTTCCCCAACTCCAACGAGGAGCTGGAACGGCAAGTGCGCGCCTTTGTCGACACCGAGGACATGATGACGCGGCAAATCGTCTATCTTTTAGTGCTGAACAAGTTCTACACGCCGGAGTACGCCCGAACGGAATACCAGTCGAGCGAGCTGAACGCCGTAGCCTCGTCCGCCATCTCCACGCAACTCTCCGGCATATTGAACAGCCTCACGGACAAAGTGCAGATAGGCACGAACATACGCGCCGGGCAAGACGGATTCAAGGACGACACGGAATATGAGATGCTGCTATCCAGCCAATTACTGGACAACCGCCTCCTGATAAACGGCAACTTCGGTATGCGGAACACCATCAACACGGGCAAGAACAACACCTTCATCGGAGAGTTCGACCTCGAATACAAGCTCACGCCATCCGGCGAGATTCGCCTGAAGGCCTATAACCACGCCCGCGACATGTATTTCGGCTTGAAGCAAGCGTTGACCATCCAAGGCGTGGGCATCATGTACCGGAAAGATTTCACTCACCTCTCCGAGATATTCCGGCGGAAAAAGAGGACGCTCATCCCATCGTCCGCCGACAGTACGGGCCTCTCACCCGCCAAGAAAGACTCCACAGGGATAACGAATCCATAGTCAAAATCAGGTATTGGCACGCGAGATAGACGTGGAAAGCAGACTCTATGACTTCGCGGGCAAATAGCCAAATACGTGGAAATAAATATCGCCCATCCGTCATGGAAGGGAATAACTATGCCCATCCGTGTTTGAATAAAAACGGATAGGGGAAAAAAGTTCCATAACCGGGAGGAAAACTTGTAAATCCGGCGGGAAAAATCGGGAACTCCACGAAGAAAAGTCTATCTTTAGCTTAAAGATATGCATCTTTAGGCTGCAGATATATATCTTTAGGCTTGCGATATGTATCTTTAGGCTAAAGATAGAGATTTCCCCGTTATGCGACGGACTTTTTCCTATAGGGTTCGAGGTTTTTTCTCCCTTCTTTTCCTTTTTTCTCTCCTATCGAATCTATCGGACTCACGTTAATATAAACGAGATTTATCGGATTGTTTTTTATCTTTCATGGCGGATTCATAGACTTTCGATACCTCGTTAGCGATTTTGTCCCAATCATACTTCCGCATATCGTAATCGACGTGCCTCAGCGGCTCATCCATGATATATCTTAACTTTTCCGCGAGCGTGTCTACGTTTCCCACAGGGAAATAATCGTTCTTGTCGAGTCCTACCTCCAAGTTGGCGGGGATATCGCTCACTAATACTCTCACGCCGTAACTCATCGCCTCCAGCAAGGCTATCGGCAATCCCTCATGGCTCGATGGCAGGCAATAGCAGCGGCAATTCGTGAATAAAGATTGTAGTTTCCGTCCTTTGACGAATCCGGTCAATATCACGCCATTCTCTCGCACGGTCCGCTTCAATTCGCGCGAATAATCGTCCTCGAAATCGGTGTCTCCGGCCAATACCAGCTTGATATCATCCGCGAGATTCCCGTCATGTCTCTCTCCAAGCCGGCTCTTGGCACGGACAAAGGCCTCGATGAGGTGGTGCAGGTTCTTTTCCGGGACGAAGCGGCATACGCCTAAGATATATTTTCCTTTCTCGATGCCCAACTCTTGGAAATATTCCGGATAATCGCGTTTCTCAGGCTTCGGCACGCCGTTATAAATCAGATGGACGTGTTCCGTCCGGCCGTATTTACATTTGATTAACCGCCTGATGACATCCGATATGACGATAACCTCGTCCGCAAACAGGCATCCCAGCCTCTCTCCCAGCCTCAACATCGCCTTGGCCAGCTTGCCCCATTTGTCCCGGTCATAGTCCGGCCCGTGATGGGTGAACACCAACCTCATCCCCAACAGCTTCGCGTAAGGAGCGAGCAAGGCGGGCCCTATCGCATGGATATGCACCACGTCGGCACCAATCTTTCTCGCCCTCGTTATCGCTCGGAACGTGTGTACTATCGCCTCGAATGATTTCTTTTTGGGAGATTTGATGTCGATAAGCCTCACGCCTTTCCACTCCGTAAGATTATCCTTCACATAGCTTTCGCGGCGTATCAGCGTGACATCGAAACCACGCACCGCCAGCCTTGGGAACAACTCCTCGCAATGCGTCTCCACCCCACCCAATATATCGGGGATTCCGCGCGTGCCTGTCACAACGATTTTCATGTGTTATCGGATTAAAGCGTTAAAAAAATATCAAGCGATACGGCCTATGTTTTTCCCCAGCGCGTAAATCGAATAGCGTTCCTTGAATGTTTCCGTCTCCGCACCCGACATCCTGTCGTACAACTCGGTATCGCCATACAGAAGATTCAGCTTCTCAAGCAAATCCTCCCTCTTGTTCTCTATGATGAAGCCCGTTTCCCCGTTTTCCACATAATCGTAAACACCCTTGTTGTTCGTGACAATCAAAGGCTTCCCCATGCGCATGGCTTGCAATATCACCAATTGCCCAGACGATATCTCCAAGTCTTTCAAGGGTATTACCACCAACTTGCTGTTATACATGTATTCCAGCATCTTTTGGTCGTGCGTCCCGTGAAGTATCTCGATGTTCCCCTCATGCCCGATATCCAGGCCGTCGCAAGCTATCTTCACGTTGAACCTCGTCCCTTTCAAGGATGAGACGAGAAATTCATAATCCCTGTTGCTTCTCCCCGCCGTAAAGATATAATCCCGATTCCTCAAGCTATCGTCCGGCCTCGGCATCTCCTGAGTAACGGCTATGCCCAAAGGGAAAAACTTGAACTTCTCTTTATGCTCTGGGAAACAGGAAGCGTAAAAATCGACTTCGTTGCGAGAATAGACAATCACGTTCCTCAAGTTCGGACTGCCTAACGCATAATTGATAAAAGCTTTATACAACTTTCCGAGAAATCCACGACGTTCCTTATAGATAAAAGTCATCGCCGTCACACGGACAGTGCGGTTCATCCTGAAAATACGGTTGTAAAACACGTACATCAGTCCATAGAATTGCTGCCAAGCCACGATTTTATCCGCCCTTTTCCGAAGGAGAACGGAAAGGGGGAACCCGATGTAATTAAGAATTCTTTTGTATCTGGGAACGGACAATCTTCCTTCCCTATACAAGATGTTCCATTTTTCCCCGGAAGTCACCTCTATACCTTTCCACAAGCCCCAATCCGCGTCCACGGGCATATCCACCAATATGAGATTCCTGCTATCCATCCGTTGTCCCAAAAGATTCTTTTCTTTACCGAATCATCTCGGCTCACCCCCTTTGCCGCTTATATTCTTCCCAAAGCTGGACGGATTGCTTCCTGACGAATAGATAGCATACCGGAACCACCAGCGTCAGGGCCAGCATACCAATAGCGGCATATAATTTACGAGGACCTATGGGCTGGCTCTTCACGTAAGCGGGGTCGATGATTTTCGCCTTATCGCGGTTATTGCCCAAGATAAGCGCAGTCTCTTCCCGCTTCTGCAAAAGCAACAGATAAACCCCTTGGATAATCTCCTGCTGGCGCTTCAATTCCACATATTGGCGTTCCGCCACGGGATAACCAGTCATCTTATCGTATATCTGTTTCTCTTTCGCTTTTATCTCCGCGATCGTGGCTTGGATGGCCTTCCGCGCGTTACCGATTGTCTCCACCACGCTCCCGCGCAACTCGTCCGCCTGTTTGGTCAATGTCGTAACCAACGGGTTACTCATACTTGAATTCTGGATAACACGGGCGCGCTCCAACAAGATTTCGTTATACGTGGTCAACGCGCTTCCTTTCTCACCCTCTTGCGCGTTCAGCAAAACGGGGACCAAGTTGTATTTGTTCGCGGGATCTTTCACGAAAGCGTCCATCATATCGATTACGTCCGCTTGCGCCGACGACTCAATCAGTTTCAACTGGAGTTCCTGCATTTGCTCCACATAGAATTGCACGTCATGCTCCAAATCCATCAATTGGTATTTGCTTTTGTATGCCTCGATTTGATTCTCCACTTCGGCGAGCTCGGTCACAAGATTCCCTATCCTGCCATCGAAAAAGACCAAGGCTTTACGCGCCTCCTCTTTCTTATAATCTTCCGCTTCCCGGTTATAAATGGCTATCAAGGTGTCCAACATCTCCGTACCCCGTAGCTTCTCATAATCCGTGCAGCTCAACTCAATCACGTTGGAGGTCTTGGAATTCTCCTCTATCGTGAATTCCTCCTCCAACACCTCGGCCATCCATCCCGCCGGACGATAAGTGATATTCAACCGGACGGAAGCGGGTGTCTCCATTCCCGCCTTGTCCAACGTGAAATTACCTACCGGCAACTCGAGCTTAGCGGGCAACGAGGCGAAAGTGAAATTCTTCTTCTTCATATTGATGGATTTCGCCGAGACATGAATCTCATTATTCTTCATGGAGACCTCAAACGTCACCTCTTCGGCCAAACGAGCGTTCGTGACGGAATCGGCGGTCATCACCAGCGGGGTCTCCTCATACATCCGATAAAAGGAGAAAGGTTTCTTGTAATCCACGTTCACGCCCAAGCGCAAGGCCATCTCCCGCAACATCTTATTGGAAGTCAGCGCCATCAACTCATCCTCTATATTCACTACACCTCCAGATACGCTTCCCAACCCGAAAGATTTCATCAAGCCGGCCGCCTCGCCCAAACCGAAACTGCCGCCACCCAAATTCTTGTCTTCCTGAATCTGGATACGAGCCGCTATCTCGTAAGTACGGGGATAGAGAACCAAATACAGGACAGCGGGTATTATCGAGAAGATGAATACGCCTAAGAACAATTTCCAATGCAATAAATATCCGGCGATGATGCTTTTAAGCCCAATCGTTTCGTTGTCTTTTATTTCCATTTTCCAAAAATTATCTACTTGTAATTGCCAATATAACGGTCGTTATCACGGAAATCGCACTCAAGATAGACGAGAACACGGTAATGCTATATTGTTGCGCCTGGCTGTAACGGGCATTCCGCTTCTTCGCGTCGTTCGGCTCCACGTACACCACGTCGTTCTGGCGCATATAATAATATGGAGAGGCGAAAATATCCGGCGAAGTCAAGTCGAGACGCACGAACTCTTTCTCCCCGTTAGTATCCCGTATCAACAGTATATTTTTCCGGTTCGCGTTAATCGTCAAATCCCCGGCCCGTCCCAAAGCGTCCAAGATAGAAATCCTGTCGTTGGAAACGGTGACCACGCCCGGCCGAGCGACCTCTCCCAATATCATGAGCTTGTAATTCACGATTTGTATGTTCACGATCGCGTCGCTCACGTAGGCGTGAATCTTACTCTCCAACTCCTCGCTCAGTTGCTGCTTTGACAATCCCGCCGCACGGACTTTCCCGAGCACCGGAAAATTGATATATCCCTCCTTGTCCACCAAATAGGTCTGCAATTGCGTAGTGGTCGACGTGGAAATTTCCCCTTGCGTCGCGTAAGAATAGGCCGGCGGATTGAACGGGGTGACTACCGTCGGATCCCAAGCCGTAACCGTAATCGAAAGCAGATCATCCGGATAAATTTGAGACTGGTAAGGTTGCGTCATGCGCTCCACCTGCTCTTTCGTCAAATCGTCCACTCCCTGAAAATAAACCACGTCCTTGGGCACGGAGCAGGCTCCCACCAACAAGGCCAGCCCTATCACCACCGCTGCTACATTTAATTTCATAATCTCGTCTTTCTTCAAATAAGGGTGCAAATATACAACATTATTAAATACCACCGAAACACCACCAAGCCTAATCGCGGCCGCGATGATGCTTTAATAACGACGCGAAAGCCCGATTATTGCTGCATGCCCTCGCAAAAAAAGTCAGTTCCAAAGCCTTTAAGAAAACATGCGCATGTTCCGGGAAAAAGACGTACATCTCCTTGGGAGAACACGTACATGTCATTAGAAAAAGACGTACGTGTTTTTCCCAAGCTCTTCATCCCATAATTTTCATCGATTACCGCATAAAATAAATCTATCGGCGAAATGAATGAGATATCGGATACTTTCACTACCTTTGTCTCAACAACCAATAAAAATTACACGATATGAAAAAGAAATGGATTTGCACGGTATGTGGATATGTACACGAAGGAGATGAGGCTCCCGATTTTTGCCCTCAATGTAAACAACCGAAAAGTAAGTTCAAGGAATTGGTAGAGACCGAAGGCGCTTTGCAATTCGCGGACGAGCACGTGTTGGGCGTAGCTAAGGGTGTAGACCCTGTAATCCTGGAAGGATTGAACGCGCATTTCATGGGCGAGTGCACCGAGGTGGGCATGTATCTGGCGATGAGCCGTCAAGCGGATCGCGAGGGATATCCCGAGGTGGCCGAGGCGTTCAAGCGTTACGCATGGGAAGAGGCAGAGCACGCCGCTAAGTTCGCAGAGTTGCTGGGTGATGTCGTTTGGGATACGAAGACAAACTTGAAGAAACGTATGGAGGCTGAGTCTGGCGCTTGCGAGGATAAGAAACGCATCGCTACCTTGGCTAAGCAACAGAATCTGGACGCTATCCATGACACCGTTCACGAGATGGCCAAGGACGAGGCTCGCCACGGTAAAGGATTCGAGGGATTATACAATCGTTATTTCAAATAAGACGGGTATTTGTCCCTATGATATGGAGGGCGTTCTGACAGGACACCCTCTTTTATTGTTTAAAAAATAAAATTTAGGCCGCCAAAAGAGATAACGTAACCATATTTTATATACTTTTGTGCCGCTGTTGAAAGGAAAGATGCCGGAGTGGTCGATCGGGCCGCACTCGAAATGCGGTGAACGGGCAACTGTTCCCAGGGTTCGAATCCCTGTCTTTCCGCTAAAGCCTACTGATAATCGGTAGGCTTTTCTTTTTTCACGGACTCCCTTAAAAAGTCAAGCCTCTTTCCGCGGTGGTCAGCGGATTTTTCCGGTCAAACGCACGAACCGCCTAAAAACAACTTAGGCTGCAACGTCTGAAAAAACAGTCCATTACAGCCTAAATCAAGTATTATCCCTACATTGCTTACGCTTCCTCAATAGCCGCCTGCGCCGCTGCGATACGAGCGATAGGCACACGGAACGGGGAGCAAGATACATAGTTCAAGCCGACCTTGTGACAGAACTTCACGGACGAAGGCTCACCGCCATGCTCGCCACAAATACCGCACTTCAAATCCGGACGGATCGCACGACCTTTCTCGGTAGCCATACGGATTAACTGACCGACACCGTTTTGGTCGAGCACCTGGAACGGATCCACTTTCAAGATCTTCTTCTCCAAGTAAGCCGGCAAGAAAGAAGCGATATCATCGCGCGAGTAACCGAATGTCATCTGCGTCAAGTCGTTCGTACCGAACGAGAAGAACTCGGCGGCGGAAGCGATGCGATCGGCGGTCAACGCGGCGCGCGGCACCTCGATCATCGTTCCTACCTTATACTCGATGCTGTCGCCTCTCTCCGCGAACAAGGCCTCGGCGGTACGGCGGATGACTTTCTCTTGCTCCTTGAACTCGTACAAGATACCGATCAGCGGCACCATAATCTCCGGCTTCACGACAACACCCTCTTTCTTCAAATCCAAGGCGGCGCCCAAGATCGCACGCGTCTGCATCTCGGTGATTTCCGGATAGGTGTTGCCCAAACGGCACCCGCGGTGACCCAGCATCGGGTTGTGCTCGCAAAGCGCCTCCACGCGTTGCTGGATATATTTCACGGATACGCCCATAGCCTCGGCCATCTCCTCTTGTCCCTTCAGGTCGTGCGGCACGAACTCATGCAAAGGAGGATCGAGCAGGCGCACCGTCACCGGGCAGCCGTCCATCACCTTGAAAATGCCCTTGAAGTCGTTTGTCTGGTAGGGCAAGATCTTATCCAAGGCTTTCTTGCGGCCCTCGGCGTCCTCTGCGAGAATCATCTCGCGCATCGCCTTGATTTTCTCGCCCTCGAAGAACATGTGCTCCGTACGGCACAATCCGATACCCGCCGCGCCAAAGCTACGCGCGATGGAGGCGTCGTGAGGCGTATCGGCGTTCGTACGTACCTGCAATTTCGTATATTTGTCGGCCAACGCCATCAACTCGGCGAAATCGCCAGACAACTCGGCGGCCTTCGTCTCCACTTGCCCCACGTAAACGACACCCGTCGTACCGTTGATGGAGATGAAATCGCCCTCATGGAGTGTCACGCCATCCACGCTGACGGTCTTCGCCTTGTAATCAATCTCCAAAGCGCCCGCGCCCGATACGCAGCACTTACCCATACCGCGAGCCACCACGGCGGCGTGCGACGTCATACCACCACGAGCCGTCAGGATTCCTTCCGCCACGGTCATACCCGCCAAATCCTCCGGAGAGGTCTCGATACGGACCATGACGACCTTCTTGCCATCGGCGTGCCACTTGGCCGCGTCGTCGGCAAAGAAGACAATCTGTCCCGTAGCGGCGCCCGGAGAAGCGGGCAAACCTCTTACCAGAATCTTCGCCTGCTGCTCGGCCACCTTGTCGAATACGGGGTGAAGCAACTCGTCCAGCTTATTCGGCTCGATACGCGCCAACGCCGT
>CASEGC010000037.1 GCA_949287365.1 uncultured Parabacteroides sp.
GGCAGGGTCCCATGCCGTGCCGTGTACCACGCCTTTGCATTGGGGGACCGCCTCGAATAGCCCGTTATTCACCCGCATCCCCGTGAGGAGCAGCTTTTGGATAACGCGGTTTTCCAAGTCGAGCACGTGGCGCAAGGTCTCGCGCTCCAGGCCGGGGTTGACCGCCATCATCTCGGCTATGACGCGTTCCTTGTCCGCCGTACCGCTCGATACCACGACGAAGATTTTATCGTCCGGGTCATCTTTGGTGACGGTATTGTCCGCCATTTGTACGTTGATTTGATATTTGATTTCGTCTGCCATAATGGTGAATGTTGTTTTAAATGATAGTTGTTGTTATCGTTTTATCCCCTCTTGAGAGGAGGCAGGGGGTGTATGAATCCCCCCTTGTCCCTTACTCCTTGATGGGGCGGATGCAGTAACCTTGTGATGAGAATAGTCCACTTCTATCCATTTTTTTGTATGGATTCTCTTTTCCCATCCAAATTTCGTATTGTAATGTTAGATGAGCTACTCTATTTTCGTTAGCGCCTAACGCGAAATAGTGGGCAGAATGGATATTACGTTCGCTAGAACTGGAGCTATATAATTTGCCCTCTTCAGTATAGTATCTTGTATTATATAATGTTACTTTGTGGTTGTTGTAGGTCATTTCTTTCACATCATAATTGTATGTATGAGCCTCTTCGTCTTCTATGATACTTTCAAAGATATCCGCGTTAGGAATAGTCCAACCTTTAGGAGCGGGATTGAATTTATCTAATTGAGTTTTCCAAAAGTTGTTTGTGTTTATTTTCTCTACATCGGAACACCAGTCCATGATTGTCGGTTCGTGTTTGAACGCTATAAATCCAGGATTCTTAATGGCGTACTCAAGAGTTACAGGGCCGCTTACGTTTTGAATTTTCACATTCGGATTTTTGTTACCCCATTGGTAATACAGCCTTTTTGAGCCATCGCTGTTGCCTCCTAAATCTCTATCCATGAAAGTGTTTGTTTTAGCCTTTGTCATGAAGCTATTATCATTTACTATCCAAAGGTGCCAGCTCCAAAGAATGGTACCCTCCTCGTCTGTTACGGCGACGATGGCGTTACCCGTCTTGTTTAATTCGGGGGTAACAATGATGTCTCCATTCTCGTATGTTACGTCAGCGATTAAGCCTTCCGTATCTTCCGCTACAAGTTTAGCGTCGGAAGCGGACTTGCCAGTGTTTACTACGGTTCCTACCGGATCGTTGCTTCTCCCTTCTTTGGTAGCGTCGAAGCTGTAGCGTGTACCCTCTTCCGAGACTTGCGGGATAACGAAGCAGTTGCCTCCTCCGTAAGTGGTTACGTCCTCATCCATGTTAATTGGAGCTTTTCCCATTTCTATCTCCGTATTGTCGCCCTCTTGGAATTTATCTACCGTTACGTTGAAGTTAACCTTCAGCAATGAGGGTTGCTCGCCGTCCGGTGTGTAGCCCGCGCCATCGCCGAAGACGAAGGTGTAGACATACTTCTTGCCTTGCTTCCATGTAGCCTCTACGGGGATAGCGACCTCGGAGTATTCATCCTCGGCAGGCCAAATACGTATTTTTTCCACACCGGACACGTTCCAAATCTTGCAATTGATTAAAAAGCGAGAGCCCGGGTCGCTCGCGCCGTTTGCCGGGTTCCAAGCGGTCAGCGTCTGAGGCAACAGCAATAATTCGCCACTGCCCGCCGTGGTCAAGTCTACGGCGGTAGAGCCGATATTTTTCTTTTCCGTAACGCCTGCCGCATAGTCATCCATAGCGCTTTCCAATGCCCAAGTGCCCCACGTGCCACTCAATGCGGATGTCCCATCGTTGATTTCCGTGTCGTAGTCGGTGCTTTCCGGGTCATCATAGGGCGAAGTGGTCTTTGTCGGATACGTAAAAGTTCCCGTGGTCTTCGCATTCACCAAAGTCACCCCTTTGATATCCACTACGATAGCTTCATTGCTGCTTTTCGCTTTGAATACGATTTGCGAGAGAGCGTGACGGAAGTTTACTTGTACGCCGCTGTGACCGTTTTCCGCCTTACTGCAATCCTTGTTGACGGCGTAAAGCAGGTCGATTTGCTTGCTTACATCCGTGTTTACCGTATAGTTCTCAATTTTTCGCGAACTGCCGGAGATGCTGGCATTAACCGACGATGGACTCACCGAATAGAAATCAATCGTACCGCTCTCCGGCCAGAAACGTGTCGGGCTGTAGGTCCATACATCGCCATTTTTGTTGACCTGTTGAGCCTCCATGAAGGGTACGTCGCTTTGTTTCTCCGCCTCGTTTTGATAATATCCCCATACCTTGAAATCTTTGATGGTTGAGGTCGTGGTGATTTGCGACTTGGTTGCGTTGCCCGACGTGGCGCGGAACGCCACCGCGTCGCCCGGATTCACCTCTATCGTTTCGTCGTTGACGCATGTCGTCAGCGCCAGGGCCGATAGTGCCACGAATAAGAACTTCTTTTTCATTGTTGGTTCGTTTTAAAAATGAAACAATTTATGATTTATAACTACATAATGATGTCGTGTTCTTCCTCTATCCAGTCGTCCACGTCGGGGTGGAAGCCGCTGTCATCGCCGATGGGCTCGGGCAGCGCGAGCTTGTCGATGATGATATGTACCCGCTTGGGGTTGGGTGCTTGGTCCACTTGGTCGGTCACGTCGAAGGTGTAAAGCCATTTCGTGCCGTCCGCCAGCCAGACGTAAAGCGCCAGCTTGTGTGCCGTGGCGTTGGCAGCGGGTTGCCCGAAGGTGAGGAAGCCGCCCGTGATGGTCGCCTCGCCGTCATGCCGCGCCTCGAAGGGTAGCGTTGTTGGCTCGGCGTCCGGCTCCTCGGTGGCGAGGGGTAGCGCTGGCGACATGCCGGAGAGCGAGGCACTCATCTGCGCGACATACTTTAGCCCTTCCACGTGGCGTATCTCATAGGTGTAGAGGCAGAGCAGCCGGTGCGGATAGAGGGTGATGACCTGCTCATCGCTCACGACCGGGCGGCCCAGCCACTCCTCTTTCTCCGATTCGGGCACGCAAATGTAGCTAATGCCCGTCTCGGAAATCTCCACGTCCGTGGCCACGCAGCCCCACAACGCGTCGGGGGTAATCACCACCCGTTCCTCCTCGGTGCCGCTCGCCCGCGGGGCGGCCTCGGCACCGCTGCCATAGATAGGCTCGAACAAGCCGCCGTCGCGGGTGAAGGCCTCGTGTGTGTCGAGGCTCTCCATGCCGCGGAACAGCACCGCCTCGGTATCGTTGTTGTAGCAAAGCACCCGGTACTTACCCACCGGGATGTCAATCTGTCCGCCCGTCGTGCCCGCGAAATCGTAGCGCGACGGTGTCATTCCCTCCTCCAGCGGGTAGAAGAATACGCACATGCCTTCCGGGTCGGCCTTTGGCGCCTCCCGCCAGTCGAACGCCACCCGGATGGTGGTCACGTGCGGATGGTGGTAGCACAGCTCCTTATGCTCGCAAGCGGCGAACAGGAGCGTCAGTACGCTTATAAGTAAGATGTTGATTCGTTTCATCGTTTGCCTCCTTTCCCTTTATTTTGATTACCATGCCCGATGAGCCAGACGAGCGATACTTCCAGTTTCGTGGGTCCGAACCAGTGGCGACGCTTGGTGGCTTGCCACACGTAGCAGTCGTCGATGGGCAGGTATTCCTTGTACACACCGCCCAAGTAACCGATGCCGAGGGTGAAGTCGAGGTTCAGCCGCGGGGCGATAGGGCAAGAGTAGCCATAGGAGACGCCTCCGCCGTAGCTCCATTTGTCGCCTAAGTAGCCTCGTCCGCCCAACTCAAAATCGTAGGTGACGATACCGCCGTACAACCCGACGTGATGCCCCGTGAGGGATTTCTCTTTCGCTTTCTTGCCTAACCAGTGACGTATCTCCACGGCGCCCCCGTAGACGCGCCAGTACCAATGCCGGCGGTCGGTCTCCCACCAAGCGTACATCCAGTCCGCCGCTACGGACCACCGCTTGCCGAGGTAGAACTCCACGCCGATGTTGGGCACCAGCGCGAGGTCGTACAGCATATTGGTCTTCACCGCCATGTAGAAAGGCTTCCGCTTGTCGGATTGGGGTATCTCCACCGGCGATAAAGGTACGACCGTGTCCGGAAGGATGGTCAGCGGTTCCGCCTCCGGTAAGGGAGCCATAGGGTTCAAGGTTTTCTTGTACCAAAGGTGTAGCCGGGAGGCACGTAACTCCGGAAAGAGGTTCCTATACATATAATGATAAGGTAAACCACCGTGGAGCCGCCGTAAGCGGTCCAGATATTCGTCTTCCATGCTGTTCTCCCGTTGAAGCTTTCGCTTGATTTCCCGTAGGAGCGCCAGTGTCTCTTCTTTATAGGGAATGTCGCGGTCTTTTTCCGCCAAGAGGATTAGCCCGTCCCAGTCCCTTCCAAGGAACCGGCTCGTTTTCAGCGAATCGGGCAGCGCGCCGTAACGCGATAAATAACCGAACAACGCTTCCGCCCGTTCGAACGACAGTCGTTTGTTCAGTTCGATACTGCCTTCCGGTGACGCACCACCCATCACGAGGATTTTACGCAGTTGGAATACGGAATCGGTGTAAGTCGTTCGCAGGCTGTCCGCGATGCGGTTCAACGCCGTGCGATTACCCGGCATGGAAAGGTCCAGTTCGGCTCTACCCTGCTGGAAGTAGATTTTCACGGAATCTCGTACTTCCTGCGCCATAGCTTGACCTCCGTAAAGCAGCAGCGACAAGGTTAAAATTAACTGTTTCATTATAGTATAGTGTTGTTTGTCATTCCCAATGTCCACCTCTTAACAAGAGGAAGAAACGGAGAGGCATCAACGTGACTATCCGCTCGCTAAATTCAGAAATACAACTACTTACAATAAATCAAGGCGTAATAGAAAACATGACAAGCGTAATCATTAACTTCATTTAATGGCAAGTGGAAGTGATGGAATGTATGTTTTTTTATTATAAAATAAGGCTTATAGTATTGATGAATAGGTAATAAATGCTAACTTCGCAGTCACAAGATTATCGATTTTCTCCCTCTTGTTAAGAGGTGGAAAATTGGGCTTCCCTTTCTCTCTTCCTTGTCGGTTTCAATAAAGAACGTATCACTTTCCTGTTGGCGGAGGCTACGGTGCCGATGTCCAATGACGCTAAATAGATGGCGGTGACTCCCACGTGACTATGCCCCATCGCCTCGCAAATCACCGTATCTTCCACTCCGTTCCATCGTGCCAGCGAAGCCCATGTGTGTCGCGCCACGTATGAGCTTAACGGCACGTCGAATCCCAATCGTTGAGAAAGCCGGCGCAGGCGGTTGTTGTATGTCCGCAACGCGCTGGTGAATCTTAAGGTTTTCCCTGTCTTCGGGTTGTATAGAATCGGGAACAGATAGGGGCAATCCGGATGGCTCACCTTGTACTTGTCGATGATGACCTTCGCACAAGGAGGTATGACAATGGTCAACCCCTTGCCCGTTTTACGTCTCCGGTAGGTGAGCCGCCCGGAGTCTATTTGCGCCTTGGTGAGGTGTGCGATATCCACGAAAGCCATCCCTTGCATATAGATGCTGAAAAGGAATATGTCGCGAGCGAACGCCAACGCGCTGTCCCTTTCGAGGCGATACATGATTAGCTTTCTAACCGTGTCCATCCGCAAGGTACGTTTCCGGGTTTTCTCCATACCGGTGAATACCTTGCGGAAAGGCTTCCGGTCCACCGCTATCATCTCCTCGTCCACCGCATAATTATACGCCGCCCGCAATTGCCGCATATACAACGAGATGGTGTTCCTGCTCAATCCCCTGCTTGTCAGGAACGATTGGAAGTCTCGCATCATATCGGTCGACAACTCTCTTGGGGAAATGTCTTTCCCTTCCCTGAAGAACCGGAAACTCTCCAACGCCGTGGCATAGTTCTCCGCCGTCTTCATTTTCCCCCGTTTTTGGAAATACCAGATTCTATCGCTCAACAGCCTGAAGAAGCTCCTTGTCTTCTTCCGCCTGAGGTGTTCGCTCTTTCTCGCCAT
>CASEGC010000038.1 GCA_949287365.1 uncultured Parabacteroides sp.
CGTGTCCTACATCGTCCATACGAAGAAAGGGGAGGAGATAGAGGTGCACAACCCGGGCAGCCTGCCCGACCCCACCCTTATCGACCACATCGACGAGCCTTTCATCCGGGCGTCGGTCATCACGAACACGGCTTTCATCGGTCCCATCATGACGCTTTGCCTCGGCAAGCGCGGCGTGCTCATCAAGCAGGAATACATCTCGGGCGACCGGGTGGAGATTTATTACGACCTGCCGCTGGGCGAGATCGTGATCGATTTCTACGACAAGTTGAAGAGCATCTCCAAGGGATACGCCTCGTTTGACTATCACCTGCACGATTACCGGCCCAGCAAGCTGGTAAAGCTGGACATCCTGCTGAACGGCGAGCCGGTGGACGCGCTCTCCACCTTGACGCATGTGGATAACAGCGTGACCTTCGGACGACGTATGTGCGAGAAGCTGAAGGAGCTGATACCGCGCCAGCAGTTCGACATCGCGATACAGGCGGCCATCGGCTCGAAGATTATCGCCCGCGAGACGGTCAAGGCCGTCCGCAAGGACGTGACCGCCAAGTGCTACGGCGGTGATATCTCCCGTAAGCGCAAGCTGCTGGAGAAGCAGAAAGAGGGCAAGAAGCGAATGAAGCAAATCGGCACGGTGGAGGTGCCGCAGAAGGCCTTCCTCGCCGTTTTGAAGCTGGATTGAGCGAAGGAAAGGAAATGGAAAAGGCTCCCGAAAATTGGGAGCCTTTCTTCTTGTTAGCGGTCGCCGTACATCCGCTCGTAGTAGCTTAGGTAATCGCCGCCGGTGATTTCCTCCACCCACGCTTGGTTCTCCAGATACCAGCGTATGGTCTTGACGATGCCGTCCTCGAAGCTGGTCTTCGGGGCCCAGCCCAGTTCCCGCGTGATTTTGCTCGGGTCGATGGCGTAACGTTGGTCGTGCCCGAGGCGGTCTTTCACGAAGGTTATCAGGTCGTCGTTGAGCCAGTCGATGGCGATTTGCCCGTCCGCGCCGATTTCTTTTTTCTTCAATACTTGGCGATAGGTGGGCTGTTCCGTCATCAGTTGGCGGATGGCGCGGATGGTCAGTCTCACGATGTCGATGTTGCGCCTTTCGTTGTGCCCGCCCACGTTATAGACCTCTCCCTCGCGGCCGTGATGGATGACCCTGTCGATAGCCTCGCAATGGTCTTCCACGTACAGCCAGTCGCGGACGTTGGAGCCGTCGCCATAGACGGGGAGTTTTTTCCCCTCCAAGATATTCTTGATGATTAGCGGAATCAGTTTCTCCGGGAAGTGGTACGGCCCGTAGTTGTTGGAGCAACGGGTGATGGACACCGGCATCTTGTAGGTGTCGTGATAGGCTTTCACGAAGAGGTCCGCGCTCGTCTTGGACGCGCTGTAAGGACTATGCGGGTCCAATGGCGTAGATTCGGTGAAATAACCCTCCGTTCCGAGGCTGCCATAGACCTCGTCCGTGGAGACTTGGTGGAAGCGCACGCCCGCGCGCCACGTCGGGTAGCCGGTCCCGTCCTTGCCGGTCGTCCAAGCCTCGCGCGCCGCGTCAAGCAGGTTCTGTGTCCCGAGGATGTTCGTCAGCAGGAACAACTGAGGGTTCTCGATGCTGCGGTCCACGTGGCTTTCCGCCGCGAAGTTGACCACGTAATCGAAATCGTGTTCCTCGAATAGCCGCCGCGCCAAGTCCCTGTCGCGGATGTCGCCTTTCACGAACAGGCAACGTACGCCATCGATGTCGTTGGCGATGGTGCCCAGATTGCCCGCGTAAGTGAGCGCGTCGAGGATGACGAGCTTGATATCCTCATATTTGGCCAGCATATATTTGATGAAGTTGGCGCCGATGAAGCCCGCCGCTCCGGTCACTAAATAGGTTCTCATGCTTTATCTCTTGTTTGGTTCGTACTTGAAATTGATTTCCGCGTCCCTTAGGAAAGGCGCCTTGGTGTCTTTCGCCGACAGGTTGACCGCCCCGGGCTCCGTGATGCCCCAATCCACGCCGATGGTGGGGTCGTCGTAGCGGATGCCCCGCTCGTGGGTGGGCATGTATGGGTTATCCACCTTATAGGTGAAAATCGCTTCCTCGCTCAGCACGTGGAACCCGTGAGCGAATCCTTGGGGGACGAACAGTTGGCGTTTGTTCTCCTCGGAGAGCTCGGCGGCCACGTACTTGCCGAAGGTGGGAGAGCCATCGCGGATATCCACCGCCACGTCCAAGACCCGTCCTTTGATGACCCGGACCAGTTTGGACTGCGCGTAAGGCGCCAGTTGGTAGTGCAACCCCCTCAGCACTCCCTTGGAGGAGCGTGACTCGTTGTCCTGTATGAATCGGATTTTCCCGATTCGCTCGTCGAATTCCGTTTGCTTGAACGCTTCCATAAAGTACCCTCGCGCGTCTTCGAACACTTTGGGTTCTATGAGCCATACGCCGGGTATCGCGGTTTCTATATAAGTCATGTTCGCTATTTTTAATTCGCGTGACAAAGGTAAGTTCATTTTCTTACATATCCGTGGCGATGAGGAAGAAAAATAAAATAAGGGAGGAAAAGTTTGGATATTCCGATAAAATTGTATTCCTTTGCACTCGCAAAATGTAACAGTGGTTTGGTTTTTGAGGTTTCGGTGCCTTGGATGAGTGGCTTAGTCAGCGGTCTGCAAAACCGCGTACGGCGGTTCGAATCCGCCAGGCACCTCCCCCTTGGGAGTTTATCGGTTCCTTGGATGAGTGGCTTAGTCAGCGGTCTGCAAAACCGCGTACGGCGGTTCGAATCCGCCAGGAACCTCGTTCGGAAAGGAGGCTTTATCATTTAAGATGATGAGGCCTCTTTTCTTTTTGTCCGCGTGCCACGGCGGAAAGAGGTTTGACTTTATAAATCGCTTATCTACACCTGTTGGCGGAATTAATTCCGTGCGAAGGCCGTATCCTTCCGTATAAGGACCGCAATCCTTCGGCGTAAGGACTGTAATCCTCCGGTGAAAGGACTGAAACCAAGATTTACTCCGCCCCGTCTCCTTTATGGTTGATTAAGTCCGCCAACAGGTTATCTACGTTATTTTCTTCTTGTAGTGTTTAGCGGAGATTGAGGATAAGCCGGTAGTTCTCCATGAGCTTTTGGTAGTGACTCTCTTCGGAGAAATTGTCGAGGGCGAACCGTTTGGCGGAGGCGGACATTCGCTCGTATTCCGCGTCGGACAGGGAGCGAGCCTTCAGGATAGAGTTTTTTAATTGGTCCGCGTCTTTCGGCTTGAAGGTGTATCCCGTCTTTCCTTCCTCTATCAATTCCGGAATGCCTCCGATATCGCTGCCGATGACGGGTGTGCCAATCATAAGGGACTCGATAATGGTCATGGGATTGTTCTCGTACCATTCCGAGGGAACCACCACGAACGAGGCGTTATGGATGAGCTCGCGCAACTCCTCGCCCCGTTTGAATCCCAAGAACTTGACATTCGGTGGGCATTCCGTTTTGAACTTTTCCAAGAGAGGTCCGGTTCCCGCTATTTTCAATTTGATGTCAGGAGTTTGCTTGATTGCTTTTAATAAAGTTCCTATCCCTTTTTCTCCGGACATCCTACCGAAAAAGAGGAGATAATCGCCCTTGACCGGGGTGTAGTCCTTTATGTCTGGCGTGAAATTGTATAAACGTACGCTTTTTCCTTCGTACACATGATTGAATTGGATATGTTTTTCTCGTGCGAACTCGCTCACGAAGATAAACCGGTCAATATAATCAGTTGGGGGGTAAAATATTGTACGGAAATAACTGTCGGCGCATAACATTAAACTATTGAAGAAATTCCCTTTGGAACATTTATGTATAAGGCAATTATAATAGTTACCCTTCTCGCACCGCTCACACACGTTGCCTTTCCCGTCGGTGAAGGTATAAGCGGGGCATATCAAGCGGTAATCGTGTACGCTCATCACGGTAGGGATATGATGTTTCCTCAAGACCGGAAGGATGGACACCGAGAGGCTGTTGAACATGAGGTGTATATGTGCGATATCTGGTTTCTCTTTTATGATTAGCTTTTCCAGCCGTTTGGCCGCCTCTCTGTTGTAAATGAAGGCCGAGGCGTATTTTATCTTATCGGTTAGCGAAGATTCCGATAATTCGGGATAATCCACGAAATAGGATTCGTATGGGGAAGGCTCGTTCTTCTTGTTTTTAAGGGCGAAAGGGATTACCGTATGCCCGTGCTTCTCCAAAAGATGGATGGTGTTGAAAAAAACGGTCTCCGCCCCGCCTTTCTTATAGAAATATTTATTGATTTGGAGTATTTTCATTTTGTGATTTTTGGTATAATATTTTCATTTGATTTATTCTTTAAATCAGATAATATAAGTCCTAACACCATAAGGATGAAGAAACCTCTATGTGTAGTGAAGGTAGAATCGGTTGTTCCCTCTATTAGAAAGAAACCGATAATCATCAATACTATGGACAAAAGTTTTTTATTTGGTGTTTTTTTATGGAAACGAACAGCTTTTATCCAAATATAGATCCAGAACGTAATATATAGGATAATTCCTACGACACCAAACTGCGCTAAGGATGGATAATAGGTATCCGCTATAAAACTATAGTATCCTCGACTCATTCCCCATACGCCATCAATTCCATATTGGGCGTAGATGGGTGAATAATAGGCTCCGGAAGAGAAAGTACCGAAGCTGGCGAATCCGCTGCCAAAAGGAAAATAATCCATTAATATTTGTGGAGCGGTGGCGTAGAGAACATAACGCGCAACCATGTCTTTATCGACTTCACTTGTTATGGTCTGATAGAAATAGAAATAGATTTTTTCTCTCGCCACGAGAAGAATCGCCGCTACCGCAAATAACATGATGGTTATGTTCTTAAAGTTCCATTTGAATTCCTTGATATTAGAAAAGTAAAGAGTGATGAACGCTGACATGGCGAAAAAACCATAGAATTTTGACCTTCCGGAAATCAGTCCGATGGATAATAACGCTATGAATACAAGTTTGTCCAAATTAGAGAAGTTACTACAATACAAATAGCATAAAGAGACACTTATCACGGCCGCTGCATAATATGAAGGGTGTCCCATCAGTACATTGATGATATCCGGATTCGCGATCGCTCCCAAGCCGATTAAAAGCAATATAAACCAAAAGATGAGGCATACGGAACGCAGGATGTTCTTTTGGGAAGCGTTTAACTGGGGCATCATGGAGTAAACGCAAAAGAAGGCGAGATAAGGCTTTATCTGTATCAGCATATCCGACAGGATGGCCACCTTGACGTTGCTCCCGATGTAGAGGGAATAAAAGAGATAAAAAAGGAAAATCCCGATGGTGGTGAGGAACGCCTTGTTGATGCTCCAGTCCGATGTAGAGAACAGGTATATGCCAAACAAGAGGAACAGGAACAAGGCGCATATCTCGTCCGTATAATCGAAGCCGATGGCGTCGTATAACAGGATACCGAAAGTCAGCGTGAAAAGAAGCAGGTTGAAAAAATGCTTGTTGATTAACGATTGTATCATGCCAAACGTAAGTTGAGTAACGTTACAATATGTTTTTTGTGGAACAAAGGTAGGTTTTATTCCGCAATAAACTATGTTTTTATCTTTCCTTTTTATATTCGTTTATCATTGGGCAGGTCGTATGCCTTCCTCTTATGATTAGTAATTTGGCTCTCGTTTTCGCCAAGAGCCTTATGAACAAGACTCCGGGAGTGAAACGCAGCGTCTCGAATACCCAATTGATTTTATGGGTGAGGGTGCTTTGCGGGTGAGCCATGGCGTCTTTGAATGTCGCCTCTTCCAATAGCTCGTTGACCCGCTTCAACTCGGACCGGTCCCCGTAAAGCGAGACAAGCATCTTGATTTGCGCCTTTTGGTAAATGAAGGCTTGCGTCACCTCCGGAGGCAGTGTTGGATGTTGGGACCTGAACTCGTCCATTTGCTCCATTAGCTGTAGACAATTCTCCAGTTTCGTTTTGGGAAGTACGCTGGTGTATGGCCTTGGCACGTTCCGATAGAAATAAAGTGGTTCGGGTAGGTAAGCTATCTTTCGCGCATGGTACATTAGCTTGTACATGACCGATAAATCTTCTCGCTCGTTTAAACCTTCAGTATGTTTGACTTGATAATCCTCATAGAGCGATTTTTTGATTAACTTGCTCCATAATCCCGCATGCATCAATCCCTCTAATAATTTCCTCATGCATTCGATAGGCTCATCGGGCACGTTCATCTTATAAAGACGCGCTTTTTGTTTGACTACGTAGAAATCGCAAATCGTGATATCCGCGTCTTCCTCTTGGGCCTTGTTCACGAGCAGCTCAATCATTCGTGTATCCATCCAATCATCGCTATCGCAATGTATCGTATAATATCCGGTACTGTTATCCATCCCATTTTGGCGGGTCATCGCGGAACCTCGGTTCCGTGAGTTATTGATGAATTTCGTTTGCGGTTTGCGGTTTGGAAATTCCTCCAAGACGCGTTTCGCTATTTCCATGCTTTTGTCCGGCGTGCAGTCGTTCACGAAAATGATTTCCAGATTCTCGTAGGTTTGTTCGAATACCGAACGGGCGCATTGCTCGATATATTTCTCCACGTTATAAACGGGAATGATGATGGATACTTTAGGCTGTATAGTCATATATAGTCTATTATCTTAAATGTAATGTTTTGAGTATTTTCCCCGCGAGGCGACGTAAGCGTTTGGTCGGGGTATTGAAGAAAATCTGATAAGTCTTGTCGAGCGAATCGTTAAGGAGCGAACGCGCCGCGCGGTCGCGGTCTTTTGGCAAGTCGCTCTTTTGGCGCAACTGATGATTGTATCGCAGAGCCTCGTCCCAATCCCTTCGCTCGAAAAAGAGATTCCCGCTTATCTCCTTAAATATCTGTTTTCCTTTATCGGAATTGGGAAGCACGAGCGAGCAACCCGCTTTCGTGTCGTAAAGAAACGCTTTCTTCTTGCCGATGCCCCAAAAGTCGGCCAGCGTGATGTCGCTTATACGTTCTGGCATGGCGTACGGGCATTGGTAACAACACGGGCGGTGCAAACGGGAGGAGAGGAACAGGCGCATATATACGTTTTCCTCCGGTCTTAATAGGATTCGCTTCCCCTCGTATTCGAAAGAGGGCGTGATGCCCCATGATTCCCTTTGCCGGAAATCGAAGCCTTTAATCTCCTTATATTTTATTCCTCTTGCCTCCGCGAGCCGATGAAGATAGGTGATAAGCATCTTATTCGAAGGCGTGCCGTGGCAGACCAAATCCACCGTGACGAGCTTGCTTTGGTCCGTTTTTCCCAAATAGTTGAGCAATCCAGCGATTTGGCATGGTGTGCCGCTATAAAGGACCTGTTTCCCCGCTTTCAAATCCCTTTTTACCTCGCGGTAAGTCCCGCCAACATCGCTTTGCGCGTATTTGGAACTTCGCGTCGGGCTTAGTTCCTCCCAATTCCGTGCCGCGGTATGATAAATTTTATTCTCCTTGTCC
>CASEGC010000039.1 GCA_949287365.1 uncultured Parabacteroides sp.
TTTTCTTAATACGCAAAACATTGCAAATCAGCGAGAAAGAATCTTATTCGGTGGAGATTTTCGCTCCACCTTTTCCGCTCCACCTCTTGGAACACCGGAAGCGGTCATATTCCGCACTTTTTTGCGTCTTGCGGGAAAACAAAAACTCCCGACTTCGCTTGGAAATCAGGAGTTTACTGCTATTTGCATTTCTTCAAAGTGGTGCCACCAGGAATCGAACCGGGGACACAAGGATTTTCAGTCCTTTGCTCTACCAACTGAGCTATGGCACCTTTTCAGGATTACGGGCGCAAAGATAGGGCTTATTTTTGAATTGGCAAAATATATGCGGTGAAATTTGCCACGGTGTCAAAATGATACTTCAAATGATACTTCTGACATTTTGTATTCTAAAGTCCGTGAGAATCGAATATTTCGGGCCGATGGGCGAATCGTTCGTGAAAACGAGAAAAAATTTTCATAATATATTGATGTATAGAAATATACTGAAAAATTGCCTCTTGGAATAGCGTGCGAAACGTGACGATATCCATCGGAAAAAAGCGTTTCGCGGAAACATGACGTTGTTTTTCTTCGGACATAACGTCGTTTTCTTTCGGACATGACCGTGTTTTTCTCCGAATATCCTTCCGTTTTCATTCGGACACGCCGAATCTCTTCTCCAAAAATAGCTGTTTCCGCTCCAAAACACGACCTTCTTTCCCGAAGAAAAATCCTTTCATGAAGCCCATCCTTTTCTATTTCGCGATTTTCGTAAAAATGCTTGTTATAAAAAAGGCGATATTTGAATCTTTTTGTCTGATATATGTTGAATCCGCTTGCGTTTTGTATTTTTGAAGGATGCCTCTAATTCGGTAAATTTTGAGGAATTAATCTTGTTTTGCCTCTAAATGGTTGTGTATGTCGAGAAATCTGGCGAATATTGTATATTGATTGCGTATTATAAATTATGTCATAATTTATGGGACTTATTTCGAGAGTGTTAGTGATATCGTTCGCCATGATGAGCGTGACGGTGGCGGCGGAATCTTCATCAACGGAACCCGTGGTGGGTGTTAATTATTTGAACAACCGTTATCCGTTGCTTCAGAAGCCTTATATGGAATTGCCGCTCGGCGCGATTCATGCGGAGGGCTGGATGTTGGATCAGTTGAATCGGATGAAGGACGGGATGACCGGGCATCTGGATGAGATATATGGGAAGGTCATGGGGCCTCGTAACGGTTGGCTGGGAGGTGATGGCGATGTTTGGGAACGCGGGCCGTATTGGATAGACGGCTTGTTGCCGCTGGCTTATTTGTTGAACGATCAGACGCTTATCGATAAGGTGAAGCCTTGGGTTGAGTGGACCTTGGCCTCGCAGAAGCCGGACGGCTATTTCGGTCCGGACACCGACCGGAGTTACGAGCCGGGCTTGCAGCGCGACAACGCCCGTGATTGGTGGCCCAAGATGGTGATGCTTAAGGTGATGCGACAATATTACTCCGCCACGGGCGACCCGAGGGTCATCGATTTCTTTACCCGCTATTTCAAGTACCAGTTGGAGGAACTTCCTAATAATCCTTTGGGGAAATGGACCTTTTGGGGTGAGCGGAGAGGCGGCGATAACCTGATGATGGTCTATTGGCTCTATAACATCACGGGCGATGATTTCCTGTTGGAGTTGGGGGAGTTGATTCATGAGCAGACTTTCGACTGGACGGATATTTTCCTGAATCGGGACCATCTATCCCGTGAGTTGAGTCTGCATTGCGTCAATTTGGCGCAGGGTTTCAAGGAACCGGTCGTTTATTATCAGCGGAGCAAGGACTCGCGCCAGCTTCAGGCGGTGGATGAGGCGGTCAAGAAGATACGGCATACCATCGGGCTCCCGACCGGGCTTTGGGGCGGTGACGAGCTGTTACGCTTCGGGGAACCGACGACAGGCTCCGAGTTGTGTACCGCGGTGGAGATGATGTTCTCGCTGGAGGAGATATTGGGAATCACCGGCGATATGCGATGGGCGGATTATTTGGAGCGGGTCGCCTATAATGCGCTTCCCACGCAGGTGACCGACGATTATTCCGCCCGCCAATATTATCAACAGACCAATCAAGTGTCCGTGACTCGCGACTGGCGTCAGTTCTCCACGCCTCATGACGATACGGATGTCCTGTTTGGCGTGCTCACGGGATACGCGTGTTGCACCTCCAATTTGCATCAAGGTTGGCCCAAGTTTGTCCAACACCTTTGGTATGCGACCGCGGATAACGGGATAGCCGCTCTCGTTTACGCGCCATCCAGCGTGAAGGCGAAGGTAGCGGACGGCCTGTCCGTACGAATCGTGGAGGAGACGGCTTATCCTTTTGACGAGACCGTCTCGTTTCGTTTTTCTTTTCCCGACGAGAAAAGGAAACGGGCGTTTTTTCCTTTTCATATCCGGATTCCTTCTTGGTGCGAGTCTCCTGTTATCAGACTGAACGGAGAGGTGATATCCGTTGACGCTTATCCGGGAGAGATCGCGCGTATTAACCGGGAATGGGCGGAAGGCGATAACTTGAGCGTGGAGTTTCCCGCCCAAGTCAAGGTGAGCCGTTGGTATGGCGGAAGTGCGGTTATCGAGCGAGGGCCGTTGGTCTATGCGTTGAAGATGGACGAGCGGTGGGAGAAGAAGACCTTCGAGGATGACATGACGGAGACGTATGGCGAGTGGTATTATCAAGTCACTTCCGATTCTCCTTGGAATTACGCGTTATCCCATGAGGCATTGGAACCGGACAATATCGCTTCCTTCTTCACGGTGGAGAAAAGAGCCTTGACGGAAAGTTATCCTTGGAACGTGGAGAACGCCCCGATCACGATAAAGACAAAAGGCCGGCGTGTGAACGGCTGGTCGCTGTATAGAGGTTCGGCGGGTTCTATCGCTTATTTTACACAGCAAGGAGACGATACGGGCGAGGAAGAGCCGATAGAATTGATTCCTTATGGTTGTACGACCTTGCGTATAACGGAATTTCCGGTCCGGTGACCTTGTTCAAAAGGCGTAAAAGAAGAGGCGCGTCTGTCTCGTGACGGGCGCACCTCTCCGCTTTCTTATCTGGAGGAACGGATTAGTTTTTCTTCATCGTGTAATTGGTTACGCCCAACGCCTCATACGCTTGCCGTAACGCCTCGTCATTGTCGGAGATTACTAAGAGCTTATCGTTTTCTTTGAGCTCCGTATTTCCTTTAGGTATAAAATAACGGCCGTCTCTTTTGACCATAACCGCCAGCGTATGGTCCGGTAGGGTAAGTTTCATCAGTTTGTTTCCGTGTGCCAAGACCGCGGGGGTTATGTCTATCTCGCTCATGGCGCTCTTGATATCTTCCGGAAGTTCAATTCCGAACTCATCTTTCCGTTCCGGCATGTCTATCATATCCAGTTTCTTGGCGGCGGCGGTGACCGTCGTTCCTTGGATAAGTAGCGACAATATTGTAATAAAGAAGACGATATTGAAAAACATGTTGGCATGTTCGAGGCCGGCTATCATCGGATACGTGGCGAAAATGATGGGAACCGCTCCGCGAAGCCCGACCCATGAAATGTAGAGTTTTCCCTTGAATGAGAAGTTCTTATACGGTATCAGGCAAAGGAATACGCTGATTGGACGGGCGAAAAGAATCATGAATACGCCGACGATAATACCCGGTACGGTCACGGGCAACAATTCATGAGGATTGACCAGCAAGCCTAATGTCAAGAACATGACGATTTGCCAGAGCCACGTGAAACCTTCGAAGAACGTTCCCATGCTCTTTTTGTGCACGATTTTCGCGTTGCCCACCATCAAGCCGGCGATGTATACGGCCAGATAACCGTTTCCTTTGCAGAGCGTGGTCGCCGCGAAAGTAAAGAACGCCGTGGCCAATAACAGTATCGGATAAAGCGACTCGTTTTCTATATTAATCGTATTAATCATTTTGACCGCCAGTTTACCTAACAGATAGCCTGCCAACGCGCCTACAGCCAATTGTATGAGCAAGGAAAGTCCAGCTTCCCAAATATTCATGCCTCCGCTCTGTATATACGCGATAAGTAAAAGCGTGAGCATATAGGCCATCGGATCGTTGCTACCGCTTTCCAATTCGAGAAGAGGACGCAAACGCTCTTTCAGGTAAACGCCTTTGCTTCGCAATATCGAGAAGACGGACGCGGAATCCGTTGACGACATGACCGCGGCGAGTAACAACGCTTCCGGAAAAGTCAATGTCACGTATTGCCCGAATAGTCCAAAAAGCCAATAAATGAATCCTCCTGTGATAAATGTCGTGGCGAGCACACCTATCGTAGCCAATATAACACCTTGAGGAGCTATTGGTTTGACCTCGGCTACTTTCGTGTCCATACCTCCGGAGAACAAGATGATGCTTAACGCTAACATACCGATGAATTGAGCGACTTCAGGACTGCTGAACTGGATACCTAAACCATCGCTTCCAAACAACATACCTACGCCTAAAAACAACAACAACGAAGGCAATCCAAAACGGAAACCGGCTTTACCAGCCAAAATACTGAAAATTAAAATGACGGAGGCTATCAATAGAACCTGTTCGGGATTATGAAACATAAGACGCTTTTATTATTATGATTATGACGCGAAGTTCGATTTTTTTTTCAAGAAAATCTATTTTTTTCTATGCATAAAATGGTCGGATTTGAAGGATAGAAGACAAAAACTCGCTGAATCCTTTCGAAAATAGGGAAGAGGCAGGCGAAAGATCGTGAATGTGAGTGGCTTTTCTTCGAAGTGTTTGGGATGTTCGAGAGAAAATTAAAAAAATATATCGTTTATTTACTACACTTACTGGTAAAATGACTACTTTTGGCAAAATATCTTATGAATTGCTTTATGAACAAAAAACATTTATTCACGTTATTGTTTGCCTTGTTTTTATGGACAGGGTGTAGTAATGAGGAGCATTTCATCACGGATGCTTCTTATCGGGCGGAAGTTGAAACCGATTTCCAAACCAAGCAAGCGGCTTTGCCCAATGGGAATCTTTTTGATGTGTTTAACGAGCAAATGACTCCCGCGGAACGGGAGGCGTTGACCTTCATGTACGCTTATATGCCCATCGGGGATATAACGGATTACAGTGGCGATTTTTACCTGCGGAACATTCGCTCCTCTTTCCAGGCGAGAGAGGAGATGCCTTGGGGCGATAGCATCCCGGAGGAGATCTTCCGCCATTTCGTATTGCCCGTGCGGGTGAATAACGAGAACCTGGACGAGAGCCGTACGGTGTTCTACGCCGAGTTGAAAGAGCGGGTGAAGAACCTCTCCCTGTACGACGCCGTGCTGGAGGTGAACCATTGGTGCCATGAAAAAGTGATATACACGCCTTCCGACGCACGTACCAGCTCGCCGCTGGCCTCGGTGAAGACCGCTTACGGACGTTGTGGCGAGGAATCTACGTTCACGGTAGCCGCCTTGCGGTCGGTCGGTATCCCGGCGCGCCAAGTGTACACGCCGCGTTGGGCGCACACCGATAACAACCACGCGTGGGTAGAGGCTTGGGTGAACGGCAAATGGTATTTCTTTGGCGCTTGCGAGCCGGAACCGGTGCTTAACCTGGCATGGTTCAACGGACCCGCTTACCGCGGCATGTTGATGCACACGAAGGTGTTCGGTAAATACAACGGACCGGAAGAGGTCATGGAACGGACAAGCACCCATACGGAAATCAATGTCATCGACAACTATGCGCCTTCCGCCAAAGCCGTTATCACGGTGACGGACAAGGAAGGGAAGCCCGTAGAGGACGCATACGTGGAGTTCAAAATCTACAACTATTCGGAATTCTATACGGTAGCCCGCAAGAATACGGACGCGCAAGGCAAATGCTCCCTCTCCGCCGGAAAGGGCGATATGTTGGTATGGGCCAGCAAAGACGGCAATTTCGGCTTTAGCAAGGTCTCCTTCGGGAAAGACGCCGAGGTGACGATCGCCTTGAACAAGAAACCGGGCGATGCGATCGAGACCATCAGCCTGGATATCGTACCGCCGGTAGACGGTTCCATCCCCGCTGAGGTAACACAGGAGCAAAAGGATGAGAACGCACGGCGCATGGCCGAGGAAGACGTTATCCGTAATAAATATGTAGCGACATTCTACACGCCGGAGAAGGCGCAGGCCTTGGCGAAAGAATTGGGTATCGACCCGAAGAAGACCGAGCGGTACATGATCGCAAGCCGCGGCAACTGGATGGAAATCGAGAAGTTCCTACGCGAGGCTCCCGCCGACAAACGGGAGACAGCGATGGCGTTGCTGGGAGTCATCTCCGCGAAAGACTTGCGCGACACGCCCGCGTCCGTGCTTGCCGACCATCTGAACAATACGCCGGCCGTGCCGGGCGACTTGTTCAACCGCTATATCCTGAGCCCACGCGTCGCCAACGAGTTCCTGACCCCGTATAAGAGCTTCTTCGCGTCGAACGTGGATCCGGAGCTGGCGAAACAGGCTCAAGCCGACCCCAAGGCGCTGGTCGATTGGGTAAAATCGAACATCACGATAAACAATGAGTTGAACCCGCTGCGCATTCCTATCATGCCGATGGGCGTATGGAAAGCCCGCGTGGCGGACCAAGGCTCGCGCGACATCTTCTTCATCGCCGTGGCGCGGAGCTTGGGTATTCCCGCCCGCATCGAGCGCGTGGCCCGCAAGGTGCAATACTTCAAGGACAACGTTTGGATGGACGTAGACTTTGAGGCAGGCGAGCAGACGGTGGCCAAACAAGGTAAGATCGTGGCGACCTACAAACCCATCAAGACGGTGGACGACCCGAAATACCACAATCACTTCTCCGTAGCCAAGATATTGGCGGACGGTACGACGCAGACCTTGAACCTGTCGCGCGAGAGCAACGTGGACATGGGCGAGGGCAACGCTTGGAGCGTCCTACTGAAGACCCCGCTGCCTATCGACGAGGGTAATTATATGTTAGTGACCGGCACGCGCATGGCGAAGGGTACGGTATTGGCCACGGTAGGCTTCTTCAATGTCACCCCGGGCCAGACCACGCCGCTCAAGCTGGAATTGCGCGAGAGCGATGACGAGGTACAGGTCATCGGCGACTTCAACTCCGAGGATAAATTTATCCGCGCGGAGGACGGGAAAGAGACCAGCTTGCTGGCTACGACCGGACGCGGCTATTACATCGTCGCCATCCTGGGCGCCCGCGAGGAGCCGACCAACCACGCGCTGACC
>CASEGC010000040.1 GCA_949287365.1 uncultured Parabacteroides sp.
AAGCCCATCCTGCGTATGCTGGAAATCTCGGAACGATTAGGGCTTTGATGAGTTACGAATTATGAAAAAGCCTTGTTTTCCTTCGAAGAAAACCTACTTTTCCTTCGAAGGAAACTATATTTTCTTCCGAAAAAAATGTAAATCTTCTTCGAATGTATCCAAAAATACCTACCCAATGTCTAATTTTTTGACACCAGTGTCCAAATATTTGACACTCCGGTTCCATTGAGGATTGTGTAATTATCTGTTTATTAATTTATTAATAGATATGGCATGTTTTTTGCTTTTCTATTCGGTGTAGCATAAAATCAATGTATAAACTTTTAATGAAGTAATAACAGTATGTTTAAGTTGTATTTAAAAATCGCTTTCCGTAATATGTGGAAGCATAGGGCACAATCGCTAATAGGTATTTTAGGGTTGGCTTTCGCGATCGCTTGTTTTGTACCTTCGCTTTTCTGGATTCGGTACGAGACCTCGTATGATGATTTTTATCCCCAGGCGGATCGTATCTATCGGGTCTATACGCAAGAGAGGCAATCCGGGAAAATAAACAAGACCGCCTCGAAAGTAATCGAGCGTACCTTGCGGGAACAATTCCCCGTTATCGAGGCTTCTACTTCCGTGATGGTTGGTGATGAGAAGTGCAAGACCGATGAGATACCTTATGTGCAATTGCATTTTCTATATGCGGATAGCACGTTTCTTTCCGTTTTCCCTCAAACGTTTATTTACGGAAATACGCGAGAGCCTTTGGCGGCATTAAATGATATCGTGCTCACCGAATCGACCGCGCTGCGTTTATTTGGTTCTTTCGAGAACGCTATCGGGAAGAAGATCCAAAATACGATTAACACCCGTTTTCCGCCCTATGTGGTGACGGCTATCGTGAAAGATCCGCCCGCTCATACGACCCTTCCGTTCGATGGTCTGGTTATGCATAACATGTTAAAGTTTTTTACGGTGGATATGCCGGAAAAAGCGCAGTGGTCGAATTTCATGACGGATGTTTATATCAAGTTTAATGCCAACGCGAATGTGGATACCGTGTCCGCACGAATCTCGGATTTACCCGCCCGCTTGGGGGATAACCCGAATATAGAGGTTCGCATGTTGCCGCTAAGCGACGTGCGTCATAAGTTGAATGCGGATTCGGCCTTTACGTTGAGTTTTATCAACCTCTTTGTCATCTCCGGTATCTTATTATTACTGGCCGCTACGTTTAATTTCTTGAATCTGTATCTTACTTTGTTCCGTTCGCGTATCCGGGAGTGGCATTTACGCTCGGTGAATGGCGCCACGCGGGGATCGTTGATTCGGCAAATGTTGTATGAGTTGGCGTGTCCGATAGTCATAGCCTCGTCGCTCGCTTATTGTTGTATTTTAATGGTTCGTCCTTATATCTCTCAATGGGTAGGCATGGAGATGGATATGCGTGGGCTTACCGGAATGTTTATCGTGTGCTGCGTTGGATTGATGGCATTGATTCTTTGCGTAGCGACACTACTTTTCTGGGAGACGAGTCGTCAAGCCACTCGCCCTTATTCAGAGATTCGGATAGCGGGTTGGCCGGTCTTGCAACGTCTGGCGGTTACGCTTCAATTAGCCGTTAGCGTTATATTTATTGTCGCGGCTTTAGTGGTGATGACGCAAATGCGTTATCTTAGTCATAAAGATTTGGGTTTCAATAATACGAGAATTTTACAATTATCGGGTTTTATCGATTATAAGGGAGATTTCATGCGGAGCATATTAAGTAAGCTGGAATCCATGCCGCGAGTGACGCACGTGACCTACACCAATTTCTCGCCGAGCCACGAGATCAATCCTTTCACTTCTACCTCGGACGTGGAATGGCCCAACAAGCAGGAAACGGATGAATCGCTCTTCAGCTGTATTACGGCCGATAGTCATTTCGCCAAGACTTTCGGATTGCGCTTCGAGGCGGGTAAATGGTGGGAAGAAGGACAAATGGACCGGATCGTATTAAACGAGGAAGCCGCTCGCATCATGAATTTGAAAGAACCGGTTGGCACGGTGGTCCGAATGATGTCCAACGAGAATAGCCAAGAGAAGAAAGACTATATCGTATCCGGCGTGATAGACGATTTCCATACCTTGTCTATGCGGAATAAAATCCAGCCGATTATCTTCTTGCAAACCCCTTATTTGGACAACACCATTTATATTGAGACTATTGATGGACAGGAGCATGAGGTGGCGCGAGCTGTCTTGGATTTTCTTCCCGATATCGATCCGAGTTTGGAGGATGCTACTATCACGCCGGTGGGCGAGTTATATGATCGGTTGAATCGTTCGGAGCAAATAGGATTGCGAATGTTTTCCGTGTTAGCGATTGTTTGTATGTTGATATCGTTGTTTGGTATTTATGCCGTCGCTTCCTCCACGACCCGGCGCCGTCGGAAAGAGATCGCTATCCGAAAGGTATTTGGGGCGGAAGCGAGAGATATCGTTCGGATCTTTTTCCGGGAATACGCGTCACAAGTGGTAATCGCCAACGCGTTCGCCTTACCCATCGCTTATATCATCATGCGTGATTGGTTGCAAGGTTACGCCTATCGTACGGATATCGCTTGGTGGCTATTGCTGAGTGTATTCATAGGAGTGATTGTTATCGTTTTGTTTACGGTACTGGAGCAAATCTTGAGAGCCGCCTATAGCAATCCCGCGAAGGTGGTGAAAAGCGAGTGAATAAATAGATAAGAAAAGCCGTGAAAAGAGCGGCTTTTCTTAATAAAAATAGGTATATTCGCGATAATGGAAATTATTTAAAACACAAGACTATGAAATATTTGAATCCCATGGCCGACTTGACTTTCAAAAAAGTATTCGGCGAGCATCCCGATTTAGTGACCAGTTTCCTTAACGCGTTATTGCCTT
>CASEGC010000041.1 GCA_949287365.1 uncultured Parabacteroides sp.
ATAAATATCCTTAACATATTCATTAAAAAGTAATGATAATGCAACGGAACCACCACCTACATATGGTTCAACATACACCCCATCAAGCAATGTGTTTTCTTTAATTAAACATTGCACAAAATCAGAAACTTTAGCTTTCCCACCAGGGTATCTTAGGGGTGATAAGAACTCCATAAGTTTACTCTTTATTATTATTTATTGATCCCCATAACTGGATAAAAAAGTTTTCAATATTATCCCATCCTATAATGAGATTGTCTGCTTTGGGATAAAAGAAACCGTTGTGGACATACGCATTTAGTGAGTCAATAGATAATACTGAATTTGTATCATTAATTTCTGCTCTTATGCCTTTAGATAAATCACGGTTCATGGTTCCTAATTGGGTCATGTGTTGCACAACTCGGTTAACTTTGCCTTGTAAACTTTCGCCAGATGAACTGGCCGTTAATGCATTACGTTGTACGAGATTGTATTTTTCTAGATATGTGTCAACAGATAATTCTAAGAATACTCTTAACAATACGGATGATGCATTTGGGCAAGTCTTAACAGGTACTTGCTTTAATTCTTCGAATATTTTGTTTAATCTTGGATTATCAATATGTAAAATTATAGATTTTGGCACTAAACCAACTCTTTGTTTAACCGTTTTTTTGTTTTCTTTTTTAGCGATTTTTGAGTCATTGTTTAATGGTATTTGCCCATCTTTGTTCATTATGTCTTGAAGACTCCATTGCTCGGATACTTCATTAGACAAGTCTGGTTTTTGGCTTTTGTCAAAACTATCAATATATTGTTTACGTTTTTCTCTGTTGTAAATGTCTGCAACTTTAAACTCGGGGTTTAAGATATCTGTAACTACTTTTAAAAGTCCCTTTACAACTTCTGAAACTTGAATCTTTGAGACAATAGTTCCATTGTTGATTTCTAATCCAAGATGCTCTCTAACATAGGGATCAGAGATTAAGCGTTGTAGATTTGTAATATTCAGCTTGGGCAATGAATCTTTTATGGCATTAGGTACATCTTTATGTGATTTTAGTAAAGTAATAATCTGTAATGGTATTGATGATTTTCCTTCTGTCCTCTCTTCAAATCTCTGTTTTTGTTGGGCATTCCAAGTAACAGTACCTACTCCGTTTAATTCACCGGAGTGTTTGCGTTTTATCCAAATATCAGCCTCTGTAGGATTTTCAAAAACAGCACAATTGATACTCTTTAGCTCAGAAACTACTTCCGACTTTTCTTTTTGTAGCTTTTGGAATCTTCTTCTCAAAGAAGCATATTTGTCATTAATTAAGGTCGGGTTATTTAATAATTTTAAAGATGTAATCCTCCTATTTCCTTCAAGTACAATGTACTTATTATCATCCTCGCTAGGAGTTACTATGATTAAATCAACAGGACTAAGGCCGTTAGTGATAATGTCTTCAATAAGAAAGTATAATTTATCCTCTTGATCTTCTATCATCTTATCAATAGCCTCTTTTTGTGATGATAGGGGCTCAAACCTGTAGTTTTCTGTGTTGACAAATAGAGATGCCAACTTTATTGTTTTTATAATCATAGCAACAAACTATATCCTATATACTTTGCAAAAGTACTTAATTTTTACATATTATGATATAAATTTCACGGTTCATTTGAGTGTGTGCCAAGAGAATGTTTAAGTTGTCTATGATGGATAATACAAGTATGTAAATGAAAAATTTTGCTTGCAATGAAGGATGTTTTGTGGTATGTATGGTTTTAGACAAGTAAGGGAAGTTTAACATTGTGTTTAATTGCGATGATTCTCTGGGAACAATTTGGGAACATTTGAAGAAAAACAAAAGAGATAATTATTTGAAATTCAAATAATTATCTCTTTTTGTGGTACCCAGAGCCGGGATCGAACCGGCATGGAAGTGAATCCACTGGTGTTTGAGACCAGCGCGTCTACCAATTCCGCCATCTGGGCATTCTCGAACCTTATCTTTTCGTCTTTGTTCGTTTGTTTCTCAAATGCGTTGCAAAGGTATAGTTTTTTCTATAACCGGCAAACATTTGGGCGAAAAAAAATCAATATTTTTTTGTCCGAGGGAATATGTGCGTTATTTCTTCGTGTGGAAAGATTATTTCGTTACATTTGTGACTACGATAATCATTAATACTTTATATGTCATGAAAGATAATTACTGCGTCATCATGGGAGGTGGAATCGGCAGCCGTTTCTGGCCTTTCAGTAGAGAGAGTTATCCTAAGCAATTCCTCGATTTCTTCGGGGTTGGGAGGTCTTTACTGCAAATGACATTCGATCGGTTCGCCAAGATTATCCCTATTGAGAACATATATATCGTCACGAACGAGGCTTACGCCGGGTTGATAAAGGAGCAGCTCCCGGAATTGTCGGAGAGGCAGATTCTCCTGGAGCCGGCGCGCCGCAATACGGCTCCTTGTATAGCCTACGCCACTTACCATATCAAGGCTTGCAATCCGGACGCCAATATCGTCGTGGCTCCTTCCGACCATCTCATCCTGAAGGAGGATTTGTTCTTGCAGGACGTGCGGAAAGCGTTGGATTTCGTGCGCGGCAACCGGGCGTTGGTGACGTTAGGCATCAAACCGAGCCGGCCGGAGACGGGATATGGCTATATCCAAAGCAGCGATATCGTGGTGGACGATTTCACGAAGGTGAAGACTTTTACGGAGAAGCCCAACCTTGAACTGGCGAAGGTTTTCATGGAGAGCGGCGAGTTTTTCTGGAATTCCGGTTTGTTCGTCTGGAACGTCAATACGATAATGGAGGCGTTCGCGAAATATCTTCCGGACATCAGTTGCCGTTTCGATTTGGGCAAGGACAAATTCAACACGCCGGAAGAACGGGCCTTCATCCAAGAGAATTTCCCGTATTGCCTGAACATCTCCATTGATTATGGCATCATGGAGAAAGCGAATAACGTGTATATGCTGTGCGTTGATTTCGGATGGGCGGATCTCGGGAGTTGGGGTTCCTTGTTCGATATCGCCCATAAAGACGGGAACGACAACGCCATATTGAAGAAAAATGTGGCTATGCTGTACGAAAGCACGGGGAACGTGATAGCGTTGGATAATCCGGAGCGGCTGGTCGTCGTGCAAGGATTACATGACTATATCGTGGCGGAAGCCGGCAACGTGTTGTTGATTTGCAAGAAAGAAGACGAACAACGTATCAAGCAATTCATGGCCGACGCGAGAATCAAGTACGGGAACATCTATAGCTAAACACCTATTTGAGCATAACTATTTGGAGATTGGGGAAAGGATGCCATATAATGCGTCTAATCCCCAATTTCCGTTTTATCGCAAAGGTAACGCACCGGATACCAAGCGGCCAAGAATCCGATAGCCAATACGGTAACGAAAACGGCGAGAATGTCCATGGGCACGACGCGCACGGGATAAGCGTTGATGATAAAAGCTCCGGAAGACTCGCCCAATTTGATGAAACCGAACGTTTGCTGCAACAGGCATAGAAGCACGCCGATAACGATGCCGGCCAACGCGCCTATCCCGGAAATCATCCATCCTTCAAGCAAGAATATCCGCCGGATCAAGCGGTCGTCCGCCCCCATGTTCCGTAAAGTCTTGACATCCTCCTGCTTTTCTATCATCAACATGGACAACGAGCCCACCACGTTAAACAAAGCGATGACCAAGATAAAGGTGAGTATGAGGAAAGTCATCCACTTTTCCACTTGCATCATCTTGAACGAGGCCTCTTGCTGCTCGAAACGGTCTCGCACGATATAGCGATCGCCCAAGATTCGCCGCACTTCCTCCTTCACGGCACCGACGTTCTCGCCCTCTTTCACTTTCAGTTCTATCGCGGAGATTTCCTTGTCATAATCAAACAAAGAACGAGCCAATGACAGGGGGACGATAACGTACGAGTCATCATAGACCTGCTGGTCGGTTCGGAATACCGACCCTATATAGGCGTACTCCAAATTAAACGAGGAGGCGGGATTCGCCATGTTCACGCTCTCATTCCGCTTGGGAGCGTAGATTTCCAAAGGCGACATGAATCCGGCGTTTATCCCTAAAGAGAAAGCCATTCCGATACCCAAGTTCGCGTAGCTTACGATCTCGTCTTTCAACCGGAACGTCCCGTCTATTAATATGCTGTCAATACGGGTCAGCCGTTCATACCGTTCGTCCACCCCTTTCAGGACAGCCACGCCTTGGCGGTCACCGTAACGTACCAACGCGTTGTCTTGCAACACCTCGCTGAAACAGTCGATTCCCGGCATCTCTTTCAACGCCCGTATCTCAGCGGCATTCGGGTCAAACACTTTCCCTTTCCGGGGAGTAACTTTTAGCTCCGGGTCGAAATTGCTGAAGAGGGAAGCGACCAAGTCGTTGAAGCCATTATATACCGATAAAGCGCATACCAAGGCGATCGTGGCGACAACGACTCCGCACACGGATACCATCGATATGATATGGATGGCATTATGCGACTTCTTGGAGAAAAGATATCGCCGGGCTATGTAAAACGGTAAGTTCAAGGCACGAATCCGGATTATTCTTTCAGCAGCCTGTCGATATTCTCTATGTAATCCAACGAGTCGTCAATGAAGAAACTCAGTTCCGGTATCTTACGGAGTTGCAGGCGAACCCGTTGTCCCAAGTCATATCGGATTGTTTTCGTATTGGCCCGAATCGCCTCTATTAACTCTTTCGACTTTTCCGACGGAAAGATACTTAGGTAAGCTTTCGCCACGCTCAAGTCCGCGCTCACCCGCACCACGCTCACGGATACCAACACGCCGTGCATACCTTGTGTCTGCCTTTGGAATATATCGCTCAACTCCTTTTGTAGCAGACGCTCTATCTTATGTAATCTTGTACTGTCCATGATAATCCTGTTTTTATTTTTTCCAAATCATCGTCAATCCGTCTCGCAGAGGGAGAATCACTTTCTCCACGCGTGTATCTTGTTTAATCTTTTCGTTAAAGAACAATATTCCTTTGGTTTGTTGGTCGGAAGCGGAAACCTTTTCCACTACCTTTCCGTCCCATAAAGTATTGTCCGCCAATATCAAGCCACCCGGACGGACCATCGGGAACACCATGTCGTAATACTCGGCGTACCGGCGTTTATCGGCATCGATGAAGACCATATCGAACGTCTCGCCCAAACGGGGGACAATCTCCATGGCATCGCCTATGTGGAGTCGTATCTTGTCCTCGTACGGCGAGCGGGAAAGATATTTCAAAATGAAATCCTCCATCTCGTCGTTGACCTCGACCGTATGAATCAAGCCATCCTCATCCAAGCCCTCGGCCATGCACAACGTGGCGTACGCCGTGTAAGTCCCGATTTCCAACACGCGCCTTGGGCGCGTCATCCGGCAAAACATCTTCAATATCCGTCCTTGCAAATGTCCGGACAACATACGTGGACGCAACAGGTTCACGTGGGCGTCACGATTCAACGCTGATAACAAATCGCCCTCTTCATCGATATGAGAAAGGATATACGCCTCAATCTCGTCCCCCGTGAACATGATACCTTGTTTTATCAATCGTTAAACGTGGGTAATTGATAACGTTCCCCGGCGTCCAATACCTTGCCAACGTTGTTAATCTCCAAGAACGTGGTTCCCCCACCCTCTCCGAAGCTGCCGCTCAGATAAGCCACCATATCGTCGCGCGTGATACGTCCGCTCAGTATCAATTGGTTCAACGCGTGATAGAAATATTCCCTGCGGCTGTCTTTGTATGTCTGATGCACCGCCCATACACCGTATGAAAGGGACAACATACGCATCACGCGAGGATTGTAACAGATGGCGAATACCGTGGATGTTCCCCGGAAAGCCGCCAAATAACGGGCCGTACGTCCGGTATAACTATCCGTGATAATCGCTTTCACGTGCAGTTTGGAAGACGACTTGACCGCCTGTTTCGCCAAGAAGGAGGTCACGTCCAAGTCATTACCCTCGATAGGCACGCGGATATCGTTCGCCGCCAATTTGGTTTTCTCCGCCTCGCGGGCCACTTTAGTCATGGTCTGTACCGCCTCCACCGGATATTTCCCGTAAGCCGTCTCGCCGCTTAGCATCAAGGCGTCCGTGCGGTAATAAATCGCGTTGGCGATATCCGTCACCTCCGCGCGGGTCGGACGAGGATTGTTTATCATCGAGTGGAGCATCTGCGTCGCCACGATAACCGGCTTTTTCACCTCCACGCATTTGCGGATTAATACCCGTTGGATACCCGGTATTTTCTCCGCCGGCACCTCGATTCCCAAGTCGCCCCGAGCGATCATGACACCATAGGCGGCCTCCAATATCTCGTCGATTCGGTCCACGCCCTCTTGGTTCTCTATCTTGGCGATAATCTTGATGGGGCTGTTATACTCGTCCAATATTCGTTGGATATCGATGACATCCTGCTTGCTCCGCACGAAAGAGTGAGCGATGAAATCCAAGTCATGTTCAATCGCCCAAACAATATTCTTACGGTCTTTTTCCGTCAGCGAGGGCAGGTTGATGCGTACTCCCGGCACGTTCACGCTCTTGCGGCTACCCAAGGAGGCGTCGTTCTGTACCTCGCATACGAGATAATCACCGTTCTTCTCGGTCACTCTCAGCTCTAAGTCGCCGTCATCGATCAAGACATCACTGCCGACGGACAAATCGTTTACGAAATTCTTATACGATACACATATACAATCATGCGAGGTCTCTTGCTCCGGATTTCCCATGATTTTCACGACCTCCCCCGTCTTGAAAGCGATTGGCTCGCCATTCGCGGTTGTCGTGGTACGTACTTCCGGGCCTTTCGTATCCATCAATATCCCAATCCTGTCGGATACGGCACGTACATTGTTCACCACGCGTGTCAATCCTTCCGCTTGCATGTGAGCCGTGTTTAAGCGCACTACGTTCATTCCCGCCTTATACAACGCCTCGATGAAAGGAACATCGCAACGTCTGTCGGAAATCGTAGCGACAATCTTCGTATGTTTCAACATATACCTTAAATGTATTATAACCTAAATAACCTAATTTCTTCAATCAATCGAACCTCACGGGATTCCCGTCCCTTACAGGAAAGACTCGATGGCCAAACGATAAGAGTCCAAGCCAAACCCGATAATCACGCCTTTACATACCGCCGATATCATCGACACGTGGCGGAACGGTTCCCTCGCGTGCACGTTGGATATATGGACCTCCACGACCGGCGTGGAGACCGCCTTGATCGCGTCGCGCAAGGCGATGGAGGTATGCGTGTAAGCCCCCGCGTTCAAGATGATGCCATCGTACTCGAAACCTACCTCATGAATCCTGTCAATCATCTCTCCTTCGATATTGCTTTGATAATAAGATAGCTCACATTGGGGATAACGCATCCGAAGCTCGCTTAAATAATCCTCGAACGAGGCGTTCCCGTATACTGCCGGCTCGCGTTTGCCCAACAGATTCAAATTTGGACCGTTGATTATCTGAATCTTCTTCATTCTTCCTTCTTGTAAGTTTGTTATCTTCGCGCCGTTCCCGTTCCAACGGGAATTATCCGGCAAAGGTAAGGATTTTATTTGACACATTCGTAATGACATATCGACAATGAGACAAGGAAATGATTTGGTAAGGCGATATATGGCGTATCTGAAATTGGAGAAATCGCTTTCCGGCAATTCGATAGAGGCTTATCTGAGCGACTTGGACAAGCTGTTGAGTTTCGCGGAAGATGAGGGAAAAAACGTGAAAGACATCTCTTACGAGGATTTGCAGCAATTCCTTGCCCAATTGCGGGATATCGGTATCCAGCCTCGCTCGCAAGCCCGTATCTTGTCGGGGATAAAGTCGTTTTACCGTTTCCTGCTGCTGGACGATTATATAAAGGAAGACCCGACCGAGTTGCTGGAATCGCCCAAAATAGGGTTTAAGCTGCCGGAGGTATTGACCGTCAACGAGATTAATCACATCCTCGATTCGATTGACCTCACGCGGCCCGAGGGACAGCGGAACCGCGCGATGCTGGAGGTGCTGTACAGCTGCGGGCTACGCGTGTCCGAACTGACTCACCTGTGTTATTCGGACATCTATCCCAAGGAGGGTTTCATCCGGGTGGAGGGAAAAGGTAACAAGCAACGGTTGGTTCCCATCTCGGAGACCGCCTTGCGGGAAATCAAGAACTATCTCCCCGACAGGAATCAGGTGACCCCGAAAAAAGGCTTCGAGGACGTTTTGTTCCTGAGCCGGCGCGGGACGGCGCTCTCCCGCGTCATGGTGTTCCACATCATTAAAGTACAAGTGGAGGAGGCCGGCATCCATAAAAAGGTAAGCCCGCATACTTTCCGCCACTCTTTCGCCACTCATTTGCTGGAAGGCGGGGCGAACTTGCGCGCCATACAGGAGATGCTTGGCCACGAAAGCATCACCACCACGGAGATTTACACGCATATCGACCGGGAATTCCTGCGGAAAGAGATTCTTGAGCATCATCCCCGGAATTTACCCCATCCCTAATCACCCGTTACCGCGTAAATTACCGCTTACGGGCAC
>CASEGC010000042.1 GCA_949287365.1 uncultured Parabacteroides sp.
TTATCGATGACGAAATTCGTCACGATATAGCACGTCTCATGTTTATGGCAAACGGCGACTCTGATTTTATGTCTGCCATCCTTGAGAACTTTCGCCTTGAAGATTGTTAATTTTAGAGTAGCCATATAGATTAAAAATTTAGGATACGCAAAGGATACGCGTTTGTGTCCAAATTTGGACGGAGTATCCTTTTTTTAATCTACAAATCGGAGTAGTATCGAAATAAAAAAGGAGCGTCAATACCTAACTGTTAGTATCTTAGCTCCTTTCCATCTCAGAGCCGAAAGCTCTATATCCCGTTCGAGTACTGCGGCGTGAGCAGGTAAACGCCCAACGCCTCTATCATGGCGATCACGCCGTCTATCTTCTTGTCCTTGTACTCCTTGGACGGCTTCGTGTTGCCGTTGTAGTCCAGCCTCATCACCACGTTGCGGAAGCAGAACCGCGTGATCGGGTTGTTGTCTATCACGGCGTTGCCGGACAGGATGATACGCTCCATCTCCTTCGTGGGGCGGTTGAAGTAGCCTATCGACTGGCTCACGGGTTCCATCGGGAGTCCCTTGTCCGTAGCGTTGATGACGAACTGCGTGGCGTTCCACGAGTCGTAGCCCACCTTCACGATGTACATCCGCTTGTCCACCGACAGTATATCGTCCAGGATGAAGTCGTAGTCCACCACGTTCCCCGGCGTGATCGTCAGGTACTTGTTCCGTACCCACTCCGCGTATTGCTCCTTGTTTTTCTTCACGCTCAACGCCTCCTCCGGCAGGTAATAACGCGTATGGAAATAGAACTTATCCCCCTTCGGCACCATGAACGATACCGCCGTCAGGTCGCTCGTCGAGGATAGGTCGATACCGCAAAAGCAATCGTCTCGGTCGGAGAAGTCGTCGAGCGACACCGGGGCGGAACGGGCGAGGATGTGCTCGTCGGGTATCCACACGTCCGACGAGTCGCACCACATGTTCAGGTTCTTCGTCTTCACGTTCACCTCGTCGCTCGGGGTGTTGATGGCCTTGCGCACCTCTTTCCGGAGGTAGGACGACTTGACCGTCACGTCGAGGTTCGGGTTGCTCTTCGCCCAGACGCGCTCGTCCTTCCAGTCGTCCTCCTTGTCCAGCGAGTAGATGGCGATGAAGAAGGAGTCGTCCTCCTTCAGGCCTTCCAGTATCTCCGTCCCCGTGGTGCGCAGCTCGTAGCAGGGGCCCAGCTTGTCGAATCCGGCGGTGGTGATGATGATCTCCAGCGGGTTGTCCCTCGTGCCTTGGCCGGACTCCAACACCGCCTTCAGGCTGTTCGACTTGGCGGCGTGGTACTCGTCGAGGATGAAGGTGGAAGGGTTAGGGCCGTCCAGTTTGGTGGAGTCCGCCGCCAGCACCTTCAGCCACGATACCGTGCGGTCGTAGTTTATCGTGTCGCGGAACACTTTCAGGTATTTCCCCCTCGGGTCGAACGCCTTGGCGAAGTTGGAGCAGAGCGGCCAGGCCGATATCTTCACCTGGTCTTTCGAGTTGGCGGCGAAGTAGACCTCCGCCCCGTCCTCGCCGTCGTTGAAGAGGGCGTGAAGGCCGATGCCTGCGGCCAAGGCCGTCTTCCCGTTCTTGCGGGCCACCTCGATGTAGGCGGTACGCGTCAGGCGGCTCCCGTCCGACTTGTCGTAGAACCCGTAGATGGAGGCTATGACCCACGCCTGCCAAGGCTCCAGCCGGAAGGGGGTGCCCGAGTGCCTTCCCTTGAAGTGCCTCAGGTGCGAGAACAGGCGGATGATGTCGTCCACCCTGTCCTCACGGAACTCGTACCGGTCGTCCTCCATCAAGGCGAGGAACCGCTCGCAGGCCAAACGGACGTACCTGCCGGCCACCACACGCCCCGCCAGCACGTCCGCCGGATACCGGAGGTATGGCTTATTTCCCGCTGAAGAACTCATCGGCGTCCGTCAATTCCTTGCTCTCCGCCACGCCGCCGGTCATCTTCTTGCTCCGGGGCGTGAAACCGTACTCCCTCGCGATGTCGAGGTACTGTCGCCAGCTCTCCCGCATGAGGTTCGCCTCCGGACGTTTCACCGTCTCTCCCTTCAGGTTCGTCATCGTCATGCCTTTCTCGGCCACGGTCTCCACGCAGGTGAGGTAGATGTCGTAGGCCGTGGCCATGCGGTGCAGCTGGGGGATGTCGGTCACGTCTATCTTGCCCTCGTCCTCCAGCTTCCGTACGATGCTCCGCATCAGGCTCACCGTCTCCTTGTGCCTCAACGATTTAGGTATCTGGAATCTTATCATACACTTCCGTTTTCGTTCGTTTATCGCTTCCTTGTATCTTGGTCCGACATTTTCCCCGTTTGGTCCGACATCCGCGCGTTTTGGTCCGACATTTCCGCGGCGGGGTCCCGTACCTCCCGGAAAAACGTAATTACGTTTCACCTCAAACGACGTTATGTTTTACTTGAAACGTAGTTATATCTCACCTCAAACGTAGTTACGTTTCGGTTGAGACGTGGTTACGTTTTCCCGGCGACCCTCGTTTGGCGATTTTTGAAAAACGCCTCGCGCGTGAAGTTCAGGGGGCGGTGGTTTGAACACTTTATGTTAATAAAAAAAGAAGAGGGGAGGGGTACCGCCCGCCGGTCGCCGTAACGTCACCGCCCGCCCGTTCCCCTCGCTCTCCCGTTGTGTACCTTCGAGTGGCACTCGTCGCATAGGCTCATCAGGTTGTCGTAGTCGAAGGCGAGCGTCCGCCTCGCGTCCGGGTCGTCCGTCGACATGAACGACTGGACGTGGTGCACGTCGTCCGCCGGCCTCGTTATCCCGTCCCGCTCGCACATCTCGCACAGCGGATTGTCCCTCAGCTTGGCGAGCCGTAACGCGCGCCATCTGGCGGAGTTATAGATAACCATCCGCTCTTTCCGCTTAAGGCTCTCGTCCCTCTTCCTCCTTGGCTTGTATATCGTCGGCATACCTGTTTCCTATTTGATTATGGTCCTGTGTTATCTCCCTTATCGCGTTAGCTATCCTTCGCCTGATACGCTCCATTATTCTCTCATCCGAGCCAAGCGACCGGAACGAGCTGTCCTGCAATATCAGCGTGACGGCGTAATGGAACATGTCTCCCCTGTCCATCGAGAGGTAGAGCCTACGGTCGCCACCCATAAACTCTCCCATCAACGTCAGGTAATACCGGGCTATCAGCTCCCTTGTCCTCACGCCGCAATCACCTTTCCTCACCACGTTTGTCCTCGCCATATATTCTCGCTATATCATTATAAGACAAGTACGACTCGCGCCCTACCTTGAAACATCTCACGCGGTGCCTTGACACCCTCTTGGACATGGAGTCCTTGCTTACCCCGAACGCCTTGGACAATATGGCCAACGGGTAGTAACCGTCCTCCATCCTTATCGACTGTCGCACGCTTAGCGACATGATAGGTAACATGTTCCCTTCCCTGTCGTAAATCTCGGAAAAGAACCTGTTCACGCACATGTTCACCACCGATGACATGGGAACGCCAAACCTCCTCGCCACCTCGCCGATCCGCATCCTGCTCTCCGGGTGGATCCTGACGGATATCATCTCTTTTTTAAGGGATACGCTGTCCTCAGTATATGTCTCAATAGCTTGTTCCATAAGGTCTTGCGTGTCGTTTATCCATGATGTTAAACTTTTATAACGACACGCCTCGCGCATCGTTATTGATGCGAAGTTACGAAAATGATTCCGAATAGCAAATATTATTACACTGATTATCAAAATATAATAGATGATATCTCGCTATAATGATTATACGATATTGACATGGGGCATAAAAAAGCCCCGCACGACAATATGCGGGGCTACACGGTTGTGACGGATAGATTAATGGCATAATATATCCAACTTGAACTTTTCCGGGTCGTTCGTGTAATCTATAACCATTCTTATAGCGGCATCCGCCTGTCTCCTCATTACACGTACATAATTGTATATTGGTCTATTCTCCTTCATGGATTGGCCAAGGCAATATTCCACTATCTCTGTCCTTATGCCCAAGTCGAAGGCGAATTGCGAGAATGTCTTCCTCGCCGAATATGAGCTTACGTTTGAGTTTATACTCAACTCGTCCCTTAATTCCTTCAAGCAATGATTCACGTAACGGAGAAAATTCACGTAGGAGAATTTGTAGCCAAAATTCAATTTCCCGCTAACTGTCCTATACTTACGGATAATCTCCATCGCCTCAACGGGAATAGTGAACACGACGGATTTATCTCCCTCCCTTTTATTCGCGGTCTTACGTAACTCACCGTATTCCCATCGAACCTCGCGTTAACCATATCGGCGAGGTTCATCCCGCCAAGGTAAAAGGATAAAAGGAAAATATCACGGGCGAGAGACAGCCTCCTGTGTCTCGTCTTCATATCGAGTATCCTCCGAAATTCATTGATCGTGATATCGAGCGTCTTCGCCGGAGATTTAGGCATCTTGACAAAAGAAAACGGATGAATGTCGTACCTTACGATTCCCTCGCGTATGGCTTCGTTAATCCTCGCTTTCAGGTGCGATAGCCTCATCTGTCTTGTCGCCCCCCTTAGATCGGACATACCCCTCATGAACTTATCGATCGTCGATGTAGTGAAACCGCTCAACGGTATGTTGCCGATTATAGACAATATCTTTTTTAAGGTGTATTCGTTCATGTCGGCGTAGCTATTCCGCCCCTCTTTCCTGAAATCGGATATTCTTCTCTCCATAAAATCCTTGATCGTAATCGTGTTATCAGCGTTTTTCTTATTCTCCAGCATCTCTTTAATCTGGGCGCACGAGAACCGTTCTTGGTGATCTATGGAATCCAGCTTTTCTTGATATTCGGACAGTACGTAATCGAGCCGTTGGTTCATCACCTTAGCGTCCTTACGACAAACCACGGTCCCTTTGTCAAATTGGAACAAATCATCTATCTCGTAACCAATAGAGATATATCTAACCTCTCTCTTATGCGTGATAGTTAAATAAATAAAAAATGTTCCTTTCGATGTTTTCTGGTCGGTAAGACCGATAATCTCAGTGTTGCCATGATCTTTAAAAATTTTTGCGACAAACATTACGACAAACAGTATAGCTGAAATCCCGGATATTTATCGCTTTTTTTTAAAGAACGACTTCTATATGGAAAGAAAATAACCGCTATAACTTATTGTATTACAGCGGTTAAGTTATCGAGCCGAAAGCCGGACTTGAACCGGCGACCTACGCATTACGAATGCGTTGCTCTACCAACTGAGCTATTTCGGCGAATCCCTTGTCTCTTGAATTCGGGTGCAAAGATATAGGTATTATTTGATATCCGCAAGCAAATCGTCCAAAAAATTATCTAAATCTTCATCTAAATCTTTCAATAAAGGATCATCCAAACGAAGCATATTTTCATCCAAGAATAAAAGTTCCTCTATTATAATGAAATCCTCGTCCGTCAAGCTGATAGACAAAGGTTTTACCAAACGAGGTATATCAAAAACTCCTTTCGCCGATAAAGCGGCGAGGACAGGTTTTACGGACGTGATGACACGTTTATTAAACTCATCGTCTTTATCGCTTGGGTTTTCCCACTCAGGAATTACGGTTTTCTCTATTAAACGCTCTTCTTCATCATAAATCCGAAATTCCCCGTTTCCCGCGTCCGCTTGCACATATAAATCATTCACGGAATTACCGTCCGACTCTTCCTTCGCTAACTTATCGATAGCTGCCATAAAAGCTTTCTCGATAAGGAACTGAATCTCCATTTTATTCGTGCTCATATTGAATCCTTCCATTTATATGCCTCAAAAGTAATAATAAATTAAAGAGAAGACGATTAATTCGCGTCAAATTGCACATTCAATTTCGCGTCCGACCGTATTCGTTCCGCCAGAACCTGGACATATAATTCCAGCATGTTCGCTAATTTGGCGTTGTCGTTCGTATCGCGCTTAAACAAACCGTATGATTTGTTCGCCCATTCATAAGCGTCTTCCAGCTCGCCCTTCATCTCATGGCATAAAGCCAAGTTGGAGGCCGCCTTGGCCTGCTTTTTCTCGTTCTTCGCGCTCGAATAGAGTTTCAACCATTTTTCTTCCGCGAGGTCCCATTTCTCATTCATCGCGTATACGGAAGCCTCTTTCCAGCGCGAGCCGATTCCGGTGAAATACCAACGGGTCTCTTTTTCCCAATGCGGTACGAAATTGCGATACGCTTTCGCGCCTATGTATTCACCGGCCGTACGCAACGCCTCTTCGGGCGATGGCAATATCTTTTCCAAAATGGGCATATAATCGACACTTTCTGTCCAGTAAACGCTATCCGTTATATGTATGGTAGCCAAAGGAGCCTCCCGTCCCGGAATATAGCCGCGTATGACCCCGGCTATCCGCACGTTGACCGTCCCTATCGAATATCCTTCAAACAAGGTCTCCACGTCTTTTTTCATTCCGAACAACAAACGGTCGATTGATATTATGGCGTCCGTTCCCGTCTCATCGCATAGCTCCTTCACTTGTCGCGAGGTCAGCCGCTTGTCCGACTGGAACGAGTGGTCTTTCCTCACCGCGTGATGATAGAGAAGCACGTCGTCGAAATAGGAGGCGTTGACTATCGCTTCCCCCAACGCTCGGCAAGCGTCGAACAAAGCGCTATCCGCTTTCGCCTCGCAAGTGTCTTGTTTCTCTCCTTGCGACACGTATTCATAACCCGCGTCTTCAGGCTGGGGGACCGCGTTGTTCACGATGAGAATCTTCGAGACATTTTCCGGGAACGTCACCTCCGCGGGATTATAGGTCTCGATAGCCATATAGTTAATCGTATCGCAAGCCGACAAGAAGCCTACCAATAAGATGGAGCAAACACTTTTCATCCTTGAGTCTTAAATTAAATGTGGGATGGTAAACATCCCACGTTCTTATCACATTTATACTATATCGCAAACAGCCTTGAAGTAACCTATCGATTCGGCGATGCCAAGGAATGGGTCCTTCATGTCTTTCTCATATTCCAGGCTGCACATTCCCGTGTAATTCACCTCGCGCAACATGCGGATAAACGCCGGGAAATCTATTTTCCCCCTGCCTATCTCGATTCCGACTCCCGCCTTGGAAGCGTCCGTGACATCTTTAATATGCACGTCAAATACGCGTGTATGATACTTTTTCAAATCCGCCACGGGGTCGCAACCGTTCCTCAAATCATGACCGATATCCAGACACATGCCAATCCGGGGGTCCAAATCCTTCGTGTGCTCCCACACGTCCGTGGCGTCCGGATAAGTCTTGATATCCGGTCCATGCAAATGAATCGCGTAATGGAAATCATACTCTTTCACCTTCTTATCCACATAAGGAAGGAGCTCGTAATTGGGCACTCCTACTACCAGTTTCACCCCGACCCGTCTCGCATATTCGAAGGCGCGGTCTATTTCCGCCTCGCTTTTCATGTAAATCGGGCCAACGGCGTACCCCGTCACCTTATGCGCCTCGCATTTGGCGTGGAAAGCGCTAATCTGCTCCTCCGTGCTATCCAACGGCAAATGGAAGTCCTTGATGCAAAGGTAATGGATATCCAACCTCTGCAATGTCTTCAGGGTCGTGTCCAAATCGAAGTTGACAAACGTGAACCCCGCCATCCCCAAATGAAAGGGATTGACCGCCTTGGGCGCCTTGGGTTTCACCTGTTCCGGCAAGGCATTGCCCAACACCGGGCTTCCCAGCAACAGGGAGGCCGCCAGTCCTTGTTTAAAGAATGTACGTCTTGAGTATTTCATGGTTCTATTCCTATTATGAATGATTAAAATATTATCTCTTCTTTTCCTCTATCTAACATGATGACAAATATAGGATAAAATTTCGTTAGACCGGTCGAAAAACTTGATTACTCGGCAAGAAAAATAGGAAACCTCCTGACGAAAAGTCTATCTGCAGACTGAAGATACGTATCTTTAAGCTGAAGATATATATCTTTAGGTTGAAGATATGTATCTTTAGGCTAAAGATAGAGAATTTCTCCCGTGTCACGGACTTTCTATAACGGACAAGGAAACTTTTTCCTACGTCGAATCGACTTTTTCCCTATGTTGAACACCCGCGTTCGTCCGTAAACCCGCTTTTTCATCTTCTCTGTCCATGAAAAAAAATGCCCAAGCTTACACTAAACTCGCGTAAACTTGGGCAAAAAACATTCGCTCGAACCTGCTTATTTTTCCAAAGCTTTGATGCTCTCTTCGATAGATTTGATTTTTGATTCCGCGTCGGCTTGCTTTTTCCGTTCCATCTCGATGACTTTGGCTGGAGCCTTGTTCACGAAATTCTCGTTGCTCAGCTTCTTCATGACCGACGCTAAAAAGCCTTGTTGATATTTCAACTCTTCCCGCAACTTCGCCAGTTCCTCCTCGACATTAATCATGTCTTTCAATGGCACCGCATATTCGGTGGTGCGGACCAGGAACGAGGCGGCACCCGCCGCTTTTTCCTTTATCGCGAGGATGGACGACAGGTTACACATCTTTATAATCACCGCGTTAAACGTCTCGTCGTGCTCGCCCAATATCTGCAGCTCTAATGATTCTTTATTGGGGATGTTCTTCTGCAAACGAATCGTACGGACACCGCCTACGATTTCCTTCATTACCTCAAACGCGTCCAAATAAGCGTTATCGACGGGCACGACTCTTGGCATCGGAGCGACCATCAGGCTTTCTCCCTTTTCCCGGGGTTCTAACGCCTGCCATAACTCTTCCGTGATGAAAGGCATGAAAGGATGAAGCAAACGAAGCAGGGCGTCAAAGAATCCTAACGTGGATTTATAGGTCTCTTTGTCGATAGGCTGCTGATAACCGGGCTTCACTATTTCCAGATACCAAGACGAGAACTCGTCCCAAAACAACTTGTAAACGGCCATCATCGCCTCGCTCAAGCGATACTTGCCGAACAGGTCGTCCATATCGGCTATCGTCTTATTCAGTCTCGCCTCGAACCATTTCACTCCAATGGCGGCCGCTTCCGGCTGGGCGATTGTCTCGTCCACGGTCCAGCCTTTCACCAAACGGAACGCATTCCATATCTTATTGTTGAAATTCCGTCCCTGCTCACACAGCGCCTCATCGAAAGGAATGTCATTTCCCGCGGGAGCGGCGAGCATCAAACCCATACGGACGCCATCCGCCCCATATTGTTCGATAAGTCGTAAAGGGTCAGGAGAGTTTCCTAGCGACTTCGACATCTTACGGCCCAATTTATCTCGAACGATTCCCGTGAAATAAACGTTTTTGAAAGGCTTATCTTTGCGATACTCATAACCCGCCATAATCATGCGAGCAACCCAAAAGAAGATGATATCCGGTCCGGTTACCAAATCACTGGTCGGATAATAATATTTTATCTCCTCGTTGTCCGGATGATTGATTCCGTCGAACAAGGAAATCGGCCACAACCACGAAGAGAACCAAGTGTCCAGGACATCCTCATCCTGACGCAAGTCCGCGCATGTCAGGCTTGAGTCTCCGATTTTCTTTATCGCCAACTCCAAGGCCTTCTCTACGGTTTCTGCGACGACGAATCCGCCTTTTGGCAAGAAATAGGCCGGGATTCGGTGTCCCCACCATAATTGGCGGCTAATGCACCAGTCCTTGATATTCTCCATCCAATGGCGATATGTGTTCTTGAATTTCGAGGGATAAAATTTAATCTCATCCCTCATCACCGGGCCTAATGCGATTTGCGCCAGGTGTTCCATTTTCAAGAACCATTGCATGGATAATTTCGGTTCGATCGGGACATTCGTACGTTCGGAATAACCCACCTTATTGTCGTAATCCTCTACCTTTTCCAACAAGCCTGCCGCACGTAAATCCTCTACGATTTGTTCCCGGACTTCAAAACGGTCTTTACCCACATACAATCCAGCGGCCTCACTTAATGTCCCGTCATCATTAAAAATGTCGATGGAAGGCAGATTATGCTTCTCACCCAGCATATAGTCGTTCACGTCATGCGCCGGGGTCACTTTCAAGCAGCCGGTTCCGAATTCGATATCCACGTAGTCATCTTCTATTACGGGAATCTCACGTCCCACCAAGGGCACGATCACTTTTTTCCCTTTCAGATGCTGGTTTTTAGGGTCATTCGGGTTGATACACATCGCTGTATCACCCATGATCGTTTCCGGACGAGTCGTAGCGACAATCGCGTATTTTTCCTCTCCCACGACCTTGTAGCGGAGGTAATATAACTTGCTATGCTCTTCTTTGTAAATCACCTCCTCGTCCGACAAAGCGGTCAAGGCTTTCGGATCCCAATGTACCATACGGACTCCCCGATAAATCAAGCCCTTATTATATAAATCCACGAAAACCTTTATTACGCTTTCCGACCGTTTCTCGTCCATCGTAAAAGCGGTCCGGTCCCAATCGCAAGATGCGCCTAACTTACGCAATTGTTTCAGTATGATATCGCCATGCTCCTCTTTCCATTCCCAGGCGTATCTTAAAAACTCCTCGCGAGTCAAGTCCGATTTCTTAATGCCTTTTTGCGCCAACCGATTTACGACTTTCGCTTCCGTGGCGATCGAGGCATGATCAGTTCCTGGCACCCAGCAAGCGTTCTTGCCCATCATCCTCGCGCGGCGAACCAAAATGTCCTGAATGGTATTATTAAGCATGTGCCCCATGTGCAATACACCCGTGACATTAGGGGGAGGTATCACGATCGTATACGGTTCACGAGCGTCAGGTTTGGATTTAAAATAACCATTATCCAACCAATACTGATACCATTTTTCCTCCACATCTGCGGGATTGTATTTACTAGCGATTTCCATTTTTTACACTTATTGCTTTTTATCTTATTATAAATTCAACCGAATATAAAAGAAAGCCAGGTCTCAACAAGCCTTAAAGCTCATGTCCAAACTTTTGACAGAATGAGTCAATGCGCCTACCGAGATAAAATCCACGCCACATTCCGCATAATCTCTTAGCGTATCGAACGTGATGCCTCCGGAAGACTCAACCTCATAACGGCCATTTATACGACGAACCGCCTCTTTCGTTTTCTCGACATTGAAGTTGTCCAACATGATTCGGTCCACACCTCCAACTTTCAGCACCTGCTCCAATTCGTCAAGATTACGGACTTCTATCTCTATCTTTAAGTTCTTACCTTTCTCTTTCAAGTAATCATGCGCACGAGTTATCGCCTGTTCGATTCCTCCGGCGAAATCCACATGATTGTCTTTCAACAAAATCATATCAAATAGCCCGATTCGATGATTCATTCCCCCGCCGATACGTACGGCCTCTTTTTCGATCATACGCATTCCCGGAGTCGTCTTTCTTGTATCCAATACATGCGTTTTAGTTCCATCCAACGCTTTCGCGTATCTGCGAGTCGTGGTGGCTATACCACTCATGCGTTGCATTACGTTCAACATCAACCGTTCAGTCTGTAACAAAGAACGAATCTTTCCTTCTACGACAAATGCGACATCCCCTTTCTTAACTTCGGCGCCATCTTGTATAAAAACCGTCATTTTCAATTCCGAATCAAAATCATGGAAGATTCGTCTCGCCATCTCCACTCCGGCCAATACGCCATCTTCCTTAATTATCAATTGACTTTTCCCCATAGCCGTATCAGGGATGCAACATAAAGTCGTATGGTCGCCATCGCCTATATCCTCGGCGAACGCTAATTTAATTAAATCATCAATAAGCTTGTCTTTGTCCATTTTATTCTATTCTGATTGATTGTATAATCGCGATATCACCTTCTACACGATACGTGACATTCACCCGATACTCTCCCGAAGTGGTATTCAGTTTTCCCACGAGAAAACCATTTCCCTTTTTATCCGCATGATGCACGACTGAAAATCCGGAGGACTTATTGGAACGAAAGAAAGAAGACAGCATTGAAACCGCCTCGTCATTTCCACACTTCTTTGTGGCATCGGGCAATGATATATCCACCTCTTTGTCTAAAACATCGGATATCAAAGATACGTTTCCCGTTTTAAAAGCGTTCGATACCTTCGTGATATCCGCCGCTCGCACGCAAACGCAAGCGAGTGTCAAGATGAATGCAAATAAAAAACATCGCATAGACTTTCTTTGCTTTATTAAAGAAATTATTGACAAAGGTATGCATTTTTCTTGTAATTTAGCTCTACTAAATCAGGTAAATGCAAATACAAATGAAGATTGGATTAATAGTCATAGGAAAGACCGATACCGATTATTTCATAAAGGCTATCGACGAATATAAAAATAGGTTGGTTCACTATATTCCTTTTGAGATGGAAATAATTCCGGACATAAAAAACGTGAAAAACCTGTCCGAAAGGCAACAAAAAGAAAAAGAAGGGGAGTCTATCTTAAAAGCGCTTCGCCCGGGAGATTACATAATTCTGTTAGATGAAAAAGGGAAAGAATACACTTCCGTACAATTTTCCTCTTATCTGGAGAAAAAAACGCATACGATTCCCAAGCGGCTGATCTTTATCATCGGAGGGCCTTATGGATTCAGCGATGCCGTTTATAAGGCGGCTTCAGAAAAAATATCATTGAGCAAAATGACTTTCTCTCATCAAATGATTCGATTAATCTTCATCGAGCAACTTTATCGTGCGATGACAATCCTACATAACGAGCCTTATCATCACGAATAAATGGATGTTCCTTTTTCAAGGAATCAGCTTCAATCCTATGATGCCGATTAATATCAATGAAAGGAACAGGAGCCTGAATACGTTTACGGAATCGTGAAAACACAAAATACCCAGCAGGACCGTTCCGATAGCTCCAATTCCTGTCCAAATAACGTAGGCGGTTCCTATCGGAATGGTTTTTTGCGCCAAATACAAAAAGTATCCGCTCAGCCCCATGGAAATGACCGATATCCCGATAAACCACACGAAATATTTAGGAAGCGAGCTCGCCAATTTGAATCCCAATGGCCATCCTATCTCAAATAACCCGGCGACAAGCAACAATAACCAAGCCATACTCGAACCTTCTCAATATTTTCTCGTTTTCTGAAGCAATAGGTAATCCAACAATGTCATGGCGGTCATCGACTCCACTATAGGAACCGCCCGGGGGACAACGCAAGGGTCATGACGCCCTCTGGCTTTCAATATCGTATCTTCTTCCCGCATATTCACCGTTTCTTGTTCCATCAAGATAGTCGCCACCGATTTAAAAGCGACCCTGAAATAGATATCTTGTCCGTTGGAAATACCTCCTTGAATACCTCCGGAATGATTGGTCCTCGTATTGATTTTGCCGTTATCGTTAAAAAACAGGTCATTACGTTCAGAACCCCGATAACATGCGGCTTCGAACCCATCTCCATACTCAAAACCTTTCGCCGCGTTTATCGTCAACATCGCATGTCCCAAAGCGGCATGTAATTTGCCGAAAACCGGCTCGCCTAAACCTATCGGGACTTTTCTCACTACGCAAGTGACAATGCCTCCTATCGTATCTCCTTTTGATTTGACCTCGGCAATCAATGCCTCCATCTCGGATGCGGTTTTCGGATCAGGACAACGGACGGCGTTGCTTTCCGCCAAATCCAAATCATAATCCTGATAACCGCCCGGCAATTTAATAGTGCCTACTTGCGACGTATAAGCTTGGATTTGTATACCATAAGGCCGTAAGGCCAGTTTAGCGATAGCGCCACCTACACAACGGGCGATAGTCTCCCGGGCGGACGACCGTCCACCTCCGCGAGGATCTCGTATCCCGTATTTCATCTGATAAGTATAATCCGCGTGCGAAGGGCGATAGACGGTTTTCATTTCCTCATAGTCCGAAGAATGTTGATTCTTGTTCCAAATGATAAAACCAATCGGAGTTCCTGTCGTTTTTCCTTCATAGATGCCCGAAAGGAATTGTACCTCATCATCTTCCTTGCGCGGGGTCGTGATATGGGATTGCCCTGGTTTACGACGATCCAGCTCTCGCTGAATGAAAGCCGTATCCAATACGATTCCCGCGGGGCATCCGTCAATCACGCCTCCTACACCTGGACCATGCGACTCTCCAAACGATGTCAATCTATAAATGTTACCGAACGTATTCATATCCATCAAGCACGTCGACTATCAATGGCAATCGCCACCACAACCTCCGCAGCCGCTGTCGCCGCATCCACCGCCACAGCCTCCGCAGCCGCCACCGCATCCACCGGCGGAAGCGGTAAGCGCGGCGATCTCTTCCGCCGTAGGCTCATGCACATCTACCACTTTTCCGCTGAAATGCAAGGTCTCGCCCGCCAACGGGTGGTTGAAATCCATCACCACGACATCCTTCTTGATTTCCAGCACGGAGCCATTCATTCGATTCCCCTCGGAATCCATCATCGGCAAGGTCACCCCTTCTTTGACATTCTCCGCGTCAAACTTCCCGTTTACCTCGAAGATACTCTTGGGGAGATCCAACACATGCTCTTCGTTATATTCCCCATAAGCCTCTTTAGGCTCTATAGAGAAATCAAAAGCGTCGCCAGCCTCCAGGCCTTCCAACGCCTTCTCGAAAGCTGGAAGCATCAACCCTGTCCCAAAAATAAATCGCAAAGGGACTTCCGGTGTCGCTCTCTCCATCAATTCCCGTTCTTCTCCTTCGCCTACGTTTAAGTCGTATGTAACGGCGACGTATTTATTCGTTTCTATTTTCATATCTCGTTATTTTATTTTTTCTCGTAAAAAATCCCCGCGAAGATACGATTCATTTTCCTAAACCGAAACCCTCATCCGCGTTAATTCGCGTTTTTATCCATTTCATTCACCGCTTTTTGGAGCGCGCTCATGGCTCCGTCCAAGACCGTCCGAGGGCAACCTACGTTCAGGCGCATATAGCCTTCGCCTCCAGGCCCGAACATACTGCCATCATTCAAGGCCAATCCGGCCTTCTCCTTGAAAAGCCGCACGAGTTGTTCTTGCCCAAGACCCAGCCCCCGGCAATCCAACCAAACCAAGAAAGAGGCTTGTGGCTGGTAAACCTTGATACCTGGGATATTCCGCCTTATGAACTCATCCACGAAGCGTACGTTTTCCATGACGTACGTACGCATTTGCTGCAACCATTCGGCGCCATAAGTATAAGCCGCTATGGTCGCCGTATACGCGAAAATCGTGCCATCGCCAAATTCTCCCGCGTCAAGGAATGAATAGAACTCCTCCCGGATACGAGAATCCGGAATGACAGCGTAAGAGGTGACGATGCCCGCTATATTGAACGTCTTGCTGGGCGCCATGAACGTCAAGCTGCACGAGGCGGCCGCTTCCGAGACGGAAGCGAAAGGATAATGCTTGTATTGCGGATACGCCATCTCTGAATGAATCTCGTCGGAGATGACCAAAATTCCGCACGCGGAACAAATCTCAGCCAACCGCGTCAAGCTCTCTTTGTCCCACACGATGCCTCCCGGGTTATGGGGATTGCAGAGAATCAACGCCTTGCATTTATCGTCTATCACCGACTCAAGCTGCTCGAAGTCCATCCGATAGACACCGTCCTCCAGCTTCAGCGGGTTATAAACGACCTCCCGTCCCAATTTCTCCGGAACGATGCGGAACGGATGGTAAACCGGAGGTTGGATGATAACCTTGTCTCCTTTCCGCGTGAAGCATTGGATGGCCAAGGCGATACCCTTCACGATTCCCGGAATATAGCTAATCCATTCTTTCCGTATTTCCCAGTTGTGTTTATAACGTACCCAATCGATGATACAGTCATAATAAGTGTCCGAGGCGAACGTGTAACCGAAAATCTCATGCTCGCAACGCTTCTTTATGGCCTCCACGATAAAGTCCGGCGTACGGAAATCCATATCCGCCACCCAAAGAGGAACCAATCGCTCATCGCCGAACTCCTCTTTCAAACGGTCAAACTTCACGCAGTTCGTCCCATGACGTTCTATAATCTCATCAAAGTCATAATGCTTCATATACGTTCTTATTTATTCGGGGGCCAAACTTACGGAAAAATCCCGTTATTATTCGGATAAGCCGGTATAAAAGTCAACGGGACAGCTACAAAAACTTGAAAGAACGGCGGGAAAAACCGAAAAGACTATGGGAAAAAGTCTATCTTTAGGTTAAAGATATGTATCTTTAGGCTGCAGATATATATCTTTAGGCTTGCGATATGTATCTTTAGGCTAAAGATAGAGAATTCTCCGTCTGTCTTAAACTTTTTTCGTGGGTCAAATGAACTATTTGAACGGGACTTAAACGAAATAATCCCGGCTTTTGGGGTGTGGTAGCGTGTCGATGCACGTTGGGTAGGGATTTCAGCTTGGTCATCTTGATTTTGGGAATAAAAAAGAGAGTGTGCCGAAATGAAGAATGGCACACTCTCTAATCTTTACACTATGTCTTATCGCGAACACGGGTTAGAGGCTCATCAAGATTTTTTTCAGTACGGTCTGTGCGGAGATTTCTCGGTTGGCGGCCTCTGGTATCACTATGCTTTGTGGACTTTCTATGACATCATCCGTTACGATCATGTTGCGGCGAACGGGAAGACAATGCATGAAATAAGCGTTATTGGTGAGCGCCATTTTTTTCGTGTCGACGGTCCAGCTACGATCCATATTGATGACTTGCCCATAATTAGGGTCTTTGTATGCGGACCAATTTTTGGCGTAGATGAAATCCGCGCCTTCGAACGCTTTCTCTTGATTATATTCCACTTTCGCGTGACCGACAAATTTGGGATCCAGCTCATAGCCTTCCGGATGCGTGATGACAAATTCATAATCCGTGGCGTTCATCCATTCGGCGAAGCTATTGGGGACGGCTTGTGGCAAAGATTTAGGATGGGGAGCCCATGTCATGACCACTTTGGGCCGAGCCGTTTTCTTGTATTCCTCGATCGTGATTAGGTCCGCGAAGCTTTGTAACGGGTGGCGGGTCGCCGCCTCCATACTAAATACCGGCCGACCGGAATATTTGATAAATTGGTTCAATATCTTCTCGTTATAATCGTCCTCCTTATTCTCGAAACGGGCGAACGAACGAACACCTATCACGTCACAATAACATCCCATCACGGGCACGGCTTCCAGCAGGTGTTCGGGTTTATCCCCATCCATGACAACGCCTCTTTCCGTCTCCAGCTTCCATGCCCCTTGATTTACGTCCAATACGATAGTGTTCATGCCCAAATTCATCGCCGCCTTTTGCGTGCTTAAACGGGTGCGTAAACTGGAATTGAAAAATATCATCAACAACGTTTTGTTTTTCCCAAGTTCATTGAACCGGAAACGGTCTTTCTTGATTTCAAAAGCTTCATTAAGCGCTTGTCTCAAATCTCCTAAATCTTGTACACATGTAAAATGTCTCATGTCTTTGATATTTTGTTATGTTAAATTCTTATTTGTCCATTGCCCTCTATGACATATTTATAGGTAGTTAGCTCGGGAAGAGCCATCGGGCCGCGGGCGTGTAGTTTTTGCGTGCTTATACCAATCTCCGCACCGAAGCCGAATTGCGCTCCATCCGTGAACGCCGTGGACGCGTTGGCATATACGCAAGCCGCGTCCACTTGACGTAGGAAACGCCGGATACTTTCCTTGTCTTCGCTGATGATGCTTTCGCTGTGTTTGGAACCGTAACGGGCGATATGTTCCATGGCGTCATCTAAAGACGAGACCGTACGGATGCTCATCTTATAATCGAGGAACTCAGTCCCGAAGCTCTTTTCCGTCGCTGGTAGTAGAAGTTCTTTAGGGTAATGTCCGGACAAGGCCATATAAGAGGGATTATCCGCATAGATGATAACGTGATTGTCCGTCAGCTTACCGCATATATAAGGTAAATCAGATAAACGGTCTTGATGGATAATAAGGCAATCCAAGGCGTTGCAGACGCTGACCCTGCGAGTCTTCGCGTTATTTACGATCTCGCGTCCTTTTTCCTTGTCTCCCGCTTTATCGAAATAGGTATGACAAATCCCGGCGCCAGTTTCGATGACCGGCACTTTTGAATGTTCGCGGACAAAATTGATTAAGGAACCACTGCCTCTGGGTATGATTAAATCGACCCATTTTCTCGCTTCCAATAAGCGAGCCGTCGCTTCCCGTCCAGAAGGAAGCAACGTGCATATCTCAGGTTCTATATCGTGTGATTTGAGTACGGAATGGATGATATGAACCAACGCCAAATTGGAATGTTCCGCATCCGATCCTCCTTTTAGGATACAAGCGTTGCCACTTCGGAGACATAAAGAGAACACATCGAAGGTTACGTTCGGGCGTGCCTCATAAACTACTCCTATCACACCGAAAGGGACGGTAACTTTCTTGATTACCATCCCGTTGGGACGTATAGTCTCGCTTAATACCTTGTTTAAAGGAGAAGGCAACATGGCGACGTTCTCCATATCCGAGGCGATATCGGAAAGACGTCTCTCGGTTAGTTTCAGCCGGTCATATTTGGGGTTTGAGGGATTCATTCTCTCTAAATCATATCGATTCGCTGAGAGAACCTCTACCGAATGTTCCCTTAAAGCTTGAGCCGTGTCTTTCAAGACATGGCAAATTTCTTGGCCGTCCAGCGTGACGAGTCGCTTGGACGCTTCGGAAGTTCGCTTAAATACATCATTTATATCCATAATTAATCTAAGTATAAATAATCATAGTGTATGATGGGCTTTAAGTCCCGTTGTCCGATTAGTTTACGGGCATCCTCGCTATCGTAAGCCGTACAACCAACGCCTATTTGATTCCCTTCCTCGTTTATGATTTTTACGATATCGTCTTTCTCGAAATCACCCTCGATACGAGTCACGCCCACGAGCAATACGCTGGTCGCTTGGGAACCTGTCAACGCTTTTTCCGCTCCAGTATTGATATGAATCTCTCCTTTGGCGAAGCCTTCGGAATGAGCGATCCATTTTTTCACGCTACTGACCGGTTTCGAGGCTGGCATAAATCGGGTACAGAGGGTCTCTTTTTCCTTTTCCAATATGTCGAGCAAGATATTTTCCCTTTTCCCATTGGCGATTATCACGGCGATACCCTCATCCGCTACTTTCCTGGCGATATGATATTTGGTCAGCATTCCTCCTCTTCCGAAAGAAGACTTGTTGGTTTGGATGTATTTGGACACGTCCGTTTTCCCTTGTTCTATTTTCGGGATTATTGAACTATCCGGATTCGAAGGATCACCGTTATATATGCCATCTATATTGCTTAGGATAATTAAGACATCCGCTCCCATCATGGTAGCGATTAACCCCGATAATTCATCATTGTCCGTAAACATTAACTCCGTTACGGAAATCGTGTCATTCTCGTTCACGATAGGGACTACCTTGTTTTCCAGCATGACTTCCATGCAATGTTTCTGATTCAGATAATGCGTGCGGCTGCCGAAACTTTCCTTCGTGGTAAGGACCTGTCCACAAGTCAATCCATGTTCTCGGAATAGCTCGTAATAACGATTGATTAATTTGGCTTGTCCTACGGCGGAATAGAGTTGACGGGCGGACACGGCGTCCAACCGCTTGTTGACTTTTATCTCACTGCGTCCGGAAGCGACTGCTCCAGAGGAAATCAATATAATTTCCCATCCTTGCCGACATAACTCCGCCACTTGGTCGACTAAAGCGGACATTCGAGTGATATCGAGCGTGCCATCCTTACGTGCCAAGACATTGCTCCCTATCTTTATCGCGAGGCGCTTCATGAGTTATGATTTAATTATTGTCTTTTTCCCTGATTTCCACCCTGCGGATTTTACCGCTAATCGTTTTAGGCAGTTCGTTCACGAACTCTACTACACGGGGATATTTGTAAGGAGCCGTGACTTTTTTGACGTGGTCTTGCAACTCTTTCACCAAGGCATCTCCCGCTTTGTCCTTGTAATCTTTCGCCAATACGATCGTGGCCTTCACCACTTGTCCGCGGATCTCGTCCGGCACGCCTGTGATCGCGCATTCCACTACCGCGGGATGCGTCATAAGAGCGCTTTCTACCTCAAACGGACCGATACGATATCCGGAACTCTTGATTACGTCGTCCGCGCGGCCTACGAACCAAAAATAGCCATCCTCGTCCCGCCAAGCCACGTCGCCCGTATAATAAAGTCCATCGTGCCAGACCTCTCGTGTACGTTCCGCGTCCCGATAATATTCCTTGAACAATCCGATAGGCTTACCGTTTGCCGTATGGATTACGATTTGTCCTTGTTCTCCATCTTCCGCGCGAGTTCCATCGGGACGTAATAAATCCACCTCGTATTGTGGATTAGGCACGCCCATCGAGCCCGGTTTGGGTTCCATCCACGGGAATGTCGCTATGGTCAATGTGGTTTCTGTTTGTCCGAAGCCCTCCATCAACTTGATTCCGGTCAGTTTGTAGAACGTATCGAATACCGCGGGGTTCAAAGCTTCTCCCGCTATCGTGCAATATTGTAATGAAGATAGGTCATATTTCGTCAGGTCCTCACGTATCAAGAAACGGAAAATCGTAGGAGGAGCGCAAAGCGAGGTGATATGATATTCTTGTATCATCCGTAACATGTCCGCCGGCGTGAATTTCTCGTGGTCATATACGAATACGGTCGCTCCGGCGATCCATTGTCCGTACAATTTCCCCCATACGGCTTTTCCCCATCCGGTATCGGCGATAGTCAAATGCAGGCTGTCTTCATGCAAGTTATGCCAAAAGCTGCCGGTTACGATATGCCCCAACGGATAGGTGAAGTCATGTGCCACCATTTTGGGTTCTCCCGTCGTGCCCGAAGTGAAATACATTAAAGAGATATCATCGTTGCTGTTTGGATGGGAGGGGCGTATGAATGGAGCCGCGTTCTCGATTCCTTCGTGGAAATTCTTGAATCCTTCCGGTACTTCCGGGCCTACGGAGACGAGGATGCTTACGCTGGGCGACTCGGGCATGGCGTCGATGACATGTTTCGTGATCACCTCTTCGCCAGCGCAAATAATCGCCTTGATGTCAGCGGCGTTCGCGCGATAAACGATATCTTTCTTGGTCAATAAGTGAGTGGCCGGGATGACGGTCGCTCCTAATTTATGCAAGGCGATGATGGAAAACCAGAACTCGTAGCGACGTTTCAGTATCAGCATCACCATGTCACCGTGTCCGATACCCAACGACTGGAAATAGGAAGCGGTTTGGTCCGTGTATCGTTTCATGTCGGCGAAGGTGAAATCCACGTGCTGTCCATGGTCGTTCGTCCAGCAAAGGGCTTTCTTGTCCGGTCGTTCCGCGGCCCACGCGTCTACCACGTCATAGCCGAAATTGAAGTTCTCCGGTACCTTTATCTTGAAATTCTTTTTGAAATCCTCTTGCGACTCGAAGGTCGTTTTATCTATGAATCGTTCTAACATATTATCAAATGATTATCGCCAAAAACATAACTTTCTCTCCGTCCAAGGCTTTCATGCCATGCGGTAGCTCGGAATTGAAATAAATGCTGTCTCCCTTTTCGAGTATTAGCTCCTTTCCGTTGATTTGCAATGCCATACGTCCGCTAAGTATCATGTTGTATTCTTGTCCCGGATGGGAATTAAGATAGATAGGCTCGTCCTCAGGCTTAGGATGCACGGTCACGAGGAAAGGGTCCGCCTTTCGTCCCGCGAAGCCGGCGGCGAGCGACTGGTATTTGTAGGCCTTCGTGCGTTCTACCGCGATGCCTTTTCCCTTTCGGGTGATGAAATAGGTATTCATCTTGGGTTCGTCGCCGAACATCAATGTCGTTAATTCCACGCCGTATGCTTGGGCGATTTGGTGCAATACACTGACGGAGATGTCTACCGTGCCGCTTTCCAACCGCAAGTATTCCTTGGTGGAAAGATGGCATACTTTCGCCATTTCCTCGGGCGAGACCTCCAACGCGTCCCGTAATCCCGCCAAGCGTTCCGCTATTTGTCGTATCTGTTCGTTCATTTTCTTTATTTATAATGTTTCGTCTCGCCAAAGGTAGGAATAAAAAGCAAAAGAACGCGTTTCTTCCTTGATTAAAATCATTTGTTTGGGGGCGGTTTCATCGGTTTTATCGGTGATGCTTTCCTTTGTCTTTGACAAGGATGACCTTGAGGTGCGGTCTTTAAGCATTTTCCAGCCGATAGGCGTGAGGAATAACTCGAATTGCGTGGTACGATGTTTCCACGTCAGCAGGTCGATAGGACGTCGCAAGTATTTCTTTATGGTCGTGTACCACCAGCCCGGGAAAGACAGGGCCGATACCGCATGACTATCAACCACTTTTCGTAATCGTGCGATGCGTTCCTTAATTTCCTGCCTCTCCAATCTTGAGGGTTTGTCATACGTCACGTAGCACGAGGTGTAATATCCTTGGCGTGTGAAAGGCTCCAACAATCGCCACTCCGGGCTTTCCAATATGAATTGCCGTTTGTCCAATCGGTAACGGGCGCGCAAGCGTTCCATCTCATCCAATATATCGTCACGGTTGGTCGAATCCATATTCTTGATATCCAGCCAAAAGTGGCGTCCGTTATCTCGTGGGCTTTGGGCCAGGATGGAGTCGAGGGGAAGAGCGTACGACGTACTCACGTCGTGGGTCACGTCGAAGCGATTGTCCTTGCGGAATACGACATCTATCTCCACGTTGGGATAACGGGGACTCTTTTCGATGAACTTTTCCACGGTGTTACAACGGTGCAGCCAAAGCTTGTCCGGATGCTTGTCGATATTGAATGCCGAAAGGAGGCATCCCGCGATACCGACAAGCGTCAGGATTATACCGCTTATTTTAAAAGCCTTTTTTCTCATGGGAAAGTCGCCAGTCCGGTCATTCGCAAGCTTTCAGTCCCTGTATCACGGCGGAGGTGAAGCCCGCCCGTTCCATCTCGTTCAGACCTTTGATGGTGATGCCTCCAGGGGTCGTCACTTTGTCTATTTCCTCCTCCGGATTGTTCCCTTTGGCGAGCAGGAGCTCCGCCGCGCCTTTCACCGTATAGGCCACTATCTCTTGGGCTTGCCGCGGATAGAACCCCAATTCCACGCCGCCTTCCATCGCGGCGCGGATATAGCGGAGGGCGAAAGCTATGCCGCAAGAGGCCAAGGCTGTTCCGGCGCTCATCAGCCGTTCCTCTATCAGCATGGCGTGCCCCAGTTCGTTGAAAATGTCGAGAACCGTGTTTATCCGCTCTTTGGAGGCGTTGCGGGCGGCGATGAAAGTCATGCCGCTCATTATTTCTATCGCCGTGTTGGGCATGACCCGGAAGAGCGTGGGGGCCGCTACCGAATCCAAATCCGCGTTCTTGGTCAGGCACGCGTATAGGGTGTCGAGCGTGACGCCTGCCGCCACGGACAGGAAGATTTGTTTCTCGAAATCCAGCGCGGGCCTGATTTCCTTGATGACGTTTTCGATAAGCCAAGGTTTCACCGCGAGGAGGACGATGTCCGCTCTCCGGGCCGCTTCCTTGTTGTCGTGGGTCAATACGAACTTGGGATTGAACGAACGCAATTTCTCCAGCGTGGTGTCCGATAAGGCGGTACACGTGATGTCCGACGCGTCGAACATCGAGCTTTTCGACAGGCCGCGGGCTATCGCTCCGCCCATATTGCCCGAACCTATGATCGCTATTTTCATTTTATGATAAGTTTTAGTCATGTTTGTTTCCGATAGGACAAATTTACGAAAGAGATATGGAAAAGTCATTAAGCTCCTGGAAATCTTTTGGAAGTCGGCGGAAAAAATGGAAAAGCCGCTAAGGAAAAGTCTATCTTTAGGCTGCGGATATGTATCTTTAGCTTAAAGATATGTATCTTTAGGTTGCAGATATGTATCTTTAGGCTAAAGATAGAGAATTTATCGGCATATCATGGACTTTTATCCATGGCCTTTTGGGTTTTTCTCCGCTTCGTTTCCCTTTTTCTCTTATATCGAACTCACGTGTTTCATGTATTAGCTCGTGGGAAAATGTTGGCTAAAGGCCATAAAAGAAGCCGGACTCGAAGAATCCAGCTTCTTTTAGGATAAACCGACGTGAGTCGTGTCGAACTCTCGTTGGCTTATATATTAAAAAGAGAGTGTTTATAATTCGTCGATAGACCCGCGGACGATGCCTCGCTTGGAGCTCTTGATGAAATCGAGAATCAAGTCGCGTTCCTCGCAAGGCTCGTACTCCGTCTCGATGGCTCTCAACGCGTCGGTGTTGTTCAACCCGCGCGTGTAGAGCGTACGGTAGATATCCTGTATCAGGAAGACCTGCTGGTTCGTGAAGCCCCTGCGACGTAATCCCACGATATTGATACCGCAATAGGCGATTGGGTCGCGGCCTACCAACGTGTAGGGCGGGATGTCCTTCCCGATGCGTGAGCCTCCTTGTATCATCACGTGCTTGGAGATGCGGGTGAACTGGTGCACGAGCGTGCCACCGCTCACGATGGCGTAATCGTCTATCTCTACCTCGCCCGCGATTTGCGAGGCGTTGCCGATAATGACATGGTCTTTCACGACACAGTCGTGCGCCACGTGCGAGTAGGCCATGATGAGGCAATCGTTCCCAACGATGGTCTTTCCCTTAGAGGCCGTGCCCCGGTTAATGGTCACGCACTCGCGTATCGTCGTGTTATCTCCGATTTCCGCCGTCGTGACCTCGCCTTTGAATTTCAGGTCTTGTGGGATGCCGGCGATAACCGCTCCGGGGAAAATCCGGCAGTTCTTACCGATTCGCGCGCCATCAAGTATCACCGCATGCGGGAATACGTGGCAGTTATCGCCGATAATCACGTCTTTCTCGATTACGGCGAAAGGGTCGATGGTCACGTTCGCGCCAAGCTTGGCTTCGGGATGGATAACCGCTAATGGGGATATATTCATTTTCGTATAAAGTTCTTTGTCGTTATTTGTTCTTTATTATCTGCGCCATGAATTGGGCCTCGCTTACCAGTTTGTCTCCGACGAACACGTAGCCTTGCATCGTCGAGATGCCGCGACGGATAGGAGCGAGCAGTTCCAGCCGTAAGATTAAAGTGTCTCCCGGCACGACTTTCTGGCGGAACTTGACGTTATTGATGGTCATGAAATAGGTGGAGTAGCGTTCCGGCTCGTCCACGGAGTTCAAGACGAGCAGGCCGCCTGTCTGCGCCATCGCCTCGATTTGGAGGACTCCCGGCATGACCGGCTCTTCCGGAAAATGCCCTTGGAAGAAAGGCTCGTCGGTCGTGATGTTCTTTACGCCTACGATATAATTGCCGCCAATTTCGATAATCTTGTCCACTAATTGGAACGGATAGCGATGAGGCAGCAACTCCCGAATACGGTTGACATCCATGATAGGTGTCTGCTCGGGATTGTACATGGGGGCTTGTATGTTGTTTATCTTGATGTCCTTACGGATTACGCGAGCCAACTGATTGTTGATTTTGTGTCCTGGTCGGGTGGCGATGATACGTCCCCGTATCGGTTTACCGATTAGGGCGATGTCGCCGAGCACGTCAATCAGCTTGTGGCGCGCCGGTTCGTTGTTGTAGACAAGAGGCTCGTTGTTCACGTAGCCCAGTTCCTGCAGGTTCTTGTGTGGGAGATTCATCATGTCCGCTAGTTTGTCTAACGACTCCTGTGGTATCATCTGGTCGTAGATGACGATTGCGTTGTCCAGATCACCACCTTTAATTAAGTTGTTCTTTAAAAGCGTCTCCACTTCCCGGACAAACACGAACGTACGTGACGACGCTATCTCTTTCGGGAATTCGCTTAAATCATTCATTGTGGCGAATTGATTAGACAATACGGGAGAATCGAATGATATCAAGACGTTCACGCAGAACTTGTCGTCGGGAAGAATCATGATCGAGGAACCGGACTCTTCGTCTTTTACCTCGACTTTATGTTTAACGATATAAAAATCTTTCGGGGCGTTTTGTTCAACGGTCCCTACCTTGAGAATCCCTTCCGAAAAGAAACGGGAACTTCCGTCCAATATCGGGAATTCGGGTGCGTTCACCTCGATGAGGCAATTGTCTATCTCATGGGCATACAATGCGGCCATGGCGTGCTCGATCGTCCCTACTTGGACATCGTTCTTGCATAAGACTGTTCCCCGTTGCGTACACGTGACGTTTTCGGCCACGGCATCGATGGTCGGTTGTCCTTCCAAGTCAACACGTTTAATCTTATATCCGTGGTTCTCAGGTGCGGGATTGAAAGTGATTTCGATATCTAATCCCGTATGTAACCCTTTCCCTTTTAAAGAGAAACTAGCCGCGAGCGTTTTCTGTTTTTGCATAGGTCCTTATTGTTTATTGATTTCTTTCCTAAGTAGTTCGATATCCCGTTGCATCTGTCCCAGCATACGATACATGTCCGGAAGTCGGTTGAATATGGCGCTGGAGCGCATGAAGTTCTTCGCGTTGATGGCTGGAGCGCCCAATAGGGTGGCGGCCTCCTTGACATCACTGATTACGCCCGCTTGAGCGCCGAAAACAACGTGGTCGGCGATATGAATATGTCCCGCCAATCCCACTTGTCCGCCAAACATACAATGCTTTCCTATCTTCACGGAACCGGCGATGCCTACTTGAGCGGCCATGACCGTATTCTCCCCGACTTCAACATTGTGAGCGATTTGCACGAGATTGTCCAGTTTCACCCCTTTCCGGATAATGGTGGAGTCCATGACCGCCCGGTCGATAGTCGTATTAGCGCCAATCTCGACATTATCCTCGATGATGACGTTACCCAATTGAGGAATCTTTTTGTAAGTCTCGCCTTCCGGAGCGAACCCGAAACCGTCAGAGCCGATTACGCATCCGGCATGAAGTATGCACTTGTTTCCGATTTTACAGCCCTCATAGATGGTGACGTTAGGATAGATGACGCAATTGTCGTCTATCTCCACGTTGTCTCCTATGTAGGCGTGAGGGTATATTTGACAATTATTCCCGATTTTTGCGTTATCGCCGATGTAAGCGAAATTCCCGATATAACAATTGTCTCCTAACGTTGCGGAAGTCGCAACGAAAGCGGTGGAGCCTATTCCTACTTTCGCCTTTTTGGATTGTTCCACCAAGTTTAGTAACATGGCGAGCGCGGCATAAGCGTTCGGTACCTTTATCAAGGTCGCTTTAACGGGATGCTCAGGTTTGAAATCGTTGTTGACCAATACAATACTCGCATGTGTATTATAAATATGGTGCGCATATTTCAGATTTGCCAAAAAGGTCAATGTGCCCGGTTTTCCTTCCTCTATTTTAGAAAAACTGCAAACCTTTACTTCCGGATCGCCTTCAATAGTCCCTTTCAAGAAACCGGCGATTTGTTGAGCAGAGAACTCCATCCTTCAATACAATTTATATATCTTCGTTAACTCTCAGTTATTTGTCAATCGTTTATCCGCGAAAATGGTGAAAATTATTCAGATAGCCTATGCTTTATGAGGAATAATTCCTTTTTCGAGCAAATAACCGGCCATTTCTTTTTGTACGGCATGCGCTGATTCTCGAGCGGCGTTCGTGAACGCTTCGGTCTTGTCCGCATAGATGATCGCTCGGGAAGAGTTGACTAAAAGACCGCATTGGTCGTTCATTCCATACCGGACCACTTCCGCCAAACTTCCTCCTTGAGCACCCACGCCCGGGACCAACAAGAAATGATTGGGAATATATTTACGAATATCCGCAAACATTTTCCCTTGTGTCGCTCCGACTACATACATCATTTGTTCGTCCGTGGCCCATTCCCGCGATTTCTTCAAGACTTTTTCGAAAAGACGTTCGCCGTTCGAGTCTTCAGTTAATTGGAAATCGTGTGAACCTTTGTTGGAGGTCAACGCCAGCAGGATAACCCACGCTTCCGGGTAAAGCAAGAAAGGCTTTACGCTATCTTCGCCCATGTAAGGAGCTACCGTTACGGCATCCACCTTGATATGGTCGAAGAATGAACGGGCGTACATCTCTGACGTATTACCGATATCTCCGCGTTTCGCGTCGGCGATGATGAATTGGTCTGGATAGTTTTCTCTCAAATAGGCCACCGTTTTCTCGAAAGCGATGATACCTTTCACTCCCTCGCTCTCATAGAACGCCATGTTGGGCTTGTAAGCGATGCAATAATCGGCGGTAGCGTCGATAATCGCTTTATTGAAAGCGAATATCGGATCCTCCTTGGTCAGCAAATGCTGGGGAATCTTCTTTATATCTGTGTCTAATCCTACGCAAAGGAAGGATTGTTTTTTCTTGATGTTCTCGAAAAGTTGTTGTTTGTTCATAATCTTGCGTAAAAATGAAATGGTGAAAAGTATTTTATAATTCAGATTCTTTCAATCTTTCCGCGTTCTCTGCGACAATCAAGTGATCCAAGCAATCCTGTATCTCGCCATCCATGAAAGCCGAAAGATTGTACATCGTATAATTGATACGGTGATCCGTGACACGCCCTTGTGGATAATTGTAGGTGCGAATCTTGGCGGAACGATCGCCGGTAGATACCATGGTCTTTCGTTTGCTGGCGATATCATCCAGATATTTCTGATGCTCCTTGTCGTAAATGAAAGACCGTAAACGGGTAAGCGCTCTTTCCTTGTTTTTAGGTTGATCTCGCGTCTCGGTACATTCGATGAGGATCTCTTCGCTAACGCCGGTAATCGGGTTCTTCCATACATATCGCAGGCGAACACCTGATTCCACCTTGTTGACATTTTGTCCTCCGGCTCCGCCCGAGCGGAAAGTATCCCATTTAATCTCACCCTCGTTGATTTCCACGTCGAATTCATCCGCTTCCGGCAATACAGCTACGGTAGCGGCCGAGGTATGTACGCGACCTTGCGTCTCCGTGGCCGGCACACGTTGAACGCGGTGGACACCTGATTCATATTTAAGAGTCCCGTAAACCTTCTCGCCGGATACGGTGAATATGATTTCTTTATAACCTCCGGAGGAACCTTCACTAAAACTGGATACGCTTATTTTCCAACCTTTCATCTCGCAATATTTAACGTACATGCGATATAAGTCCCCCGCGAAAAGAGCGGCCTCATCGCCCCCTGTTCCTCCTCTAATCTCTACGATCGCGTTCTTGTCGTCTTGCGGGTCGGCGGGAACGAGCAACAATTTGATATCCTCTTCCAAGGAAGGGATACGTTTGGTGCAGTTTTCCAATTCTTCCCTCGCCATTTCCCGCATTTCCGGATCCTGTTCGGTCTCCAGCAGGTTTTTCGCCTCCTCGACTCCGTTAAGGGTTTTCACGTATTCGTCGCGAGCCGCCACGATTTTTTCCAAGTCGCGGTACTCCTTGTTCAGTTTCACGAATCGTTTCATGTCCGCGATTACCGCCGGGTCGGTAATTAATGTACCGACCTCCTCGAAACGGCTTACTAATCCGTCTAATTTATTTAGCAAACTATTTTCGGCCATTTCTTTTCGCTATTAATAAGTAAAGCGACCTTTTTCGCTTTCGATAATCAATTCGTTTCTTTCCGCGTCCTCTACGAAACCGATGACTCGCGCGTCTATACCAAAACGCTTCGAGATTTGTATGACTTCGTCCGCATATTCCGGCGCGATATATATTTCCATCCGATGCCCCATATTGAATACCTTGTACATCTCGCTCCACTCCGTACCGCTTTGTTCTTGGATGATGCGGAATAATGGAGGAATGGGGAAGAGGTTGTTTTTCGTGACACGTTTATTCTCCACGAAATGCATCACTTTTGTTTGCGCTCCTCCGGAACAATGTACCATACCATGGATATGAGAGCGCAAGCTATCGAGCAAGACTTTGATGACCGGGGCGTATGTGCGGGTAGGAGAGAGGACCAATTTGCCTGCGTCAATCCCTAATTCCGCAATCATGTCCGTGAGCCGTAATTTCCCGGAATAGACCAACTCCTCGGGTACCGCCGCGTCATAACTCTCCGGATAACGTTGGGCCAAATATTTGGCGAAAACGTCGTGGCGAGCGGACGTGAGCCCGTTGCTGCCCATGCCTCCGTTATATTCTTTCTCGTAAGTCGCTTTGCCAAAAGAGGCTAATCCAACGATTACATCTCCTCCTTGGATATGTTTGTTATCAATGACATCCGCACGCCTCATACGGCAAGTGACCGTACTGTCTACGATAATGGTCCGAACTAAATCGCCCACGTCGGCGGTCTCGCCCCCCGTGGCATAACAACCTATGCCCAACTCACGCAATTCCGCCAAAAGCTCGTCCGTTCCATTGATGATGGCCGAGATGACTTCTCCGGGAATCAGCAGCTTGTTACGCCCTATCGTGGAAGATACGAGGATGTTATCAACCGCGCCCACACAAAGCAAATCGTCTATGTTCATGATGAGCGCGTCTTGGGCGATGCCTTTCCAGACCGACAAATCTCCGGTCTCTTTCCAATACATATACGCCAAGGATGATTTTGTTCCCGCCCCGTCCGCATGCATGATGTTGCAATATTCAGGATCACCACCCAAGATGTCGGGGATGATTTTACAGAACGCGTTCGGGAAAATACCCTTGTCGATGTTCTTTATCGCGTTATGAACATCTTCTTTTGAAGCGGAAACGCCTCGTAGGTTATAACGTTGATCACTCATTGTATTTTTATTTGAATCGCAAAGGTAATACTTTTTTGTGTCATTTATCTAAGTTTTAGTACATCTCCTTCTTCCGGGACGTAATCTTCGTCCTTTTTATTCATTTTGTAAAGGCTTTTCACTTGGATTCCGTACATTTGGGAGATGCTGTGCATGGATTCACCCACTTGGACGACATGCTCGTAATGGGGTTTGTCCGCTTTCTTTTTCTTTTTCTCCAGGTAGACGATATCGCCTTTCTCTAACGGGAAGTCCTCTGGAACCTCATTGTATTTTATCAAATGCTTCGTCTTGAAGCCTAAACTACGGGCTATCTGTTCGAAACTGTCGTTCTCTTTCGCGTAGACATAGAGCAACCCGTCGGTACGGTAGACTTGATAGTCGTATACCGGTAACTTTTGTTTCTTGGATGATTTCTTTCTCGATTTTTTACCTGAGTCGAAACGATATAACTCATAATCCTCGATGACCTTGATTAGTTTGTTGGCGTATGCCCGGTCTGTAGCGTAGCCGCATTTTTGCAATCCTTTCGCCCAACCCTTGTAATTGCGGATGTCCAATCTGAAAAGAGAGGCGTATCTGGAACGCTCGGCGAGGAAACGGGAGTGGTCCTCGTAAGAATCTTCCACATGCCTGTACTTCCGGAAGCATTCCCCTTTCAGGTCATCGTCATGATACACTCTTCCTCCCCGCCAATCCGAATGGCACTTGATACCGAAATGATTGTTCGAACGTTTCGCCAATACGCTTTGTCCGGCTCCGGATTCCAGCAAACCTTGCGCCAAGGTGATACTCGCGGGAATCCGGTATTTCTTTTGATGTTGGACCGCGAGGTCGCTATATTTTTGGATATATTTCTCGTAAGAGGCCAATCTCTTGCCCTTGGCTCCGACGCTCAGACAGATGATGGATAAAAGTAAGACACTGAGTAAACGAATGGGTATCCGCATAATTTTCATTTTTTTCAATCTGATTTGGAGACAAATATAGATAAAAGTTTCCTATCTCCACGTGACGCGGGCGAGATAATCGTAATGTTCGCCCTCCATGAGCTTTTCAGCCTTGAACCCCGCTTTCGTGGCGTGGAGAGAGAGGGTGTTGAAATCGATGTATAGCCAGTCGAACGTGTCTCCCGTTATCTGCTTGTATCGCATCTGGAAATCGACCTCTCCGAAGTAATCGTCCTCCGGGGCGATATCCAAGTTCCCATTCTCGTCCTCAAGGAGGAAAGAGAGGTCGCTGGAGTCCATCAACATTTGTCCGGTGGGAGAAAGAATCCGTCTCAAGCGGTTGAAGAAAGCGGGTAGGTTCGCCAACTTGCCGATGATGCCGGAGCCGTTCATCAGGAAAAGAATCGTGTCGAAGACTTCTGTCAGGTTCTTGTCGAAGAAATTTATCAATCGCGCGTCCGTGACTCCTCGCCCGCGCATGGCTTGTACGGAAAGGGGCGAGATGTCGATCGCGGTCACTTGCTGGCCCATTTCTTGCAAAACGAGCGTATGGCATCCGCTTCCGGCTCCCACGTCGAGTATCTTGCCTTCGCAAAGCCGGATGGCATATCGCTCTAAAGCGGGCATTTCCTCGAAAGAACGGAACAGGTGCCGTACGGGTATCTCATCCTCGTCGAACATCGAGGAGAATACTCGTAGCTTGTCCGCCTTCCCGTATGACAAGTAATCAAGAATCGCGGTGCCCATTGGGTCTTTATCGGGGGGAAGTATCATTGGTGTCATGATGGATTTCGTTTTGTTTTGGACAAAGGTAATATTATATTTGTACATATAATGAATTAATGGATAAGAGTTATGAAAGAGTTGAGATGGGAAACAAAAGCTGAGGTTTATAAGGTGGACGAATTGCCCGATGGTTATAAGCGGTTATATGATAAGGCGTTTGAGGTGGCGAGAGACGCTTACGCCCCTTATTCCGGTTTTCATGTGGGCGCGGTGGCGTTGTTGGATGACGGCTCTATGGTGTGTGGGAATAACCAAGAGAACGCGGCTTATCCTTCCGGGCTTTGCGCGGAACGGACCACGCTTTTTCATGCCGGAGCTTGTTATCCGGATGTCGCGGTACGCGTGTTGGCTATCGCCGCCTTGAACGAAGGAAAGCGAGTCCGGTCGATAACACCTTGTGGTGCTTGCCGGCAAGTCATGATAGAGACGGAACGCCGTCAAGGAAAAGCGATGCGCGTATTGCTGTGTGGAGAGAAAGAAATCTACTTGATAGCGAAAACCTCAGATTTATTGCCATTTAGCTTTGATGAGAAATCATTAAAAGAATAAAAATGGGAAATCATTTATGAAGAGGAAGTGGGCGTTGACGGATTCGAACCGCCGACCCTCTGCTTGTAAGGCAGATGCTCTGAACCAGCTGAGCTAAACGCCCGAAAGATTTTTCGGTAAAAAAGATGATTCGAAAAAGTGGGCGTTGACGGATTCGAACCGCCGACCCTCTGCTTGTAAGGCAGATGCTCTGAACCAGCTGAGCTAAACGCCCGAAAAAATCTTTCGGTAAAAGAGATGATTCGAGGAGTGGGCGTTGACGGATTCGAACCGCCGACCCTCTGCTTGTAAGGCAGATGCTCTGAACCAGCTGAGCTAAACGCCCCTCAAATTCTCTTTTCGTTCGCTTTATCTCTCTAAAGCGCTGCAAAGGTAAGGCTTTTTTTGTTACCTCCAAATGTTTTCGGGATAATTTCTGAAAAAAAGATTTCTGGTCAGACGAAAGGGGTGGATTAATGCCGGTCGCTTACTCTGATAATGAGATTCAAAAAGAAAGCTGTTTCGCCATTTCGCTATCTTTTGATTCTTAAAATGGAATTTTTTGATAACATCGCCTTTTTCAAAAAATCCGAAAATAGGGAGGAGAAATGCCGAAGGCTAAGTGTTCTTCCGGATAGATGTACGTGTTTCATCAGAAAAATGTACGTGTTTCTCGAAAAGGAAGCGCATGTTTTTTATCGGATACGAGAGGGAAAATGGTTTCTTCCGAAAGGAAATTGGTCTTCTTTCGAATGAAATCACGGGTATATCCGAAGAAAATGGCCCATTTCCTTCTTCCGAAACCCCGAAAAAGCGGTTTGCGGCGTCTCTTTTTTCTCTAAAATAAAGGTTTGTTTTTCGGCAATAAATTAAGAAACAGTGAGTTGTGGAATTTTTTTCTCGTATTTGGAGACGTGTCGTGCTTTGGCCCGAAAAAAACGATTCTCCGGGACTTTAGAATGCAAAATGTCATTTTGTCAATCTCGTGATTATTCCTTTTCTCTCGTGCCGTTTCTTCGCTTGGCGTGTTCTTTCGCTCATGCCATTTCCTGATGATGTTAATCCACTTAAAATCACTTAAAAACGAATGATTTAGTTAAAAATAACGGTCTCCGTTTTTTGTTATCCGAGGGAAAGGTTTATCTTTGCGGCTCTATTAATAATGTATATGATACTATCGACACTGACTGCAGTTTCGCCCGTGGATGGGCGGTATTGGAATAAGGCTGGGAATTTGGCCGCCTATTTCTCTGAATATGCGCTTATCAGATATAGGGTGCGAGTGGAAATCGAGTATTTTATCGCTCTTACGGAATTTCTCCCACAATTGAAAGAGTTGGATGCCGCGGAGGTTAAGGAGAAGCTCCGGAAGATTTACCGGGTGTTTTCCGAGGCGGACGCCTCTCGTGTAAAAGAGATTGAGAGCGTGACCAATCACGACGTGAAGGCGGTGGAATATTTCATCAAGGAGAAAACGGACGGTCTTTTGGCCGAGAAATATCATGAGTTTATCCATTTCGGGTTGACCTCGCAAGACATTAATAATACATCCGTCCCGTTGTCTATCAAGGAGGCGCTGGAGGAGGTGTATTATCCGGGCTTGGAGGAGGTAATCTCTACCTTGAGAAAATACGCCGAGGAGTGGATGGACATCCCGATGCTCGCCAAGACGCATGGGCAGCCGGCTTCCCCGACCCGTTTGGGCAAGGAGGTGATGGTGTTCGTCTATCGCTTGGAGAGGCAATTGGCGTTGTTGAAGGCTACGCCGATATCCGTCAAGTTCGGTGGGGCGACAGGGAATTTCAACGCGCATCATGTCGCTTTTCCGGAATATGATTGGCGGGCTTTCGCCAATAAGTTCGTGAGCGAGGTGTTAGGCTTGGAACGTGAGGAATGGACTACGCAGATTTCCAATTACGATAATTTGGCCGCCGTGTTCGATGGATTGAAACGAATCAATACGGTCTTGATTGACTTGAACCGCGATTTTTGGCAATATATATCGATGGAGTATTTCAAGCAGAAAATCAAGGCGGGTGAGATTGGCTCATCGGCTATGCCTCATAAGGTGAATCCGATTGATTTCGAGAACGCGGAAGGAAACTTGGGTTTGGCTAACGCTATCTTGGAGCACTTGGCGACGAAATTGCCCGTCTCTCGCCTGCAGCGTGATTTGACGGACTCTACCGTGTTGCGCAACGTGGGCGTGCCATTGGCGCATATAGAGATAGCGTTCAAGAGCTTGCGGAAAGGTTTGGGAAAATTGTTGTTGAACGAGAACGCTTTGTATCGGGATTTGGACAATTGTTGGGCTGTAGTGGCGGAAGGTATCCAGACGATATTGCGTCGCGAGGGCTATCCGAAGCCTTACGAGGCGTTGAAGGCGTTGACACGTACGAACCAGACCGTTACGGAACAGTCTATCAAGGAGTTTATCGATACGCTGGATGTCAGCGACAAGATTAAAGAGGAATTAAAGGCGATTACGCCTCATAATTATACAGGAATTTAGTGATAATAGTGGGAGCCGTGAGGTTACCGAGTTTTTAACCTATTGTAATTTAACGACACAAATGAGTACAGAAGAAAGAGATGAATCTCAACCGCGTCAAAGGAAAGTGATACCCAGTGTAAGACGGGAAAACACGGAGCAAGAAGGTGAAAGAAGACCTTACAATCAGGGATATAATAGGCCTGAGGGTAGCTATGAACGTAGACCGTATCGGTCTTATGGAGAGAATAACCGTCCTTCTTATGGGGACCGTCAGCAAGGCCGTCTGCGCTATTATGACAATCCTCGTGAAGGTGGGTATGGGAATAATCGTCCCTCTTATGGCAATAATCGGGGTGGTTACGGTAACGCCCGTCCCTCTTATGGGAACAACAACCGTCCTTCTTACGGAGGTGGAGGGCAATATAATCGTCCGCGCCCGAATTATGAAGGCCCGGGCAAGGCTTATACCGCTTCTCCCAATGGGGAAGGAATGCCTGCGGAAGGGGTCAGGAAGAGAAGACCCAGAGTAGGGGATACTCGCATGGAGTATAATGACCCGCGGCCGAGACGTCCTTATGGCAATGATAATTATGGGAGCCGTCAAGGTGGAGGTTATGGCAACAATAACAATCGTCGTCCGGCTCATGGTAACGCGCCGGCTCGTCGCCCCAACCGGCCTCAACAACAGAAAGCCCGTCCTAAGCAAATCAAATATAAGGAGGTGCTGGCGGATCCGAACGAGCCGATTCGTCTGAATAAATATCTGGCTAACGCGGGTGTTTGCTCGCGTAGGGAGGCGGACGAGTTTATCCAGAAAGGAAGCGTGAAGGTGAACGGCGTGGTGATAACGGAATTGGGTACGAAAATCACTCGTCAGGATGAGGTCACTTTCAACGAGAGGCCGGTACAAATCGAAAGCAAGGTTTATATCGTGTTGAACAAGCCGAAGAATTGCGTGACCACCTCGGATGACCCGCAAGAGCGTCTGACGGTGATGGACTTGGTGAAGAACGCATGTCAAGAGCGTATTTATCCGGTAGGCCGTTTGGACCGTAATACGACTGGCGTGTTATTATTGACTAATGATGGCGACTTGGCCTCGAAATTGACTCATCCTTCTTTCAAGAAGAAAAAGATTTATCACGTTTGGTTGGATAAAGAGGTGGCGATCGAGGATATGGAGAAGATAGCCAACGGTATTGAACTGGAAGATGGTGAGATTCACGCCGACGCGATCAGCTATGCGAAAGAGGATGACAAGAGCCAAGTGGGCATAGAGATACATTCCGGCCGTAATCGGATCGTCCGTCGGATATTTGAGTCATTGGGTTATCATGTGACGAAACTGGACCGCGTGTATTTCGCCGGGTTGACCAAGAAAAATTTGGGACGCGGTAAATGGCGTTATTTGAACGAAAGGGAAGTGAACGCTCTTCGAATGGGAGCTTTCGAATAAAGAATCCAAAGGTTAGCCGGTTTTTCAATACCGGCTATCTTTTTATTTTGCGATATTTAGAAAAGGAAAAGAGATATGGAAGTTATCAAGCGGACAAAAGTTGTAGATATATTAAAAAGCGAGGCTTTTGGCTCTACCGTGAACGTGAAGGGATGGGTTCGTACGCGCCGCGGGAGTAAGCAGGTGAGTTTTATCGCCTTGAATGACGGTTCTACGATTCATAACGTTCAGATTGTCGTGGATGTGGATAAGTGGGGCGATGATTTCTTGAAATCGATTACCACGGGAGCCAGCCTGAGCGTGAACGGTATCTTGTCGCCTTCCCAAGGAAAAGGGCAAAGCGTGGAGATACAGGCTACCGAGATAGAGATTTACGGAACGGCGGATCCGGCCGTTTATCCTTTGCAAAAGAAAGGGCATTCGATGGAGTTTTTGCGGGAAATCGCCCATTTGCGGCCTCGCACGAATACTTTTGGCGCGGTGTTCCGGATGCGTCACAATATGGCGTACGCTATCCATAAGTTCTTTCATGACAGGGGCTTCTTCTATTTCCATACGCCAATCATAACGGCTTCCGATTGTGAGGGCGCAGGGCAGATGTTCCAAGTGACGACCATGAACCTGTATGACTTGAAGAAGGATGAGAAAGGTTCTATCATCTATGATGATGATTTCTTTGGTAAACAGACGAGCCTGACCGTATCCGGGCAGTTGGAGGGTGAATTGGCGGCTACGGCTTTGGGACAGATTTATACGTTCGGCCCTACGTTCCGCGCCGAGAATTCGAATACGCCTCGTCACTTGGCGGAGTTCTGGATGATTGAGCCGGAGGTCGCTTTCAACAATATCACGGACAACATGGATTTGGCGGAAGAGTTCATCAAATATTGCGTGCGGTGGGCCTTGGAGAATTGCGCTGATGATGTCAAGTTCTTGAACGATATGTTCGACAAAGAGTTGATCGCCCGTTTGGAAGGCGTGTTGAAAGAACCGTTCGTACGTTTGCCTTACACGGAAGGAATCAAGATATTGGAAGAGGCCGTGGCGAAGGGACACAAGTTCGAGTTCCCCGTTTATTGGGGCGTGGATTTGGCTTCGGAGCACGAGCGTTATTTGGTGGAAGAGCACTTTAAGCGTCCGGTTATCCTTACGGATTATCCGAAGGAAATCAAGGCTTTCTATATGAAGCAGAACGAGGATGGGAAGACGGTTCGTGCGATGGATGTGTTGTTCCCGAAAATCGGGGAGATTATCGGAGGCTCGGAACGCGAGGCGGACTATGATAAGTTATTGACTCGCATTAAAGAACTAAACATCCCGATGAAAGATATGTGGTGGTACTTGGATATTCGTCGTTTCGGTTCGGTGCCTCATTCCGGATTCGGATTGGGCTTCGAACGTTTGTTGCTCTTCGTGACGGGCATGACCAATATCCGCGACGTGATACCTTTCCCGCGTACGCCGAACAACGCGGAGTTTTGATATCGGTAGCCATACCGCGAGGATATGGGGAGGCATGGAGAATAGCTCTGTGCCTCCTTTTTTTGTCGCTGCCGCGGACCCAGAGTTTTCGTCTTTTTTACGTACATAAAAAACCGTGCCCGATTCCTTGAATCAGACACGGCCTCTCGTTTTTATCCCCTAAGCGGTCGGGCGCTTAGATGCCTAAAGACTCCTTGATGCGCTCTATTTTCTCTTGGGCCGCTTTTTCCGCTGCCGGAAGCTCATCGACGCTTTTTACCGTGGAGTGGACCTCGCAATAGAACTTGATTTTCGGCTCTGTCCCAGAAGGACGGATGGAAACTTTCGTGTTATCTTCGGTAAAATATTGGAGGACATTGGATGTCGTAGGCATGTCCAGCGTGATTGTCTCGTTTAACAGGCAATCTTTGCCTTTCAAGGTCGCATAGTCGAGGAAGCTGACCACTTTCGAGCCGGCGATTTCCGTCAGCGGGTTCTCGCGGAACTGCTTCATCATCGCCTCGATCTCTTCCGCTCCACTCTTACCCTTCTTCACTACGGAAATACCTTTCTCCTTCGAGAATCCATATTCCACGTAAATGTTTTGCAGCAGCTGATACAATGTCAAGCCTTGGTCTTTCGCCCAAGCCGCTATTTCCGCCAGCATGGCGCATGCGGATACGGCGTCTTTGTCGCGGACGAAATCCTCGCAAAGGAATCCGTAACTTTCCTCGCCGCCGCCGATATAGTTCTTTTTACCCTCGTTCTCGCGCATCACGTTGGCAATCCATTTGAAACCGGTGTAGACGTCGTACATTTCCACGCCGTTGCGCTCGGCGATTGTCTTGATTGTCTCGGTGGTCACGATAGTCTTTACGACATACTCCTTACCGTTGATTTTGCCTAACTCTTTCCAACGTCTTATCAAGTAGTAGACAAATATCAAGGCGGTTTGGTTGCCGTTCAGCAATACCCATTCGCCTTCGTTGTTCTTTACCGCCGAGCCCACACGGTCCGCGTCAGGGTCGGAAGCCAGGACCAGTTCGGCGTCAGTCTCTTTCGCCTTTTTTACCGCCAACGCTAACGCGGCCGGCTCTTCGGGGTTCGGGGAAACCACTGTCGGGAAATCGCCGCTTACCACATCTTGCTCCGGCACGTGAATGATGTTCGTGAAGCCGAACGCCTCCAACGCCATCGGGACTAATTTTACGCCCGTCCCATGAATCGGAGTGTAAACTATCTTCATGTCACGATGGCGAGAGATAGCTTCCGGCGAGAGCGAGATGCCTGTCAAGTCCTTGATGTATTGTGCGTCTATCTCGTGACCGATAATCTCTATCAGCTCCTTGTTCCCTTTGAACTTGATATCGCTCGCGTTGCGAATCTTGTTCACCTCGGCTATCGTGTTCTTGTCGTGAGGGGCTATCATCTGCGCGCCGTCGTTCCAATAGGCCTTGTAGCCGTTATATTCCTTCGGGTTGTGCGAGGCCGTCAGGATGATTCCGCTTTGGCAGCCTAATTTACGGATCGCGTAAGACATTTCCGGCGTGGGGCGCAGGCTCTCGAAGAGATAGACCTTGATGCCGTTCGCGGAGAAGATGTCGGCCGATATCTCGGCGAATTTGCGGCTGTTGTTCCGGCAATCATGGCCGATTACCACCTTGATTTGGTCTAAGTCCGCGAATTCTTTCTTCAAATAATTGGACAGTCCTTGGGTAGCGGCTCCAACCGTGTATATGTTCATGCGGTTTGAGCCTACGCCCATGATTCCACGCAGTCCGCCCGTTCCAAATTCCAGGTCCTTATAGAAACTTTCGATTAATTCCGTTGGATCTTCGTTGTCGAGTAGCGCTTGAACTTGAGCGCGAGTTTCCGCGTCATAACTTTCCGTAAGCCATCCTTGTGCCTTACTTCTTACTTTTTCTAACAAATTGTCGTTTTCCATGTCTTTTAATATTGTGTTTATTTGTTGAGTAATTTGCTTAGTCAGATGCATGGTAACAAATGTACGAATTTCTTAACGATGGGCAATTAAAGATTCTATATTTTATCTAAAAAAACAATGTCGAATTAAAAACGCGCTTTACGTACGCCTTTTCGGAGAAGGTCGTACGCCTTTTCGGAGAAGGTCGTGCGTCTTTCCGGAGAAGGTCGTACGTGCCTCGGGAAAAACACGAGCGTGTTCGATTTTCGCGGCTTATGGGTTCGCGAATCCTTATTTATAGCTACATTTGCCTGAGATAATCAATAGCGTATAGAAGCGTATGAAACCTACATTATTCGTATTGGCGGCCGGAATGGGGAGCCGCTATGGTGGATTGAAACAATTGGACGGTCTGGGGCCTAACGGCGAGACCATCATGGATTATTCGATTTTCGACGCGATTCGCGGAGGCTTCGGGAAGCTGGTGTTCGTCATCCGGAAGTCGTTCGAGGCGGACTTCCGCGAGAAAATCGTCTCCAAGTACGAGAACCATATACCCGTGGAGGTGGTGTTCCAGGACTTGAGCGACCTGCCGGAGGGCTTCGCCTGCCCGCCGGGCCGCGAGAAGCCGTGGGGGACGAACCACGCCGTGCTGATGGGGCGGAAGGTGATACACGAGCCCTTCGCCGTAATCAACGCCGACGACTTTTACGGGCGCGACAGTTTCGCCACGTTGGGCAAGTGGCTCTCCGGCAAGGAAGGTAGCGCGAACGACTATTGCATGGTGGGCTACCGCGTGGGGAATACCTTGAGCGAGAGCGGCTCGGTGGCGCGCGGCGTTTGCCAGACGAACGCCGAGGGCTATCTGACCGGCGTGGTGGAGCGTACCGCCATCGAGCGGATTGACGGCGAGATTCAGTTCGTCGACGAGAACGGCCGCAAGGTCGTCCTGGAGGAAAATACCCCCGTGTCGATGAACATGTGGGGCTTCACGCCCGATTACTTCGAGTACTCGGAGGCCTATTTCAAGGAATTCCTGCGGGAGAACATCTCGAACCTGAAAAGCGAGTATTTCATCCCCTTGATGGTGAACAAGCTGATTACCGAGGGCACCGCCCGCGTGAAGGTGCTCGACACTACCTCCAAATGGTTCGGCGTGACCTACGCCGCCGACCGTCAGGGCGTGGTGGACAAGCTGCGCGCCTTGGTCGACGCCGGCGAGTATCCCGCCCGCCTCTTCTGACCCCGCCCTCTACGCCGGTAGAGAAGGCCCCGGCGCGCCGAAAATGGTCTCTACGGGCGTAGAGGCGGCTTTTGGCGCACCAAAAGTGGTTTCAACGAATGTAGAAATGACTTTTGGCGCGCCGAAAATGGTTTCTACGGGCGTAGAGGCGACTTTTGGCGCGCCAAAGCCCGTTTTTACCGTCGTAGAGAGCTCTTGGCACATTTACCCGCCGAAAATTCCGGTTATTTCTCCGGAAGAAGCTATCTTTGTCTTCGCTAAATAAATTAATGAGAGATTATGAGGAAGATTCTTACGATGTTGCTTATCTCGACGTTCGCCGCGGGCCTGTTCCCGACCTTCGCGGGCGGGCAGGAAAAGGAGACGCTGGTGCTGATAGAGACGGACAAGGGGAAAATCAAGGTGAAACTTTATAATGACACGCCCCTGCACAGGGACAATTTCATCAAGCAGGTGAAAGACCATCGCTACGACGGGCTGCTCTTCCACCGGGTCATCAAGCAATTCGTGATACAGGCGGGCGACGTCAACTCGAAGGACGCGCCGATGGACAGGCACCTCGGCGATGGCGACTTGGACTATACGATTCCCGCCGAGATTGTCTTCCCGAAGCGTTTCCATAAGCGGGGAGCGCTTTGCGCCGCGCGTACGAGCGACGAGGAGAATCCAGAACGGGCCTCCTCCGCCACCCAGTTCTACATCGTCACCGGGAAGTTCTATACGGAGATGGAATTGGACAAGATGACCAAGGAGAAGGGTATGACCTTCACCCCCGAGCAGAAACAGGCCTACATGCTGGAGGGCGGCACGCCCGAGCTGGACGGCAAGTACACCGTCTTCGGCGAGGTGGTGAGCGGCATGAAGGCGGTGGACAAGATCCAGTTCGAGGAGACGAACGAGGAGGACCGCCCGCTGGAGAACATCAAGATAAAGACAATGAAAATAGTGGAAAAATAAAGGCATATGGAAAATCAAGCGAACGAGACAATCGCGCTCATGCGCACGAGCAAGGGCGACATCAAGCTGAGGCTGTATAGCGACACGCCCGCGCACAGGGACAACTTTATCAAGCTGGCCAAGGAGGGTACGTACGACGGACTGTTGTTCCACCGGGTCATCAAGGATTTCATGGTGCAGGGGGGCGACGTGACCTCCAAAGGCGCTCCGATGAGCAAGCCTTTGGGCTCCGGCGATTTGGGGTACACCGTCTCCGCCGAGTTCCGCTATCCCGCCCGTTTCCATAAGCGGGGCGCGCTTTGCGCCGCGCGTACGAGCGACGAGGTGAACCCTGAGAAAGCCTCTTCCGCGTCGCAATTCTATATCGTGACGGGAAAGCGGTATACGGACCAGGACCTGAACCAGTTGGAGAAGCAGTTGCTGGAACGGTTGAAGCGGGAGATTTTCGCCCGCCTGCAGCAAGAGTACAAATCCAAGATCATGGAGCTTTACCGGGCGGGAAGCCGTGAGGAGCTGGCCGTCCTTCGCGATACCTTGATAGGCAAGACGGAGCTGGAGGCGGAAAACCGGAAGGCGGAGGTCCAGTTGGACCCGGTGGTGAGGGAGACGTATAAGAACGAGGGGGGCGTCCCTTTCCTTGACGGCCAATATACGGTGTATGGCGAGGTGATAGAGGGCATGGACGTGGTGGATTCGATTCAGGCGGTGAAGACGAACCGTCAGGACCGGCCTACCGAGGATGTCGTCATCAATTCCGTGGAAATCCTGTAATGTGGCTGTCGGTTTATAAATCGCGTTACCGAGAGATTATCAAATTAGGGGTCCCCATCATGCTCGGACAGTTGGGGATTATCGTCGTAGGCTTCGCCGACAACATGATGGTGGGCTATCATAGCTCCACCGAGTTGGCGGCGGCTTCTTTTGTCAATAACTTTTTCAATCTCGTCTTTATCTTCGGGATGGGTTTCTCTTACGGGCTTACGCCGATTATCGGCGGACTGTACGCCCGCGGGGAACTGGAGAGGGCGGGAGAGACGTTAAGGAACAGTTTGGCCATCAACTTCGTCTTGGGGCTGCTTTTGAGTCTTTGCATGCTCGTCCTCTTGTGGAACGTCGACCTGCTTCGTCAGCCGGCGGAGTTGATGCCCTATATCGTCCCTTATTATATCATCCAATTGTGCTCGATTCCCTTCGTGATGTTGTTCAACTCGTTCAAGCAGTTCAGCGACGGCACGACCGACACGCTCACGCCCATGTGGATTATGCTGGGCGCGAACGTGCTGAATATTATCGGAAACTATATCTTGATTTACGGGCATTGGGGCGCTCCGGAATTGGGCTTGACCGGAGCGGGGATATCTACGTTGACCAGCCGCGTGGTTATGCTTGTCTCTTTTTGCCTGTTGTTCTTCCGGCATCCTCGTTACGCACGTTACCGTGAGGGGTTTAGGCGAGGGACGGTCAGCCGGGAAAACTCCCGGCGTTTGGTCCGCTTGGGTCTTCCGGTCGGTATACAAATGGGGATAGAGAGCGGGTCGTTCAATCTGAGCGTAATCATGATGGGATGGCTTGGCAGCGTGGCGTTGGCCACCCATCAAGTCATCGGGGTCATCACGACGCTTGGTTTTATGGTTTATTATGGTATCGCCGCCTCCGTGACGATTCAGGTGAGCCAGTTCAAGCAATGGAACGATTTCGCTAACGTGCGCCGGAGCGCTTTCGCCGGATTGCATATTATCCTGTTGGTCGTCATCGCGGTCATGCTCCTGATTTTCATCTTTAGGGACTCGATGGGGTATCTGTTCACGACGGATGCGGGTGTGGTCGGCTTGGTGGCGTTGTTCTCTTGGTCCGCTATATTCTATCAGCCGGGAGACGGACTGCAGATTCTTTTCGCCAATGCCCTTCGTGGGATAGCGGACGTGAAATATATGGCGTGGATGGCTTTCCTCTGCCACTTCGGTTTAGCTTTGCCTATCGGTTATTTCTGCGGTTTTGTATTGGGCTGGGGACCGCTTGGGATTTGGTGCGGCTTTCCGATAAGCCTCACGACTTTAGGGTTGCTGTTGGGCTATCGGTTCAATAAGTTGACGAGGTTCGCTCGGACCGCCGATACCGTAAGCGTATGAGAAAAATCATACATATCGACATGGACGCTTTTTATGCGTCTGTAGAGCAACGGGACCATCCGGAATTGCGAGGTAAGCCGGTGGCCGTGGGCCATGCGGAGCAGCGAGGCGTGGTCGCCGCGGCGAGCTATGAGGCTCGTAAATATGGCGTGAGGTCCGCTATGGCGTCCTTGAAGGCGAAACGCCTTTGTCCGGAACTTATATTCGTGGAGGGCAGGATGGATGTTTATAAATCGGTGTCGAGGCAAATCCACGAGATATTCCATGATTATACGGACGTGATAGAGCCACTCTCTTTGGACGAGGCTTTTTTGGATGTCACTTTCAACAAGCCGGGCTTTTCCCTCGCGGTGGATATCGCTAAGGAAATCAAGCGGAGAATATGGGAGAATCTATCTTTGAGGGCTTCCGCCGGTGTCTCCTACAACAAATTCCTCGCTAAAGTCGCCTCTGATTATCGGAAGCCGGACGGTTTGTGTACCATTCATCCGGACCAGGCTTTGGACTTTATATCTCGTTTGCCGATCGAGTCCTTTTGGGGAGTCGGCCCCGTGACCGCGCGTAAAATGCACGCTTTAGGTATCCATAATGGATTAGACTTGCGTGAATGTTCTCAAGAGATGCTTGTCCGTCAATTCGGAAAAGCCGGTATCCTTTATTATGAGTTCGCCAGAGGCGTTGACGAACGTCCCGTGGAAGCGGTACGAATCCGGAAATCCGTGGGGTGTGAGCGTACGTTGGAAAAAGATATCACTCGCGAGTCTTCCGTGATTATCGAGCTTTACCATGTCGCCACGGAGCTGGCCGAAAGGTTGGGACGTTCCGGTTTTAAAGGGAATACGCTTACCCTGAAAATCAAATTCCATGATTTCAATCAGATAACTCGAAGTCTCAGTACCTCTATCGAATTGACCACATTGAACAGGATTCTTCCTTTGGCCAAGAGATTACTGAAAGAAGTGGAATATGCGGAGCATCCGATTCGCTTGATCGGGTTGTCCGTATCCAATCCCACCAAGAGCGATTCCTCCGAGAATGAAAGGTGGACGCAATTGGACTTGCGGTTCAATGGTTGGTTAGAAAGATAATTTCATCATGAACCGCACGCCTTTCGTCTGGATACCGGGATGGTCCTTGTAGGTCAAACGCCATACGTAATCCAATCGTAAGAACTTGAAGATATTCTCAATGCCTACGCCCACCTCCATGTAAGGCGTGGATGGGTCCATCACGTATGAGCCTTCCGGAAACAGGAACAATCCATCGTTGTTTTGTCCTTCGATGAACGGGTTGTTCTTGTCCGTCAAATGCCCGAACATGCCACGGAACGAGAAAACCTCGCGCCATTTCAGTTTCTTGATTAACGGTATGCGATTCAACAACGCTCCGTTCATGAAATAGGTGATATCCCACGAGGCGTATTCGTCATTGATGAACTCCATGGCGTTCATGTTCGTGTAAGATTCCGGCTGGACCAGATAAGATAAGTTCGCGTTGGGTAATATCAGCAACGGATAAGGCGCTTTGGTCCATACTTTCCCCGCTTTCGCCAAGATGTCCACATAACCGAACGCGGAGAACCAGAAACGTTTCTGTATGCCGAATTCCGTCTTCTGGTAATTGTATGAGCTACCTAACACGTTTTGGAAAGCCATCGTATGATTCAGCGTGAATACTGGAGCGTCGAGCGTTATCGGGTATCGGTAATTACGGGTCTGATAGAATTTCTCGTTCGGCGCGAAACGGAGCTTGAACTCCAGTTCCGACATCTTATAGGAGTCGATGGAGGTGATTTCTCCATTCGGTCCGATACGGTCGAATACGGCGTATCCCGTGGAATACTCCTTGAGGTTTCGAAGCACGGCTCCATACGCCCACCCGTTATAATGTTCCCGGTAATAGGTCAGTTCCGCTTTCCGCAAATAGGTGGCGCGGGTATCTTTTTGACGCTTTAAGGCGAGGAACATGTTATCCTTGTTCGTGTACATGTATTGCTGACCTAATTGATTGATGTCGTAGAAGTATTCGAAACGGAGGGAATGCACGGGGAATTCTTTCCGGTATTCTTTCTTGTCGATGAACGAATATTCCACGATACCGTCGTATTTCCATTTCCGGTCCTTGGTCCCGTATGCCACGTAGCCATCCAGAAACAGACGTTTGCTGAACGCTGTTGTCGTGGTTCCTCCGACACGGAAACGAGCGCCTTCTATCGCGTTTCCGCTGATATAGGTGTTCATTGGTCCGAACTCGAATTTGCTCTTTTCCGGGACTTTGTTGGTCTCTATATATCCCGATGTCAGGATTGTGACGATTTTCTCGGTGGCGTAGAAGATTGGAACAGAACGGAGTTTCTCCATGAGTTTCTCTACGCTATTTTGCTTCCTGCCCTCCATTCCTTCCGGACGGTTATCCGCCCAAAAGTCCTCGGAACGCCGGTAAGCTTCCATGGGGATGATAACGGGCGCGCTCTCCTCGAAAATCGTGGAATCGTCCGGCGCTTTGAACGCTTGGTTCGTATAGATGTTTAATCGTCTGGCATACATGCCTTTTGACTTCTCCGTCAATTTGAAGTCCACGACGATGTCGTCTTTGGTTATGATGCGTGTACCGTCCGGAGCCCGGTCGAACGTTTGTTCGATTGTCATACCGCCAACGAAATTGAGGTTGATTTTTTTGGGGACATTCAATTTGACCCTTTGCACGAAAAAGGTAGAATCCAACGTGATGTACAGATGTCCGGTAAAGCCGAACGTCTCGGGCGTGAAGGGAGCGAATCCCAAATCCACGCATTTTTGTCCTTCCACCTCCAAGGTATCCAAAAGGTAATATTTGTAAAAGTTGGGTCCCATGGTCGACATCGGGCTGACGAACCGGTTCAGGAACAGAGGGATATCGTTTTGGAAGATGTCTACCTCGCGGAACACCTCGTTCAGGAATTGTTGGATGCCGTCGCGGGAGAATACCTCATCTACCCCGGCCGCTTTTGTCGCTTTCACGAGTTTCTTCTCGGTCTTAGGCTCTTTCCGGTAATAGACGGTCTGGATTTTTTCCCGTTCCGAGACGGGAAGAATCGTTGTCCCTACATCCAGCGTATCGACGAAATCGACCAAGAAATCGAATTTCCCCGTTTTCCCCTTTTTCTTGGGCTTGGGCTGATAATCGTTGAGCGCGAAAACCATTTTCTCATATTGGTCGTATTGGAAATAGTCATGGTTGCGCGGGTCGTTGCTCTCTCGGCGGGCTATCGCGTTCTTTATGAAGATGACGGCCGGATTGTCTTTCTTGCTATATTTCTCTTTCGTGGGTTTTATCACGACTTCCGATATCTCGATACTCATCGGTGCCAGTTGGATTTTCAGGCCAGTGGCCTTGCGCGGCACGAATTCCAGCTCTTTCTCCGCGTAACCTAAATAAGAGATTTGCAAGGTACGTACCTTGGACGAGGTGGAAATCTCGAAATTCCCGTTCAAATCCGTTGTCCCTCCGATTGTCGTACCTTTGAGCAAGACGGCCACGTAAGGTAAAGGCTCGCCTGTTATGGAGTCCGTTACGTTGCCTGTTATCATGAAGTTCTGGCCTTTCGCTACCCAAGCGATCACCAAGAAAAGAAGCGCGAATATTATTTTTTTGCCCATTAAGCCTGATGTCGTCATTAAACGACCGCGAAAATACAACAGGTTTGTAATATAGAATGTTCCAAAACGCATGTAATATATCCCAATTAACGATAAATATCGTGAAATGACGATTCCCATTCCGCGAAGATAGCTTGAAAAACGTTTCGGACGGGTTTTTCGCCTGTTTTTTGTTTTACGGGAATGTTCTATCTGTCAATTTGTTTCCCTTATATTGCCTCTTGTTTAATTAAATATATGGAACATGTATGGTGTATGGTTATGTAAGAGTGAGCACGGACAAGCAGAGCGCGGAAAATCAACGGTTTGAGATTGAGAAGTTCATGAGGTCGAGAAATATGAGAATCGACAGGTGGGTCGGCGAGACGATTAGCGGGAGCAAGTTGATTACCGAGCGTCAATTGGGAAGGTTGTTGAGGCAAACACGTAAGGGAGATATTTTAATCACCACCGAATTATCGCGCTTCGGGCGCAATTTGATGCAGGTGATGAGTTTTCTGCATCGATGCATGGAGAAGGAGATTATCGTGTTTACGGTGAAAGAGGGGTATGAGTTAGGGAACAATATCAGCAGCAAGATTCTCGCGTTCGCTTTTAGCTTGAGCGCGGAGATTGAGCGCAGCTTGATTTCGCAACGCACGAAAGAGGCTTTGGCGCGAAGGAAGCACGAGGGCGCTAAGTTGGGGCGTCCGAAAGGCCTGAAACCTTCGATGTGTAAGTTGAAAGGGAAAGAGGAGGCGATTCTGCAATATATCCAAGAGCACAAGTCTAAGGTGTACATCAGCAAGAAGTTAGGCGTTAGCCGACAGACCCTTAGGGCTTTCCTCAAGAGTCATCCGGAGATTCCCCGCGAATGGATACATATAGACGATATAGACGAGCAGGAGTTTTTTTTGACGAGAACGAAGGAGGGACGAGGAGGCCCGCCCGAAGATATCGTGGGACGGGCTTGAAAACTTGGCGGGTCCATGGGGAAAAAACGGAAAGTACCGGAGAAAAAGCCTATCTTTAGCCTAAAGATATGTATCTTTAACCTGCAGATATATATCTTTAAGCTGAAGATATGTATCTTTAGGCTAAAGATAGACTTTTTCCCTTGGAGTCTGGAGTTTTTCTCCCGTTTCTTTCCCTTTATATTCGGGCATATCTCTATTTATTCGGTGGGCGTGAACAATGACAAGTGTTCGTTTGGGATGCCTTGTTGGGACTCCGGTCGAGAACGGTCGCGGGTTTCTCTATTTGAATAGGTGCGGGAAATGTGGATTTTTCGTATATTTGCACCGGCATTGGATTCGTATCTAATAATTTCTAAATAACAAGGAAATGACAAAAAGTGCATTACAAATCGCTAGAGCAGCTTATCAACCGAAGGTTCCGGCTGCGTTGAAAGGCTCCGTGAAAGCCGTTGACGGTGAATATACCCAATCGGTGGCCGATCAGGAGGAAATCAAGAAGTTATTCCCCAACACCTATGGGATGCCTGTCATCACTTTCGAGAAAAGCAATGAGAAGAAGGCTTTTCCCGCTATGAACGTGGGTGTTATCTTGTCTGGAGGTCAGGCCCCCGGAGGTCATAACGTGATAGCCGGATTGTTTGATGGCATCAAGGCGCATAACGCGGATTCCCGTCTGTATGGTTTCATCCTTGGGCCCGGTGGTTTGATCGACCATAAATATATGGAGTTGACTTCCGATATCATCGATGAGTATCGTAACACGGGTGGTTTCGATATGATAGGCTCCGGCCGTACGAAATTGGAGACGAAGGAACAATTCGATAAGGGCCTTGAGATATTGAAAGAGCTTGGCATCAAGGCGTTGGTGATTATTGGAGGTGATGATTCCAACACGAACGCTTGCGTGTTGGCGGAGTATTATAAGGCTATTGGCGCTGGCGTGCAAGTAATCGGTTGCCCGAAGACGATTGATGGTGACTTGAAGAACGAGCAAATCGAGACCTCGTTCGGTTTCGATACGGCTTGCAAGGTGTATTCGGAGGTAATCGGTAACATCGAGCGCGATTGCAATTCCGCCCGTAAGTACTGGCACTTCATCAAGTTGATGGGTCGTTCGGCGTCGCATATCGCCTTGGAGTGCGCTTTGCAGACGCAACCGAACATCTGTATCATCTCAGAGGAGGTAGAGGAGAAGAACATGTCGCTGGACGATATCGTCACGTATATCGCCGATATCGTGGCTAAGCGCGCGGCCGAGGGAAATAACTTCGGTACGGTCTTGATTCCGGAAGGTTTAATCGAGTTCGTCCCGGCGATGAAACGTCTGATTGCCGAGTTGAACGATTTCTTGGCTAAACATGACGCCGAGTTCAAGATGATTAAGCGTAGCGAGCAACGTTCTTATATCATCAGCAAGTTGACGAAGGAGAACTCCGAGCTTTACGCTTCCCTGCCGGAAGGCGTGGCCCGTCAGTTGTCTTTAGACCGCGACCCGCACGGAAATGTGCAAGTCTCTTTAATCGAGACCGAGAAATTGTTGTCGGAGATGGTCGGCAAGAAGTTGGCTGAGTGGAAAGCCGAGGGTAAATATGTCGGTAAGTTCGCCGCCCAGCATCACTTCTTCGGCTATGAGGGCCGTTGCGCCGCTCCGTCGAACTACGACGCCGATTATTGCTATTCCTTGGGTTATACGGCCTCTTGCTTGATAGCCGCAGGCAAGACGGGTTATATGTCGTCCGTACGTAACACGACGGCTCCGGCCGACCAGTGGATCGCGGGCGGTATTCCTGTCACGATGATGATGAACATGGAGAAACGTCATGGCGAGATGAAGCCGGTTATCCAGAAAGCTTTGGTTAAGTTGGATGGCGCTCCGTTCAAGGCGTTCGCCGTTAAGCGTGAGGAGTGGGCTTTGACTACGAGCTATGTATATCCGGGTCCGATTCAGTATTTTGGCCCGACAGAGGTTTGCGACCAACCGACGAAGACGTTGCAATTGGAGCAAGCCGCTTCTAAATAAGGCCATTGGTTTATTTTATAAGTTAGTTAATAAAAGATGATGAATGGCACGTTCCCCGTGATGGGGCGCATGCCATTCTTGTTTTACCTTTCCATCAAGAAGGTTTTGAAGCTGTCGAAGTCTTTCTTTAGCGCGACGCTTTGTTTTTCCCCTCGCATGAACGCTTTCAGTTTGTCCGGGATTTCGATGTCCGTGCTCAAGATTCTATCTACCACGCTTTTGAATTTGGCGGGATGGGCGGTCTCTAAAAACACTCCGGTCTCGTTTGGACTCAGGAGATAGTCTACGAGCCCTTGGAAACCGCAAGCCCCGTGCGGGTCGAGTACATAGCCGGTCTCCTCGTAGGTCTTTCGCATCGTGGAGGCGATTTGTTCGTCCGTGTATCGATAACCGGAGATGATTTGGCATATCGCCTTGTGCGGATTCCCGTTTTCGCCGAACAGGTCTAAGATGCGGGCGAAATTACTGGGTGCTCCCACGTCCATGGCGTTCGCTATCGTAGCTACGGATGGGCGAGGCGTGTAAATCCCCGTGTTCAGGTATTCGAGGAAAACGTCATTCCTATTGTTGGCGGCTATGAAACGTTTGATGGGAAGCCCCATCCAATAGGCGAAAAGCCCTGCCGTGATGTTCCCGAAATTGCCGCTGGGCACGCTTATCACCACCTCATTCGCTTTGTCTAATCTGTCTAATTGGGCGTAGGCGTTGAAATAGTAGAAAGATTGCGGAAGGAAACGGGCCACGTTGATGGAGTTCGCGGAGGTGAGTCGCATGTGGTTGTTCAGTTCCTTATCCATGAAAGCCGTCTTGACTAAGGCTTGGCAATCGTCGAAGGTGCCGTCTATTTCCAGCGCCGTGATATTTTGCCCTAACGTGGTGAACTGGCATTCTTGGATGGGGCTGACTTTCCCTTTGGGGTAAAGTACGTACACGTGAATCCCGGGCACGCCCAAGAAGCCGTTGGCGACGGCGCTTCCCGTATCTCCGGAGGTGGCGACCAATACGTTTACTTGCGACAATCCTTCTTTCTTTATGAAATAGCCTAACAAACGGGCCATGAATCGACCGCCTACGTCCTTGAACGCCAATGTCGGTCCATGGAATAACTCCAAGCTATACATATTGTCTTTCACCGGAACGAGCGGCGTGTCGAACGATAATGTCTCCGTTACGATCGCCATTAACGTATCCGCTTCGATGTCATCTCCAAAAAAGGCTCGCGCTACGATATATGCGATCTCATGGAACGATTTGTCCTTCAATCGGGAAATCGTGTTTCCATCTAATTTGTTGATATGTTGAGGCATGTACAACCCTTTGTCGTCCGCCAAACCTTTTACTACCGCTTCCTCCAAACTCGCTAAAGGAGCTCGCAGGTTCGTACTATAATATTTCATGGTCTAATCTTTTAGAAATTCTTTAATAAATTGGTCGTTCTCTAAGATACCGTATTTCCCTTCTCTTACGGAAAACTCGTCAAAACAAATTACCGAGTCCGGTTGCTGCCCGGGTTTATAGATTAGGAAGGGAACAGGAGTGTTCGTATGTGTGCGGACAGCGCATGGCGTGGGATGATCGGGCAATATTGCTATCGCTATCGGTTCGTCCCATTTCTGCGTCTCCTCATGGATGATACGCACGATTCGATTGTCCAGATTCTCTATCGTTTTTATCTTTAGCCCGATGTCACCTTCATGTCCCGCCTCATCGCTCGCTTCGACGTGCAAATAGACGAAGTCGTTTGTCTTCAGCGCTTCTAAAGCGGCTTGCGCTTTCCCTTCGTAGTTGGTGTCATACAAGCCGGTGGCTCCTTTTACATGGATGACTTTTAATCCAGCGTAAACACCTATACCTCGAATCAGGTCCACGGCGGAGATTACGGCACCTTCTTTTATCCCGTACATTTCCCGCATCGTTCGCATCGCGGGACGGTAGCCGGGAGACCAAGGCCATATACTGTTCGCAGGGTCTTTGCCTGCGGCGATACGTCGTAAGTTGATTGGGTGGTCTTTTAGTATCTTTTGCGACCGAAGAATCAAATCGTTCAGAAGGTCCGCGGTCTCTTGGGCTTCCGGAAGCTCCGGCTTGACCATCAATGGACGAAACGGGCGCGAAGGGACATCATGAGGAGGCGTGCAATCCAAATATTTGTTTCCTTTGTTGATGACCAACAAATGACGGTAAGAGACTCCGGTATGGAATTTGATACGTTCGGAACCTAAGCGCTCGTTCAGGAACCGGATGAGTTCATCCGCCTCTTCTGTCGAGATGTGACCGGCGGAATGGTTTTTCAGTATATCACCTTCCACGCAAATCAAATTGCAACGCATCGCCATCTCGTCAGGCTGTAAATCGACACCCATACTTGCGGCTTCCAAAACGCCGCGACCCTCATATACGGAGGGTAAGTCATAACCTAATACGGCCATGTTCGCAACCTCACTTCCGGGATGAAAACCATCAGCCACGGTTTTCATTCGTCCGGTCACGCCTAATTGGGCCAGTCGGTCCATATAGGGCGTGTGGGCGTATTGCAAGGGAGTTTTACCGCCCAAAGCCTCTATTGGCTCGTCGGCCATGCCATCACCTAAGATAATGATGTGTTTCATACCAATGTGATTTTATCAGATGTTAGCGATTGATATGATATCCGCGAAGACACCGGCGGCGGTCACGTCGGCCCCCGCCCCGTATCCTTTGATGATCATCGGATATTCGTGGTATCGCTCGGTCGATATCATGATGATGTTGTTGCTTCCTTCCAGTTCATAGAACGGGTGATGGCTATCGACAGCTTGCAATCCCACCTCACATACGCCTTTCTCCATCCGTGCCACGAAGCGGAAACGCTTGCCCGCCGCTTCCAATCGCTGACGCTTCTCCTCGAACTCCGCGTCCATCTCTCCAATGTTCGTCCAGAAATCCTCTAATGAGCCTTGGAAATACTTGTCCGGAATGAAGAGGTTCTTCTTTACGTCGGCTTGCTCGACGACGTAGCCCGCCTCGCGTGCCAATATGACCAGCTTGCGTATCACGTCCTTGCCGCTGAGGTCGATGCGTGGGTCTGGCTCTGAATATCCCGCCTCTTTTGCCATGTGTATGGCTTTACTGAACGGAATATCCGCGCGAATCGTATTGAATATATAATTGAGCGTACCAGAGAGGACCGCCTCCAGCTTCAGGATATGGTCGCCGCTGTTGATTAGGTCGTTCATCGTGTTGATAATAGGAAGGCCGGCGCCCACGTTCGTCTCGAACAGGAATTTAATATCCCGGTGGCGGGCGGTCTCTTTCAACTTGATATAGTTCTCGTAAGAGGAAGACGCCGCTTCCTTGTTGGCGGCCACTACCGAGACGTTATTGTTCATTAAGCTCTCGTAAAGCGCGGCGATATCCGGACTTGCCGTGCAATCCACGAACACGGAGTTGAATATGTTCATTTTCAGTATCTCCTCGCAGAGGTGCTTAGGATTGCTGTTCTCTCCGTTCTGTTTGAGTTCCTCCAAATAGTTGTCTAAATCGATTCCCTCTCTGCGGAAGATGGCCCTTTTGGAGTTCGATATGCCTACGACGTTCAGTTTCAATCCGTTTTGGCTCATCAATTTAGGGCGTTGTATGCGGATTTGTTCGAGGAGATTTCCCCCAACGGTTCCGACACCGACAACAAACAGGTTCAGTACCTTATATTCGGACAGGAAAAAAGAGTCGTGAATGGAGTTCAACGCCTTGCGGAGGTATTTATGCTTGATGACAAACGAGATGTTCGTCTCCGAGGCGCCTTGCGCGCAGGCGATGACGCTGATACCCGCCCGCCCGAGCGTACCGAACAGCTTGCCCGCGATGCCCGGCGTACGTTTCATGTTCTCGCCAACGATAGCGACGGTCGCCAGGTCCTTCTCCGCCACGGTGTCGTTCATGTCACCTTGGTTGCGTTCGAGAGCGAATTCCTCGTCGAGCACTTTCACCGCAAGGTCGGCGTCGGCGTTACGGACGGCGAAGGTCGTGTTGTTCTCCGAGCTGGCTTGCGATACCATGAACACGCTGATGCCGTTCTTTGCCAGCGTCTTGAAGATACGGTAGTTCACGCCGATAACGCCTACCATTCCCAAGCCCTGCACCGTGATGAGGCAGGTGTCGTTGATGGAAGAGATACCTTTGATTATCGCTTTTCCCTCTTCCTTCACTTTCTCGTTGGAGATGTACGTACCGGGGGCGGAGGGGTTGAACGTATTCAGGATACGGATGGGTATATTTTTATGGTAAACCGGATAGATTGTCGGCGGATAGATGACTTTCGCACCGAAGTTGCACAACTCCATCGCCTCCGTGAAGGTAAGGCGATCGATAACGTAAGCGGAGTTGATGACGCGCGGATCGGCGGTCATGAAGCCGTCCACGTCGGTCCATATCTCAAGGATGGAAGCGTCCAACGCCGTCGCGATGATGGAGGCGGTGTAGTCCGAGCCTCCGCGGCCAAGGTTGGTCACCTCGCCGGTCGCCGCATTGGATGAGATGAACCCAGGCACCAGCGACACTTTGGGTAGCGGTTCAAACGTCTCCTTGATTAATTGGTTGGTGAGCTCGAAGTCGACAATATGCTTGTTGAATTGTTTGATGGTCTTGATGAACTTGCGCGAGTCGAACAGTGTCGCGCCCTCGATTACGTTGGAGATAATCAATGACGAGATTCGTTCGCCATAGCTCACGATCGTGTCCGAGGTTTTCGCTGAGAGGTCGTTTATCAGATAGACGCCTTTTAGGATGTTACCCAGCTCGTCCAGCAATGCCATTACCTTCTTTTGCGTTTTAATTCGGGTCCGGTCATCCGTTATTACCCCATCTATCACGTCCAGATGGCGGGCGATGATCTCGGAGAGTTCTTTCTCGTAAGCGAGATCGCCCTTGGTGGCCATAGCGGAGGTGGTGAGTAACTTGTCCGTTATCCCACCCAACGCGGAGACTACTACCACTACCGGTTCGTCTACGGACTCTACGATTTTCTTTACGTTTAAGATACTATTCACGGAACCTACGGACGTCCCACCGAATTTCAATACTTTCATGTTGTTATGATTGTTAGCCGCGGCTTTGCGCCCTACGGCTTAAGTTTATGACTCTGGAATTAAAATTTTAGTGAAAAAGTTTGATGGAACGAAGTCGTCAAACGTTCGCTTCGTCCTGTCGCGATGAAGTGATCAAATGCTAACCCCCCAAGGGGTCATCAATGCCCATGTATAATAAGAAGATCCTCTATTTTTCATTGATCCGTAAATTCTTATTTATTACCTGTTTTTTATTGATGGGGCAATATTACATATAATTTTTGTAAATCACAAGATTTTCCTTATGAAATCGTAAATGTAAGTATATTTGGCATATTGTTGACAATAAGATCGGATTTATCCCTTTTCGCTAACATCTCATTTTGGCTAAAATCGCGAGATAGAGAGAAAAAGTCTTCTGCGGGAGGCATTTCATTCGAAAAGACGCTCGTGTTTCAGGCTAAACTTAGTTTTATTTGAAGCGGGACTTGGTTATCTCCGAAGGAAAATATCCTTATCTCCGAAGGAAAACACGGTTATGTCCGAGGGAAAATGTTGTTATGTCCGAAGGAAAACAACGTCATGTTTCCGCGGAAGCTCCATTTCCGATGGATCTCACCTCGTTTTTCGTTTTATTTTGAAAGGCTGTTTTCGGTCATTCGGTTATAAAACAATACGTTGTGAATTTTTTTTCTCGTTTTTGCGGGCAAGCCGTACTTTGGCCCGAAAAAATCGATTCTCCGGGAGTTGAGAATACAAAATGTTAAAAATGTCATTTTGATAATAGGAAATATAGTATTAGAAAAAAGATCTTTTTCATGCCATCTTTCAAACAAGAAGCGGAAAAAGATCTTTTTTCTTTCTGATTAAGACGCGGCGGAACCGCCCATGATGTCCAGCAATTCGTTGGTGATGGCCTGCTGGCGCGTCTTGTTGTATTGCAACGTGAGCTCCTGGATGAGGTCGTTCGCATTGTCGTTCGCCGTCTGCATGGCCATCATGCGGGCGGCGTGCTCCGAGGTGGCCGTGTCGAGCATCGTCGTGTAGATGGTCAGGTTCAGCAACTTCGGGAAGAGCAAGTCGCGCAGCGCCTCCATCGACGGTTCCAGGATGTAATCGGTACCCGCCGCGGCGTTCCCCCCCTCGGCGCCCTCCAGCGCGAGGGGCAGGTAATTCTTGCGTGTCAATACTTGCGTCGCCGTGCTCTTGAAATGATGGTATAGCAATTCCACTTGGTCCACCTCGCCGGCGAGGAACGACTCCATCAGGCGGGCGGCCAGCGCCACGGCGCCCTCGTACGTCGGTCTCTCGTCGAAGGAAATGAAATCCGCGACGAACGGCTCGCCCGCGTGGCGCAACTCGTTCGCTACCTTTTTCCCCACCGGGTACAGGCGAACCTCGATACCTTTCTCCTTATAGGCCGCGATCGCCGTCGACAGCTCTTTCCACACGTTGGCGTTGAACGAGCCGCACAGCCCCGCGCTGGAGGAGAAGGCGACAATCGCCACCCGCCGAATGGCGCGCCGCTCGGTGTAGGGCGATTCCAGGTCGCATTCCGCCGAGAGCAGCCCGCTCAGGATGGTGTCGAGCTGGTTGGCGTAGATTAATGTCTGCCCCGTCAGCGCTTGCGTGCGGTGCAGCTTCGCCGACGATACCATCTTCATGGCGGCGGTAATCTTCTGCGTGCTCCGGATCGAGGCGAGCCGGAGCTTTAGTTCTTTCAACGATGCCATACGCCATTATTTATAGGAAGCCGATAACCGCGCGGCGATCTCCTCCAGTGTCTTTTGGATCTCGTCGTTGATGACACCTTTCCGCAGCGTGTCCAGCACATCCCGCTGATGCGTGGTACGCAAGGTTTGCAGGAACGCCTCCTCGAACTCGTGCACCTTGTCCAAGGGAACATCCTTCAGCAAGCCGCGCGTGCCGCAATAGAGAATCGCGATTTGCTCCTCCACGGGCATCGGGCTGTGTTGCGGCTGTATCAACAGGCGGGTGTTCTTCTGCCCCTTGTCGATGGCGAAGGCCGTCACGGGGTCCATATCGCCGCCGAACTTGGAGAACGACTCCAGCTCGCGATACTGCGCCTGGTCGATTTTCAGCGTACCCGCCACCTTCTTCATCGCCTTCAATTGCGCGCTACCACCCACGCGGGAGACGGAGATACCGACGTTGATAGCCGGGCGGTTGCCTTGGTTGAACAAGTCGGTCTCCAGGAAGATCTGTCCGTCGGTGATGGAGATGACGTTGGTGGGGATATAGGCCGACACGTCGCCCGCCTGCGTCTCGATGATAGGTAACGCGGTCAGCGAGCCGCCTCCCTTTACCTTGTCCTTCATGCTGTCGGGCAGGTCGTTCATCTGCCGGGCCACCTCCGGCTGGTTGATAATCTTCGCCGCGCGCTCCAGCAAGCGGGAGTGGAGGTAGAAGATATCGCCCGGATAAGCCTCGCGCCCGGAGGGGCGGCGCAGAATCAACGACACCTCGCGGTAGGCCACCGCCTGCTTCGACAAGTCGTCGTAGACCACCAAGGCGTGGCGCCCGCTGTCGCGGAAATACTCGCCGATGGCCGCTCCCGCGAACGGGGCGAAGTATTGCATCGCCGCCGGGTCGGAAGCCGTGGCGCTGACGACAATCGTGTAATCCATCGCGCCCTTCTCGCGCAGCGTGTTGACCAGCGCCGCCACGGTAGAGCCTTTTTGCCCGATCGCCACGTAGATGCAGTATACCGGGTCGCCCGCCTCGTAATTGCTTCGTTGGTTGATAATCGTATCGACGGCGATGGACGTCTTGCCCGTCTGTCGGTCGCCGATAATCAACTCGCGCTGTCCGCGTCCGATAGGTATCATGGCGTCTACCGCCTTGATGCCGGTCTGCAACGGCTCGTTCACCGGCTGGCGGAAGATAACGCCCGGCGCCTTTCGCTCCAACGGCATCTCGCAGGTCTCGCCCACGATATCGCCTTTCCCGTCGAGCGGATTTCCCAGCGGGTCGATGACCCGTCCGATCATGCTTTCGCTCACGTTGATGGAGGCGATGCGTCCCGTGCGTTTCACGGTGTCGCCCTCCTTAATCTGGTCCGTCGGTCCCAGGAGCACGGCGCCGACGTTGTCCTCTTCCAAGTTCATCACGATCGCTTCCATTCCGTTGTCGAATTGAAGCAACTCGTTCGCCTCCGCGTTGTCCAAGCCGTAGATACGTACCACGCCATCGCTTACCTGCAGCACGGTACCGACCTCCTCCAGCTTCACCCGGGTATTGATTCCCTCCAATTGCTGGCGTAGGATCGCGGAGACTTCGCTTACTTTTATTTGTTCTGTCATATTCCTCTTCTTTATTTATCGGTTCTCGAGCAGTCCGGCATGGATGTCGCGCAACCGCGTCGCGTAGCTGGCGTCTATCCGGTAGTTGCCGACGCGCAGCCGGAAACCGCCGATTAGTTCCGGTCGCACCCGTCCGGAGAACTCGATCGTACTTCCCGTCTCTTCTTTTAGTTTCTTTTCCAGATGAGCCTTGATCTCCTCATCCACAGGAACGGCGGTATCGAATAGTACCCGCGTGATCTTTTTTTCCGTGCGGTACAGGCGGATGTAGATATAGGCGATGAGCGGCAGTAGCGTCTCCCGCTTGTGCCGGAGCGCCAAGCGGATGAAGCGCGTGTAGAGGTCGCTCACCTGGAGGCCTCCGGCCGCCTTGAGCAGGCGCTCCTTGTCGGCGGCCGATACGATGGGGTTGCTCAACGCTCCCTTCAGCCCCGGCTCCGCCGCGAAACTTTCCGCCAGCGTCCTCATATTCTCGTACACCCGGTCTTCCATTCCCTTATCCTTCGCTAAGGAGAAGAGCGCCTTGGCATATCGGGAAGAAATAGTTCCTATATCCATAGATTACGATTTACTAAACGATACCTCATTCAGCAACCGGTCGATAATCTGCTTGTGCTCGTTATCCCGGTTGATTTTCTCTTTTATCACTTTCTCCGCGATCGCGATCGACAGATCCGCGATTTCCGAGCGGACTTCGCGAATAGCTTTCTCTTTCTCCTCTCGGATACGCCGGGTCGCCTCCTCGATCTGCAGATGTGCCTCGGAAGCCGCTTTCTGGCGCGCCTCCTCGATAATCCGATCTTTCTCGGCAAGGGCCTCTTTCATGATGGCGTTCTGCTTCTCCTTGGCCTCGGCAAGCAGGCGCTCGCCCTCGGCTTGGATGTTGGCGAGTTGCTCGTTCGCCTTCCGAGCCGTCTCCAAAGAGTTGTCGATATACGCCTTCCGCTGGTCCACCGCCTTGATGATTACGGGAAACCCGTATTTGGCGAGGACCACGAAGACGATACCGAACGATACGATCATCCAGAATAAAAGCCCCGAATCCGGTGTTAATAATGACATGGTTCGTTATTTTATTGGAACAACCCCAAGAAACATACGACAATCGCGAACAGGGCGACTCCCTCGACCAAGGCGCTCATGATCAACATCGAGGTGCGGATCTCGCCGGCGGCGGAAGGCTGACGGCCGATCGCCTCCACGGCGCCTTTTCCGATTAAACCGATACCGATACCCGCGCCGATCGCGGCCAATCCGGCACCTACTGTCGCACCCATTTTCGCTATTCCCATTCCAGCGGCTTGTAATAAGATTGTAGATAACATAATGATTTGTTTTTAATTTTGTTTTTGTAATTCAATTGATAACTTAAACTATTTAATCCTTCACCTTCGCTAATCCGATATAGTTGGCGGACAGCAAGGTGAAAATATAAGCTTGTAAACAGGCGACGAACAGCTCCAAACAGTTCATGAATACGCAGAACACGATGGAAACCAACGTCATACCCATATTGACGGCCACGCCCATCGACACGGTGATGAATATCAGACAGGTCAAGGCGAGGATGATCGTGTGCCCGGCTGTCATGTTGGCGAACAGACGGATCATCAAGGCGAACGGTTTGGTGAACACGCCAAAGAACTCCACGAACGGCATGATAGGCAACGGCAACTTCAAATAAATCGGCACCTTGGGCCAGAAGATATCTTTCCAATAAGCCTTTGTCCCGAACAAATTGACCGCCAAGAATGTGCAAATCGCCAAGACCATCGTTGTCGTAATGTTGCCTGTCACGTTGGCTCCTCCCGGGAAGATAGGAATCAATCCCATCAGATTATTTATCAGGATGAAGAAAAATACCGTCAGCAAATAATTACTGAAGGGTTTGTATTCCTTCCCGATCGAGTTCTTGATTACGTCGTCCTCGATATAGGTGACAACAACTTCTACCATACCCGTGAAACCCCGTGGTACCTCGTTTGGATGCTTCTTGTACCAGCGGGCTGTCCGTAAGATAATCAGTAGCAAAAGCCCGCTGCTGATAAATAATCCACATACGTTCTTTGTCAACGAAATATCTAAGGGACGCACTTCCTCGCCCGCGCTGTTCCGTGTCACTACTTTCCCCGCGTGATCACCTTCTTGGGCGATGTAAAAGCCCTCGTAGCTCTCACCGTGACGCAGACGGTTGGAAAGGAATATCTTCCACCCTTCTTCACCTTTAACGATGATGGGTAACGAGATGGAGATCTCTTTACCGTTCCACTCGGTGATGTGCCACGTGTAAGCGTCTTGGATGTGCGAGAAAACGATCTCCTGCACGTTCACCTCGCTTTCCTCGGCGGCTTTCGCCCATGGCACCACGCAGAGCGTCAGCAATACGATCAGCCAAGCGTATCGATT
>CASEGC010000043.1 GCA_949287365.1 uncultured Parabacteroides sp.
TATTGAAAGTGGCGATAAGTAACGATAGCCTACGAAAGGCAGGATATTCTACCTTAATGGGTTCGTATCTTGAATGGCACCCAAAATAGGAACCGCCGTATGCCGAACGGCACGTACGGTGGTGTGAGAGGTCGGTAAACACGAAAATAGGAGATAAACACCTATGATTAGTGTTTACCTCCTACTCGATTCTTTACGGAAAGAAATATATTTGTTCTTAATTTCATAACTTAATCAATTTAAACCAAGAATTCGAACAGTATGCAACGCAGGACATTCCTTAAATCAACCTTGCAGATGGGACTGGCATGGCAGGTGGACAAGTCTTCGGGATCGGAGGAGAGACCGATTCTAGATGAGAAAAAGGTTGTTGCTGCCCCTAAAGCGGACAGGCCTCACATTTTGTTGATCATGACGGACCAACAACGGGGGGATGCTTTAGGATGTATGGGCAACAAGGCGGTGCGCTCACCTCATTTGGACCGATTGGCTCAAGAGGGTGTCTTGTTCGTTAACGGTTATTCATCAACGCCAAGCAGTACGCCTGCCCGTGCGGGATTGTTGACGGGTATGTCGCCCTGGCATCATGGCATGCTGGGTTATGGACAAGTTGCGGAAACCTATCATTATGAGATGCCACGGATGTTGCGTGATCTAGGATATTATACCATGGGTATCGGTAAGATGCACTGGGCGCCCCAAACGAATTTGCATGGCTTTCATGCGACTTTGTTGGATGAGAGCGGAAGAGTGGAGTCGAAGGACTTTATTAGCGACTATCGCAAATGGTTCCAGGTTCAGGCGCCAGGTGCTGACCCGGATAAGACCGGAATTGGATGGAATGATCATTCCGCGGGGGTATATCAGCTGGAGGAACGTCTTCATCCAACCGCTTGGACTGGTAAGATGGCCTGTGAGGTGATTCGTAATTATGATTCGGATCAGCCATTATTCCTGAAAGTCTCTTTTGCCCGGCCCCATAGTCCGTATGATCCGCCTCAGCGATATCTGGATATGTATCGGGAGGTGGATATTCCGAAACCCGCCAAGGGAGATTGGTGTGACAGGTATTCGGAACTGAAAAAAGTGGAAGATATGCCATCGGATGCCGCATTCGCTAATTTTGGTGAGGAATATGCTTGTCATTCCAAAAAGCATTATTATGCGAATATCACGTTTATTGACGACCAGATTGGCGAGATCATAAGGGCTTTGAAAGAGAAGGGAATGTATGATAACGCTTTGATCTGTTTTACATCAGATCATGGGGATATGATGGGTGACCATTATCATTGGCGAAAGACTTATCCCTATGAGGGTTCTACGCATATTCCTTATATATTGAAATTGCCCAAATCCATAAAGACTGTTGTCCCTGCGGGAGCCAGATTGGAATATCCTGTGGAATTGCGTGATTTTTTGCCGACATTCATAAACGTGGCCGGAGGTGTTGTCCCTCCGGATATGGACGGTCGGTCTTTGTTATCGTTGCTTCAGTCTCCCAAACCCGAATGGCGTCAATATATAGATTTGGAACATTCTACCTGTTATAGTCCCGATAATTATTGGTGCGCCTTGACGGATGGAAAGATCAAGTATGTTTGGAATTTCCATAATGGATCCGAGCAGTTGTTTGATTTGAGCAAGGACAGGAATGAAACACATAATTGTATTGATGATGTTTCTTACGCCTCAGTTCGAAAGGATATGTACGAAAGGATGGTTCAGCATTTGTCGGAGAGAGGTACGGATTTTGTATGCGATGGCAGATTAGTTGTACGAGACCAGAGTTTGTTGTATAGTCCGAACTATCCGAAGAATAAATGATCGGGTGTGAGAAGAATATTTGATATGCTGTTCTTGATGTAAGAATTATATAATTTGTTGATGTTAAATAAGATGTAATCTATTATGAAAAGAAGGACTTTTATCGCGAAAGGTTTAGGGGCTGGTATGGCTGTAACGGCCAGTCATTCTATCTTGGCTGGAAACAGTTGGGACAAGACGGAAGAGGTGACAACAGAAGGTGTGAGAGTGGAAGAAGGCAAAGTGAGAGAGCTTCCTGTATTTTGGGACCAGCTGACTTCTCCGGATTTTAGGGAGGCTGTAACGAGGGCTAATGGCGTTTGTGTTATTCCTATTGGTGTTATAGAGAAGCATGGCCCTCATTTGCCTTTGGGCACCGACGTGATCCGGGCACGTGAGATGTGTGAACGGGCTGCGAAGCAGGAATACGCTATAGTGTTTCCGGATTTGTATGTTGGACAAATTTTTGAGGCAAAACATCAACCCGGTACGGTAGCGTACAGTATGCGGCTGATGCTTGATTTCTTGGATGAAACTTGTCGGGAGATCGCTCGTAATGGGTTGAAGAAAATTATTTTGGTTAATACGCATGGCGGAAATAACGCATTGCTCTCCTATTTTCTGCAGGTTCAGCTTGAGGCGAAACGGGATTATGTGACTTATGTGTTTCAGGCACATGAGGATGAAGAGACGCAACAAAGGATAAAGGCCTTGAGAAAGAGTACGACAGGGGGACATGCGGATGAGGTTGAGACAAGTGAGATGTTAGTGATTTGTCCGGAGTTTGTTCGGATGGATCAAGTGAATACCCAGTCTGGAGAGAATTTGAGGCGGTTTGATTTACCAAACTTGAATACGGGTATCTCTTGGTATTCCCAGTATCCAAACCATTATGCGGGACAATCGGAAGGGGCGACAGCGGAGCTTGGTGAACTTGTGCTTAATTCACGAGGCGGCCAGTTGGCGAGAGCCATTAAGGATGTGAAGGCGGATGTCGTGACGGGGCGGTTGCAGGAAGAATTTTTTCAGAGATCCGGGATGCCTTTGAATACGGAGCAATAAACGGGGATTTTTTTAACTTAAGATGTTTTATTATGAGAACGATATTATTCGCGATATTGGTGTTTCTCTCGTGCTTCCGGACGGAAGCGCGGGATCGGGATGGCGTGACGGTCTATACGACAACGACATCAAGAAGTCTGGATTTGGAAAAGAGTACGGTTCCGTTGGACGGCGACGAGAAGGTACTGCTGGGGGCACTGGAGATCCGGTTGGATCGACAGGTACGTTATCAGTCGCTGGATGGTTTTGGGGCAGCCGTGACGGGATCGTCCGCTTATAATCTTTCGTTGATGCCCCAGGAGAAACGAAAAGCTTTTTTGGAGGAGACCTTCTCGCCGGATCGGTATGGATTCAGTTACGTACGAGTCCCGATCGGTTGTTCGGATTTCTCTTTGAGTGATTATACCTGTTGTGATGCCGAAGGTATTGAGAATTTTGCCTTGACCAAAGAGGAGACGGAGTATATCATCCCGATCTTGAAAGAGATATTAGCGATTAATCCGGACTTGAAGATTATGGGGACGCCATGGACGTGCCCTAAATGGATGAAGGTGGAGAGCTTGGAGAACATGAAGCCTTATGATTCTTGGACAGGTGGACAATTGAATCCGGATTATTATGATGATTACGCACTTTATTTCCTGAAGTGGATTCAGGCGTTCGAGAAAGAAGGCATCAAAATATATAGTATTACGCCTCAGAATGAGCCTTTGAACCGGGGAAATTCGGCGTCGCTCTTTATGGGCTGGAAAGAGCAGCGTGATTTCGTGAATAGCGCACTGGGACCGCTTTTGGCGAAGGAGTATCCGGCTATTAAGATATATGCGTTCGACCACAATTATAATTATGATAATATGGCCGACCAATATCGGTATCCCTTGCGAATTTTTGAGGATAAGGAGGCGGCCCGGTATTTTGCCGGAAGCGCTTACCATAATTATGGAGGTGATCGTGAGGAATTGTTGGCTGTTCATGAAGTTCGGCCGGATAAGGAGTTGGTATTTTCCGAGGCTTCGATTGGAGAATGGAATAATGGACGTGATTTGGAAGAATCGCTTTTAAGGGATATGACCGAGTTGGGAATAGGTACAGTGAATAATTGGTGTAGGGCGGTTATTCTTTGGAACTTGATGTTGGATACGGATCAGGGGCCTCATGGAGGTCCGGGCGCTTGCGCGACTTGCTATGGTGCCGTGGATATTGATCCGGAGACCTATTCGGTTGTAACTCGCAATTCACATTATTACGTGATCGCGCATATGGCTTCAGTCGTTAAGCCTGGCGCTACGAGAATAGGTGCGAATGGAGGAGAGAACTCGGATTTGATCTATAGCGCCTTCGAGAATAAGGATGGAAGTTTGGCGTTGGTGGTCTGTAACAAGGGCGAGGCGTTGTCTGTATCTGTTTGTGATGGTGGACGCCAATTCTCTTGTCAGGTA
>CASEGC010000044.1 GCA_949287365.1 uncultured Parabacteroides sp.
ATGCTTCGTGGGGTCGATCGGGTTAAACCGCACCTCGAAAGGGAATCCCTTACAGAAAAGATGGAGCACGGGGCGCATATAGCTTTCCACTTCCTTCGGGCCATGGATGACCAACTCGCCGAGCCGTCCCAGCATGCCCAGGGTGGAGACCAAGCCGGGAAGCCCGAAGCAATGATCGCCATGCAGGTGGGAGATGAAAATGTGATTCAATCGGCTGAATTTGATGCGCATACGGCGCATTTGCACTTGCGTGCCCTCTCCGCAGTCGATCATATACAATTTGTCGCGCAAGTCGACGACTTGCGATGTCGCCAAATGGCGAGTCGTAGGCAGGGCGGATCCGCACCCCAATATGTTCACGTAGAAGTTTGCCATTTTTAATATCCGTTGGATGAATGAGATTGCAAAGATAACACAAAAGCATTTCTTGTCTGTGAAAAATAGCAAAAAAGCGGAACGCGGAGTAGGTGGGATGAAGCGGATTTTCTATATTTGCTCGCTTTCCTTCGAGAAGGCGTTGTTCAATCTGTAAATAGACGTAAGGTATTTTTATGCTAAGCCTTAACTAACTTTTTCTTTTTGTTTAAAACGGTTAAATGTAGAGACGGCCAAGCGTGAGCTTCGCCGTTTTCTTTTTTATTGTTGCTATTTTGAAAGAGAAATGCCAATTTCGCGTTGGGAATGTTTATACATCTTATTTTGTTATTTAAATTGGGATTAGAGATATGAAAAAGAGATTATTTTCTGTGCTCTTGTGCTTGCTGGCGATGAGCGTATCCGCTATCGCGCAAAGTTATGAGGAGGAGCTGGCCTTTTTTAAGGAGCGTGTCAAGACGTTAGGCTCGGATGAATTTGGCGGACGGAAACCATTGACCGCTTATGAGACGAAAACCATCCATTACATCGCGGATGAATTCAAGAAATTAGGACTGCTTCCGGCGAATGGCGATAGCTACTTCCAGCCGGTGAAAGAAATATCCACTTTTACTCGTCCGGAGAAAAACAGGATTCGGGTGAAATGCGCGAAAGGCTCGATGGACTTGCGTTTCTCGGACGATATCGTGGTATGGACGAACCGGGGAACCGAGAAAGTGGTGATTCCTACGACGGAATATGTCTTTTGCGGTTTCGGTATTAATGCTCCGGAGTATAATTGGAACGATTACGAGGGTGTGGACGTGAAAGGCAAGATCGTGATCGCGATGGTGAACGATCCTGGTTTCTACGACGCTTCTTTATTCCGGGGACGGAACATGACGTATTACGGTCGTTGGACATATAAATTCGAGGAGGCGGAACGGCAAGGTGCCGCGGGCTTGTTGGTGTTGCACAACGAGGCGGCCGCTTCTTATGGCTGGAAGGTTTGCCAGGCTTCTCACGTGCAGAATAATATCGCGCTCTGCTCGGAGACGATGAATGCGGAGGCGCTGGGCATGAAAGGTTGGCTTTCGGAGGAGGCTTGCCGGAAAATGTTTGAGCTAAGCGGTTTGGATTTCGACGCGACGATAGCCGCCGCGAAGAGACCGGGTTTCAAGAGTTTCACGATGAAAGCGAAAAGCAAGGTGACATTGAACGTGGAAATGTCGGTGGGTGAGTCGCATAATGTGGCGGCCGTCTTGCCCGGTACGGATTTGAAAGATGAGTATGTGGTCTGCACGGCCCATTGGGATCACTTCGGTATCGGAACGCCAATCAACGGAGACAGTATCTATAACGGTGCGAGCGATAACGCTTCGGGCGTGGCGAGCTTGATGTTGCTGGCGAAAAAATACCAATCCTTGCCCGTGAAACCCCGTCGCTCTATCGTATTCGTGGCGGTAACCTCGGAAGAGTGCGGTTTGCTGGGCTCTCAATATTATTGCGAGCATCCGTTGTTCCCCTTGTCGAAGACCGCTATTAACTTGAATTTTGACGGAACGGCTCCGCGTGAGCGGACACACGATGTGTTCTTGCGTGCCGCCGGCAAGACCGATACGGATGCCCTGGTGGTAGCGATGGCCTCGGCGCAAGGGCGTACCGTGAAGATTGTCACGGAAGATCCGGGAGGAGGTTATTTCCGTTCCGATCATTTTAATTTCGTAAAGAAAGGGGTGCCGACGGTATTGGTTGGTCCGGGAAATGATTATGTCGATAAAGCCCGCCATGAGGCGAAACCAAAGGTTTACCGGTATCATCAACCCAATGACGAGTATGATGAGTCGTGGTGGGATTTCGACGGAGCGATGGAGAATATGAACCTGATGTTTGCCATTGGCTTGGTAATCGCCAATAACGACGAGATGCCTAAGTGGACGAAAGACGCCGACTTCCAGCGGCAACCATAAATTATTTATGATTTCAGATTTGTGATTTCAAATTTCTGATTGGAGGTTCGTGCGTTTCAACTATATATAATAATATGTATGCCGGTGGATCGTTCTTCATAAATCATAAATCATAAATCTGAAATGCTAACCATTCGACAAGCGAACATGGCGGACCTGCCGCGGGTGATGCCCCTCTTCGAGCGGGCGAAAGCCTTCATGCGGGCCCACGGAAACGCCACGCAGTGGGTCAACGGCTACCCTTCGGAGGCGTTGATGCGCGGCGAGATAGAGGCGGGGCATTGCTTCGTCTGCGAGGACGAGGAGGGCGACGCCGTGGGCACCTTCTGCTATATCGAGGGCGTCGACCCCACCTACCTGAAGATTTACGACGGCTCGTGGCTCAACGACGAGCCTTACGGCGTCGTCCACCGCCTCGCGTCGAGCGGCAAGTGCCCCGGCATCGGCGAGGCGTGCTTCCGCTGGGCGTTCGGCCGGCGCGACAACATCCGCGTCGACACGCACCGCGACAACATCGTGATGCAACGCCTCGTGGAGAA